>JBEGLX010000001.1:0-87447 GCA_041183345.1 Planctomycetota bacterium
AGCACTACACCGGCCTCACCGTCGACTACGCCAAGCAGGTCGGCGCCTGTGCGATCGTGCGCGGCATCCGCAACATCACCGACCTCGCCAGCGAGTGCCAGCTCGCGATCACCAACCGCCAGGTCGCCGGCATCGAGACCGTCTTCATCGTGACCGGCGAGAGCTTCGCCTACACGAGCTCGAGCCTGATCAAGCAGATCGCCGCGCTCGGCGGCTCGCTCGACGCGCTCGCGACCCTCGTGCCGCCCGCGGTCGTCGAGGCCCTCCGCGCCAAGCGGCGCGATCCCACCAATCCGATCGGCAAGCTCGCGCGCGATGGGCTCGTGGAGTAGGCGGAGCAACTCAGCCACATGTCCGCATCGATCCGCGTCATCTCCATCGGCACCATGGCCTCGAACCCGCATTGGGGCGAGCGGGGCGCGCTGCGCCCGGCGCACGCGACCACGTCGCTCATCGTGGCGGGCTCGGCCAAGATCCTCGTCGATCCGTCGCTTCTCACGCATGTCTTCCTCACCTGCCTGAACCCGATCCACCGCCGAGGGCTCCTCGCCTTCGACAAGGCGCAGTGGCTCGTCGCCGAGCGTGAACGCGAGGCGATCGGCGTCCAGCTCGTCGCCTCGCTGAAGGAGGCGCACGACGCGGGCGACCACGATCTCGCCAAGACCCTCTCGCACGAAGTCGCCGTCATCCAGCGCACGGTCGCTGCTCCCGACAAGCTTGCCACCGGCGTCGATCTCTTCCCGCTCTACGGAGTCACGCCAGGGCTCTGCGGGCTGCTTTTGCCCTCTGCGGGCGCCACGACGCTCCTCGCCGGCGACGCCGTTCCGACCGTCGAGCACCTCGACGCAGGGCAGGTCATGAGCCCATGCTTCGATCTGGAGGCGGCGCGCGAGAGTTTCTCGGAAGCGGTCGAGATCGCCGACTGGATCGTCTGCGGCCGCGACAACATGGTGCCGAACCTCTCGCGGCGGATGTAGCGGGGGGGCGGGCGATCTATGATGCCCCTCCCATGCAGCCGACCCGACCGCTCCCCGACCTGAAGCCCGCCGAGGCCTCCTCCTGGGTTGGTCCGGATCCAACAGTCGCGCCCGTGACCGTTCGCTCGCTCCAGCGCGCCATGCGCGAGCGGCGGAACTTCGCTGCGCTCACGTGCTACGACGCGACGACCGCCCGCTGGCTCGAGCGCGCGGGTGTGCCCGTCCTCCTGGTCGGCGACACCGCGGCCGAGGTCATCCTTGGCTACCCGAACACGCTGCACGCGCCGCTCGACTTCCTCGTCACGCTCACCGCGGCGGTCAAGCGCGGCGCGCCGCGCTGCCTCGTGATGGCGGACATGCCGTTCATGAGCTACCAGGCGAGCGAGGACGAGGCCGTCAAGAACGCGGGTCGCTTCATGACCGAGGGGCAGGCCGACGTGGTCAAGCTCGAGGTCGACGCGTCCTTCGCGCCGGTCGTCGCCAAGATGGCGCGGGCGGGCATCCCCGTGGTCGCTCACATCGGTTCGCGTCCGCAGCATGCGAAGCAGGTCGGTGGCTACGTCGCCGCGGGCAAGACCGCCGACGAGGCGCTGAAGATCGTCGCCGATGCTGACGCCATGCTCGCTGCGGGCGCCACCATGCTGCTCGTCGAGGCAACCCCCGTCGAGGTCACCGAGGAGATCGTCCGCCGCTCCCGCGTGCCCGTCATCGGCTGCGGCGCTGGCCCCGTCTGCCACGGGCAGGTCGTCGTCACCCACGACCTTCTCGGTCTTACCGATCGCCAGCCGCCGTTTGCGCTGCCGATCGTCGCGCTGGGCAAGGCGCTCTCCGAGATGGCCGATACATGGAAGGACCGCGTGCGATCGGGTTCGCTCGGCGAGCATCCGTACGCGCTCTCCGACGAACAGCGAGCGGAGTTCTTCCGACGGATCGGCCGCGGCTGAGCATCTGGCCCGCGTCTTTCCCGCAACTGCCCCGCAACTTCCAGGTGGAGAGGGCGAAGAACCGCCCGCGTAGCCCCAGCCGTTTGAACCAGATCCGGGTTTGCCGCTCATGAAGAACCTTCCCTATCTCGGTCCGAGCATCGTGGTCCTGGTCGCAGGAGGCGTGGCGCTGGTCGTTGCGCCGATGGCCGTGCGTCGTGCGAACGACGCCCGCGCGAGCGCGGAGATCGCAGAGGCTTCGCGGGTTCTGGCGCAGGGCGTCGACATCACGCCCGTCGGCCTCGCCCGGCAGGCGGGCGACGTCCTCGCGCAGGAAGGCGCGCGCGACCCGCTCGACGACGCGCTCCGTCCGCGGACGACCGTGCCGTCAGGCCGCGATGCCGACGGCGCCGCGAGCGCGCTTGCGCCGCATGTGCCGCTTCTCGAGCAGATCAACCGCGCGCACCGCGCGATCGCGCGCCTCGTCGAGCCGAGCGTTGTCCACGTGAGCGCGCTGAACACCATGCAGCGCCGCCAGTTCATGGCCCCGTTCGCGTCGAGCGGCTCGGGCTGGATCTGGGATGACGAAGGGCACATCGTCACCAACGCGCACGTGGTCGACGGTGCGAACCGCCTGCAGGTCCAGTTCTTCGATGGCGAGCTGCGCGACGCAGAGCTCGTCGGACTCGACCTCCGCACCGACATCGCCGTCATCAAGGTCGCTCCTGGCGGACTCCATCCGTCGGAGCGCGGCGACTCGTCGATGGTCGCGCAGGGCGACATGGTCTACGCCTTCGGCTCGCCATTCGACTTCCGCTTCTCGATGTCGGCGGGCATCGTCTCGGGCCTCGGCCGGAGCACCGCGCTCGACAACATCGACTACCAGAACTTCATCCAGACCGATGCGGCGATCAATCCCGGCAACTCGGGCGGACCGCTGACCGATGTGCGGGGACGCGTGATCGGCATGAACACGGCGATCGCGACCAACTCGGGGAACGCGGTCGGGCAGGCGCAGTTCGCGGGCATCGGGCTCGCCATCCCGATGTCGATGATCGAGTCGACCGTGACCCAGATCATCGAGACCGGCGAGGTCCGCAAGGGCTACCTCGGCGTCGCCGTGATCAGCCTTGAGGAGGCGCGCTCTGGGTTCCGGCTTTCGCCGGACGAGAACGAGGCGGCCGCGATGAGCGCGGCTGCGGAGGCGTTCAAGGGCGAGGGCGCGGTCCTCGGCCGCATCTCGCCGAACTCGCCCGCCGATGAGGCCGGCTTCCGCCCGGGCGACATCATCATGTCGATCGATGGACAGAAGGTCGGCAACGACGACGCCGTGCGCGCGGTCGTGTCATCGCGACGCCCAGGAGACTCCGTGCGCTTCGAGGTGTGGCGCCTCCGCGACGTTGGTGGAGAGCGCATCGAGCTGCAGGCGACGCTTGCGGAACTCGACGTCAACGCCAACATCCCCTTCAACCTGACCAATGCGCTCAAGCGGGCGGGCATCGCCTCGATCGCGACCGCCACCGAGGATCGCGCGCGAGCGCTCGGCGTGCCGTTCCGTCGCGGCGTGCTCATCGAGGAGCTCACCGAAGGCAGCGATCTCGCGCCCGAGCTTCCGAAGGGCAGCGCGATCACCCAGATCTTCAACCAGCCCGTCGGTAGCGTCGACGAGATGTACACCCGCTTCGCGCGCGCGGCCGAGGGCATGGGCGCGCAGCGCGGCCGGCGCCGCACGTTCGGCGTGATCGAGGTGCCGCTGACCATCACCATTCCCGATGGGCGCGTGGTGCAGGTCATGGTGCCTTGCACGGGCCAGTGAGCGCGTGAAACCCGCGGAAAATCGCTTCCCGCGCCGCAGGCAGCGGGTAGCATCCGCGCTGCCATGACCAGCGCCGCGAAGTCCGACCAGCCGATCCTTCTCGAGGTGAAGAACCTCAAGACGTGGTTCCCCGTGCGCAGGGGCATCCTGCAGCGCACGGTCGGGCACGTGAAGGCGGTCGACGACGTGAGCTTCTTCGTGCGCCGAGGCGAGACCCTCGGGCTCGTCGGCGAATCCGGCTGCGGCAAGACCACCGTCGGTCGCTCGATCCTGCGCCTCATCCCCAACTCGGGCGGCACGGTGCGCTTCGACGGCAAGGACGTGCTCGGCGCCGGCGCGCTCGAGATGCGCAAGCTGCGACGCGAGATGCAGATCATCTTCCAGGATCCGGGCGGCAGCCTGAACCCACGCATGCGCGTCGGGCGCATCATCGGCGAGCCGCTCGAGGTGCACGGGCTGACGCAAGGCGACGACGAGACGCGTGCGCGCGTCGAGGAACTGCTCGTCAAGTGCGGGCTGTGGAAGCAGGCGGCAGACCGCTACCCGCACGAGTTCAGCGGCGGGCAGCGCCAGCGCATCGGCATCGCCCGCGCGCTCAGCCTGAACCCGCGGCTGATCGTCTGCGACGAGCCGACCAGCGCGCTCGATGTCTCGATCCAGTCGCAGATCCTCAACCTGCTCGCCGATCTCCAGCAGGAGATGGGGCTGTCGTACCTGTTCATCTCGCACGACATGGCGGTGATCCACCACATCTGCGACCGGATCGCGGTGATGTACAACGGCAAGATCGTCGAGGAAGGCTCGCGCGATGAGATCATCAAGAGCCCGAGGCACGAGTACACGCAGGCGCTGCTGTCGGCGGTGCCTGAGGCCGATCCGCGCGGCAAGAAGCAGCGCATCAAGCTCACGAACGCGCGGATGTGAACCATGCGAGGCAAGGCAGCGTTCTGGACCGTGATCGTCGCGCTCGCCATCCCCGTGGCGGCGATGACGGTGTATTCCTGGCAGATGGTCGGCAACGTGCGCCGCGACGCAGCGGTGACCGACGCCCGGCTGCGGGAGCTCGCCTGGGCGTGCCTCGCGTACGCCGACCGCTTCGGCGGCTATCCGCTGACCGAGGCCGAGCTGCGCGCGTTCACGCCGCCTGACGCGCTGTCGACCGCCGGCGACGGCTACCCCGCGACGCGCGCCGCAGCGCTCGGCGTGACCGAACTCCCGCCCGCGCCGAATGTTGACGAGATCTTCGATGCCTTCGAGGTCGAGTGGCCGGCGGTGCGAGACGTGCAGCCGATCCTCCGCTCGAAGGGGAAGCCGACGCTGCAGGGGACGACCACGACCGTCGGACAGTGGCTCTTTGCCATGGTCGAGCGGCTGCGGAAGGGCTGAGGGCAGCTTGTCCACAGCCGTTTCCCGCCCCCCGTGCTTGCTACATTCCGTGCATGCCTGAAGCCGTGTCCGACGCTGCCGCGACCGCCGTTTCCGCCTCCACCTCGGTGGGTGTTGCGCCGATCCAGAAGATGCTCCCCGAGACGCCGTTGCGCGACGTGATGGACGGCGCGAGCCGCTGGAACATCCCGATCCACCAGCACGGGTTCATCGCCCTCGTCGATGCCATGCCGCGGCTCGTCCCCGAGGGGCAGACCGCCGATAGCGCGATCGTCCAGTCGGCGCGCGTCTCCTACGGGCAGGGGACGAAGATGGTCAGCGAGGACCGCGGCCTCGTCCGCTACCTCATGCGCCACCGCCACTCGACGCCGTTCGAGATGGTCGAGTTCAAGTTCCACATCGCGATGCCGATCTTCATCGCGCGCCAGTGGATCCGCCACCGCACCGCGAACGTGAACGAGTACAGCGCGCGCTACTCGATCATGCCCGATCGCTTCTACCGTCCCGACATCGACAACGTGCGCAAGCAGTCGAAGACCAACCGCCAGGGCGGCGAGGGCCCGATCGACGCCGGTACCGCAGAGGACTTCCTGAAGCTCCTCGAGAACGCCGAGGCGAACTACCAGCGCTACCTCGAGCTCACCGAGAAGGGCGTCGCCCGCGAGCTCGCCCGCGCGGTGCTGCCCGTGTCGGTCTACACCGAGTGGTACTGGAAGTGCGACCTGCACAATATCTTCCACTTCCTGTCGCTGCGCATGGATCCGCACGCGCAGATCGAGATCCAGGACTACGCGAAGGCGATGTACGAGCTGATCAAGCCGATCGTGCCCGTCGCCTGCGAGGCGTTCGAGGACTACCGCCTGAACGCGATGCACCTGACCGGTCTCGAGATCGACGCGATCCGCTCGGGGAAGCCTCTCGCGACGGAGAACAAGCGCGAGAACGCCGAGTGGGAAGCGAAGAAGGCGCGGCTCGGTCTTGGTTGAGCGCTCGCGACTGGCGATTTGAGCACCAGAGGGAGCGGCCGCAGCCGCGACCGCTCAAGGTGGAGCGCTTGCAACTGGCGACGCGCTGATCCGAGCGGAGCTCGGATCAGGTGCGTCGCCTTTGCTCGCTTTGGCGGTACGTACGTCCAGAGGGAGCGGCCGCAGCCGCGACCGCTCAAGCTTGAGCGCTCGCAACTGGCGACGCGCTGACCCGAGCGGAGCTCGGATCAGGTGCGTCGCCTTTGCTCGCTGTTGCGGTATGAGCACCAATCCGACCGCCAGAGGCGGTCGGGTGGCACGCAGGGCTGGCGCGGCAGCGCCAGCCTCGTGCCCGTTGGATGTGGAGGGCTCGTTCTGAGCGGTGGCGCGCGGATACAGGTATCGCGCTTCTCGCTGGTGCTCACATATTCCACCGCTCAGAACCCGATCAATGCGCAAGCGAGCACGGGGCTTCGCCCCGCGTGCCACCCGGCGCTTCGCGCCGGATCGGCGGTACGGTCGCCTACCTCCGCTTCTTCCGGCTCCCGTGCTTCACGAACACGGCACGCGCCTCTGCGCGCGCCTCCGCCGTGCCGCGCACGCCGAAGATGCGCTCCTGGGCGTGGCGGTACGCCGCGCGATGCTCGACAATCGGCGCGGGGTAGTCGACGCCGATCGTGCAGCCGACCATCGCCTGCAGCAGGTCCGGCATGAGATGCGGCTCTGCGAGGTACTCGTCGGGCACGCGCGCGAGTTCGGGCACCCAGCGGCGGATGAACTCGCCGCGCGGATCGTGGTCCTCGACCTGCTTGCGCGGCGAGTAGATGCGCACGGTGTTGATGCCCGTCGTCCCCGACTGCATCTGCACCTGCGGGTAGTGGATGCCCGGTTCGTAGTCGAGGAACTGCCGCCCGAGCCACGGCGCGAAGCCGCGCCAGTCGAGCCACAGGTGGTTGCTCGCGAAGCTTACGAGCATCGCCCGCATGCGGAAGTTGATCCAGCCGGTCGCGACCAGCGCGCGCATGCAGGCGTCGATCATCGGGTAACCCGTGCGTCCCGTCTGCCACGCCGCCAGCCGTTCCGCAGCGATCTCCGCGTCGAGTCCGTCGCGCAGCGATTCACACGACCGCGCCATGCAGCGCGACTCGATGTCTGGCTCGTCCTCGAGCTTCTGGATGAAGTGGCAGTGCCACGACAGCCGCGACAGGAAGCTGCGGATCGAGTTCGCCCAGCGCGGGTCATCCTCGCCGAGCGTGTCGAGCTGCCCGAGCCGGCGCCGTGCGCCGTGGTATGCGCGGCGCACGCTCAGCGAGCCCCACGCCAGGTGCGGCGAGAGCCGCGAGCAGGTGTCCCACGCACGCACAGGCGAGCCCATCGTCTCGCGATAGTCCGGGCAGCGTTCCATCAGGAAACTGGTGAGGAGCTCGACCGCCGCGCGCTCGCCGCCGCGCTGCCGGAGCGCGGCGCGTGTATCGGGACCGAGCCGCGTGACCTCCGCCAGCTCGTCCGCGAGCTCGAGCGAGCCCGTCGGCACGCGCTCTTGCCCGACATCGAGAAACCGCTCGGGCGCATCGATCCGCTGCAGCCGCATGTGCCGCTCCCAGCGCTCGGCCCAGCCGTCGCGCCCTGGGTTCGGGCGCAGCACGCCGTGCTGGCGGAACTCGCGGAACAGGACGCCGCGCTTGCGGCACCAGCGCGCCACCCGCAGGTCGCGGGCGTACGTGATCGCGTTTCCCGTCTCTTCATGGGCGAGCAGCGCGTCGATCGGTTCCTCTAGGTGCAGCCGCTCGAGCACGTCGGGCATCTCGCCGAGCCGGTACACGAGCCGCCCGCCGCGCTCGCGCAGCCGCGCATCGAGTTCGGCAAGGCACTCGCGCACGAAGGCGAGGTGCGAGGCGTCGGCGTCGGGCGCGCGCCAGACGTCGGGCTCGAAGGGGTAGAGCGCGATCATGGGAACGCCGTCGAGCGCACCACGCGCCGCGGCTTCCGCAAGCGGTGCGTGGTCTTCGATTCGCAGGTCGCGCTTGAGCCAGACGATGATCACGGGCGGGGCTTCGCGCCCCGTCACTCCGCCGATTCGCGGCGCAGCTCATCGAGCGATCGAAGGACGACCTGCGCGTCGCCCGTTGGCGAACCCTCGCGGAGAAGCGCCACCGCGCGGGCGCCGGCGTTGCGCGCGGCGCTCCAGCCGGGAGGGGTGTCGTCGATGGAGAAGACCGCCGCTGGGTCGTCCACGCCCAGGAGCCGCTGCGCCTCGAAGAGCGCCCAGGGCGCCGGCGCAGGCTCGCGCGCCTCATCCGCGGTCACGAGGCAATCGAGTACCACGCCGTGCCGCGCAAGCGCCTCGATCTGCGCTGCGACGACGCGCTTCGGAGCGCAGCAGATCGCTGCGGTGCGGATCCCGCGCGCGCGCAGGGCGCCGAGCAGCGCGGCGGCGTCGGCCTCCGGATCGGTGGTCGCCTCTGCGGCGGCGCGCATGCGCGGGGCAAGGTCGCGCGCCATGGTCTCGAAGTCGTCGTCCTGCGCCCAGCGACGCTGCCTTTGACGGAACGCCTCGGCGACCCGCGAGATCGAGAGCAGCCGCTCGAGGTGCGGTCGACCCGACGGGCCGCGCGTCGCGGCGAGCTCCTCGTCGGTGACGGCCACGTTCCAGCGCGCCAGCGTCTCGCGCGTGGCCGCGCGGAGCGCCCGGCGGTCGCGGTCGAACAGCACGCCGTACCACGAGACCACGACAGCCTGCGCGGCCTTCAGCGGGTCCCCGGAATGCAGCATGCTCGCGCGCTCCTTCCGTCCGTCAGGATCTCTTGAGTTGCGACTGGTCGAGCTCGCGCTCGGTGGGAATCGCCTTGAACCCGACCAGCGGTTGGTCGGGCGCGACCTGGATCTGCACCAGTCGGATCGGCGTCGGCGGGTAGTAGCGGAACAGTCCGCCCGGGAACGGGCCCTCGCCGCGCACATCCCAGAACTGGTCGAGAGGAATGCGGAGCGTCTGCCCGGACGCGAGCTGGTCGATGCGATGGAGGTAGCGCTGGTTGAGCCAGAGGTCGGCCTGCTTCCAGCTCTCGGTGGTGGCGTTCACGATGAGCATCGCGTCGCCGTCGTTGAAGACCTGCACGTTCGCCACCCGCTCCTGCGGCAGGTTGAACGGGTAGAGGCGCGTCGCCTTGGTCGGGTCGCGGCGGACCGTCTCGCATCCGCCCATGAGTAGCGCGACGAGAGCCGCGAGGAGAAGCGCGGGAAGGAGCGCTGCGGGGACGAGTGGGGCGGACAGGCGCATGCGGACATCCTAACGGCTGGAAACGCGGACACGGCGGCGGGGTTCAGAGCCCAGCGGCGGTGGCGGCGGCTTGCACGAGTGCCTCGGCGCGCCCACGGGTGGGCGCCTCGGCGATGATGCGCGCGATCGGCTCGGTATTCGAGGCGCGGACGTGCACCCAGCCATCGGTGAAGTCGATGCGGACGCCGTCGACGTCGCTCACGCGCTCCTTCGCGAACGCCGTCTTCAGCTTGGCGAGCGCGGGCGCGACGGCGGCGAGCCCGCCGATCGACGCAAGGTCGAGCTTCGTCTTCACGATCGCGTAGCGGGGCAGCCCGTCGACGATCCTCGACAGCGGCTCGCCGCGGCTGGCGATCAGGTCGAGGACGAGCGCCATCGCGCTCAGCGAATCGCGCACCCAGCAGACCTCGGGCACGATCACGCCGCCGTTGCCTTCGCCACCGAGCAGGCCCTTCGCGGGCTTGAGCGCGCTCACCACGTTCGCCTCGCCGACGGCGGTGCGGTGGACGACCGCGCCGGGGAACTTCGCGGCGATGTCATCGATCATGCGCGAGGTCGAGAGGTTCGCCGCCAGCGCGAACGGCCCGCGGAGCTCGAGCATGCGCTGCGCGGCGAGGACCAGCGTGTACTCCTCGCCGATGTAGCGGCCGTTCTCGTCGACGATCGCCAGTCGGTCGGCGTCAGGATCCTGCGCGAAGCCGCAGGCGGCGCCCGCCGTCCCGCGCACCTTCGCCGCGAGTTCGCCGAGGTTCTCTGCGGTCGGCTCGGGCGTGTGCCCGAAGATGCCGGTCATCTCGCCGTAGATGTGGGTCACGCCGCATCCGAGCGCGTCGAGCATCATGCGCCCGCCCTCGCACCCCGATGCGTTCACGCTGTCGAGGACGACGTGCAGCTTCTTCGCGCGCACGCGCTCGGCGGCGCCGGTCACGGCGAGGACGCGATCGACGTGCCGCCTCGCGGCGGTCGAATCGGTCGTGATCGAGCCGATCTCAAGCGGCTTCGCGAAGGCGATGTCGGCGGCCTTGAAGCGGGCGATGATCGCCTCGGCCACGGGCTTCGGCGGCGCGAGCCCGTCGCCGTCGAGGCACTTGAGCCCATTCCATTCGATCGGGTTGTGGCTCGCGGTGACGGCCATGCCGCCGTCCGCGCCGAGCGCCTTGATCATGAGGCCCACGGTCGGCGTCATCGCCACGCCGATGTCGACCACGTCGCAGCCGACCGACGCCAGCGCACCCTGCACCGCGCGCGCAAGCGCCTCGCCGCCGTAGCGCCCATCGCGCGCCACCACCAGCTTCGGGCGTCGCCCCGCGACCAGGGTGCGGATGTGCGACCCGAACGCGCCAGCGAAGGTCGCCGCGACGACGGGGGTCATGGTGCGACCCACGATCCCTCGGGCACCGGAAACGGAGAGCATCAGGGGGGCGTCGTCGGAGGCGTGGCTGGAAGCGGGGGAGGACATGCTGGGGGATCCTTCGGTGAACCGTGGGAGGCGAGTGTACGGCGGGGGCGGCGTGCCCGTCGCGCTCCGAAAGCCCCGTAAATCCTGCGGGTTCTCCGCGATACACTCGGTCCCGCCGATGGCGTCCCAGACGAGCCCATCCCCCCTCGCACCCGCACCATTCGCACTGGAGGTCGAATGCGAGTTCGCAGCCGCGCATGCGATCGTCCTGATGGGCGAGCGCGAGCGGCTGCACGGGCACAACTGGAGGGTCGTGGTCTCGGTCGCAGGCGAACGCCTCGACGGCGAGGAGCTCCTCTGCGACTTCCATGCCGTCGAGCGCATGCTCTCGGCGACCATCGCGCCGTTCCGCGACGGCAACCTCAACGAGACGGCGCCCTTCGACCGCGTCAACCCGACCGCCGAAGCTCTCGCCCGCCACATCGCCGACCGCCTTTCCGCGGAACTGTCACGCAACATCCCCGCCGTGCACCTCGAATGGGTGCGCGTGACCGAGGCGCCGCGCTGCACCGCGATCGTGCGGCTCGCCGCGCCTGCCCGACCGGCCTCAGACCGACCCCACTCATGAGCGACGCGACCCAACGCATGCACGAGAAGCGCCCACAGTCACCGAACGAGCTCACTCCGATCGGCCCCGACGATCCCTCGCGCTTCCTGAACCGCGACCTGCAGTGGCTCGAGTTCAACCACCGCGTGCTCGCGCAGGCGACCGACCCGCGCAACCCGCTCCTCGAGCGCGTGCGCTTCCTCGCCATCTTCGGCTCGAACCTCGACGAGTTCTTCATGAAGCGCGTCGGCGGCATCCGCCGCCAGATCGACGCCGGCGTCGGCAGCCCGCCGTGGGAGCCGCTCTCGCCGCAGGAGCAGATGGCGCTCATCCGCGAGCGCGTGCTCCGCGAGACCGAGACGGCGACCCGCGCCTTCCGCGACACGCTGCAGCCGCTCCTCCGCCACGAGTCGATCGAGCTCCTCGGTTGGACCGAGCTCACCGACGCCGAGCGCGTCGAGGCCGAGCAGTGGTACCGGCGCAACATCTTCCCGATCCTCACGCCGCTCGCGGTCGATCCCGGGCACCGCTTCCCGTTCATCTCCAACATGTCGATCTCGCTCGGCATCCTGCTGCGGCGCCCGGGCGAGAGCGAGGCGCTCTTCGCGCGCGTGAAGATCCCCGAGATCGGCGGCAAGCTCTACCGCTTCGGATCATCGCGGCGCTTCATCTCGCTGCAGGACATCATCGCCCACAACCTCGACGACCTCTTCCCCGGGATGGAGATCCTCGAGGTGCTGCCGTTCCGCGTCACCCGCAACGCCGAGACCGAGCGCGACAACGAGGACGCCGAAGACCTGCTCGAGCAGATCCAGCAGCAGCTCCGCGAGCGCCGCTTTGCGCGCGTCGTGCGCCTCGAGGTCGGCGCCCGCCCGAACGAGCGCATCATGCGCTTCCTCGAGGACGAACTGCAGCTCGCAGACGACGACCTCTACGTCACCGACGGCATGCTCGACTGGGGTACGCTCAACGAGATCGCCGACCTCGACGTCCACGAGCTGCGCTGGCCGAAGTGGAAGCCCGTCGCGCCGAGCGGGCTCGAGGACGAGGATTCCGACATCTTCTCGCTCATCCGCGAGGGCGACCTGCTCGTGCACCACCCGTATGAGTCGTTCGACCACTCGGTCGAGCGCTTCATCGAGGCTGCCGCGGCCGACCCCAAGGTGCTCGCCATCAAGCAGGCGCTCTACCGCACCAGTGGCGACAGCCCGTTCATCCCCTCGCTCATCCGCGCCGCCGAGAGCGGCAAGCAGGTCGCCGTGCTCGTCGAGCTGCGCGCGCGCTTCGACGAGGCGCGCAACATCCTCTGGGCGCGCAAGCTCGAGGACGCGGGCGTGCACGTCGCCTACGGCGTCGTCGGCTACAAGACCCACACGAAGGTCGCCCTCGTGGTTCGTCAGGAGCAGGGCGGCATCCGCTCCTACGCCCACGTCGGCACGGGCAACTACAACTCGAAGACGGCGCGGCTCTACGAGGACCTCGGGCTCCTCACCTGCGACCCCGCGATCACCGAGGACCTCATCGGGCTCTTCAACTACATGACCGGCCGAAGCCGCCAGAGCGAGTACCAGAAGCTGCTCGTCGCGCCCGTCGCCATGAAGCGCCGCTTCATCGAGCTCGTCGAGCGCGAGGCCGCGGTCGCGCGCGCGGGCGGCAAGGGACGCATCATCGTCAAGATGAACCAGCTCGAGGACCGCAGCGTCACCGATGCGCTCTACCAGGCGTCGGCGGCGGGCGTGCAGATAGACCTCATCGTGCGCGGCTTCTGCTGCATCCGCCCGGGCGTGAAGGGGCTCAGCGACAACATCCGCGTGAGCTCGACCATCGGCCGCTTCCTCGAGCACAGCCGCATCTTCTGGTTCGGCAACGGCGAGGCCGACCCGCTCGACGGCGACTTCTACATCGGCAGCGCCGACTGGATGTACCGCAACCTCAACACCCGCGTCGAGTGCGCCGCGCCCATCGAGGCGCGTCGCCACCGCGAGCGGCTGTGGGAGATCCTGCAGTTCCACCTGACCGATCGCCGCCAGCGCTGGCTGATGAAGCCGGACGGCAGCTACGAGCCGAGCGATCCGGTCGCCGTGCCCGTGGGCGCCGACGCCGAGCATCCCGAGTACATCGGCGCGCACCAGCGGCTCATGCGGCTCACGCAGGAAGTCCACGCGCGCGCAAAGGCGGCGCGGCTGCACGGCGGCTGAGCGCGCTCAGCGGCGCGTCACCAGATGATGCGGCGCGGTGCGGTCGAGCCGACGAGCCGGATGGGCACCACGTCGTTTCCTTCGATCGCGAGGTCCTGCACGGTGTCGTCGGCGGCGACCGTGAGGTCGAAGCTCGCCTTGATAAGCTTGTAGCCGTTCTCGTACTCGAGCTGGAAGGCGCCGAGCTGGGTGCCGTCGGTGTCGATCGGGCCGGAGACGCCATCGAGGAGCACCTGCTCCTGGCCACCGTCGACGCGCATCAGCAGCACGCTGTGGGTGCGGTCGAGGCGGAGGGTGATCTCGCGCTCATCCTCGTCGAGGAAGGTGATCTCGTCGGTCGCGATCGAGTTCTCGCGCGGATCCTCGGGCACGGGGCCGAAGCCGATGCCGTTGCGGACCAGCGCCATCACGCGGTGCATGACCACGCGGCCGATCACGTGCGTCGACGCCTGCTCGGTGGTCGACTGGTAGGCGCGGAAGCTCGCGTAGAGCGAGACGAGCGTCGCCGTGAGCAGCGCCGAGCAGATCGCGAGCGCGACCAGCATTTCGATGAGCGAGAAGCCGCGGCGCGCGCGGCGGACACGGTTGCGTGGAAGCTGGTTCATGCGCGACCTCCCTCGCGATAGCTGTCTGCGACCGGCTCCACCGACGCCGGCCAGGGGATGCCGTCGGGCAGCTTGGCGTCGGGGTCGTAGCGCAGCCGGATCTCGCCGAAGCCGCTGAAGGTCGAGCTGCCGGGCAGCGCGCCTTCGCCGTCTCCGTCGAGCGAGCCGAAGTATCCGAGCGTCGTGTTGAACGCCTCGGGCTGTCCGTTGTAGAAGAGCGGGCCCTCGCCCGGGATCGGGCGGAACGTCATCATCAGCGTGCCAAGGACATCGGCGGTGCCGCGGATATCCATGATGCCGGCGATGACCGTGCCCTTGAGCTTGACGCGCGCGGTGAGGTCGGGGTCCGCGCTCACCTGGTTGGTGAAGTTGCCGACGTCGACCGACCAGCCCGGCATCATGATCGAGCTGCGCTGGAGGTTGTCGAGCTTGGCGGCTCCGAGCGAGTTCAGGATGCCGCGGAGCTGCGAGCCATCGGGCTGCAGTGCGAGCTCGGCGTCGTTCGGATCCGAGTAGAACCGCGTCGAACCCGTGATCTGGATCTTGTTGCGCCAGTGGGTGTACTCGGCGGGCGTGTCGCCCGCGATCGAGCCGAGGAAGGTGCATCCATCGAAGCGGATCGAGTTCGAGTGCTGGCGCGTGTTCGTCTGCGCGCTGCCGTTGAGCTGCGCGGTCACGCCTGGGAAGCGAGGCTCATACGTCACCGTGCTGCCGCTCACGACCTGCTTCAGCGCGCCGGTGTAGTTCCAGTTCACGTCGTTGCAGGCGGTCTCGGTCTCGATGTAGACCGTTCCCTCGAACCGGCAGTTCTTGAAGAGCGCGTTCGTGCCCTTCGGGATCTTCACGTCGCGGAAGACCATGTTCTGGTAGATCGGGCGCTGGTAGTAGTCGTACGCCGCGCTCGAGCCGAACGGCACAGCCTCGTACGGCGCGCTCGACGCAGCCGTGAAGGTGCCGCCGGCGGCGACGCCCGCGGTCACCTGCTGGGCGAAGTTGTTCTGCACGTTCGCCGCGTACCAGGCGGCGGCCTGCGTGAAGTCCGACGTCTGCACGACGCGGAGCTCCTCGGTCGTCGCGCCGAACTTGACGGGCACGTCGTCGCGGCCGACCTGCACGGGCCCCTGGGCGATGTTGCGCCAGTGGTCTCCTGCGGTCGACTCCCACGCCTGCTCCTCGACGCCGAAGACAAGGCGGCCCTTGACCTTCGCATAGTGATCGAAGCTGTTGAGCACGCCGTCCGAGTAGCCGAGGCGCACGTCTCGCGCGTCGACCACGCCGTCCTCGTTGCGGTCGGGCATGGAGAGGTCGATCAGGCGGGCGAGCTGGTTGTCGATGCCGACGAACTCGCTGCCGGCGCCGCTGACGCCCGCTGCGCTGGCGCGGCTCGGATCCCACACGACCATCGCGTCGCCGTTGGTGTCGTACTCGCTCAGGAAGCAGTCGAAGTCGTCGACGTACTCGTCGCCGTCCTCGTCGGTCACGCCGACGCCGGCCAGGCCCTGTCCCTCGCTCGGATGAGCCGGGCGCAGGCGGCCGTCGCCATCGATGTCATGCGCCGCGATCGCGATCGCAAGGGCGTCGATCTTCGTGGTCAGCGACGTGGTCAGGTAGCGGAAGTCCGAGCGCATGACCAGCGGGTCGCCGTTCGCGGCGGTGAGTTCGCCGGGGTTGGTGCCGTAGCGGGTGCCGAGCGGGCCCTCCACGAGCACGTTCTTGCCGATCATGATGCGGTTCGGCGAGATGACCGCGTACTCGATCTTCTTGCCGAGCTTGAACTCCATCGAGAGCGTGCGGCGGATCTCGCCGTCGTTTCCGATGGCGGTCACGCGCACGTTCGAGGTGTTCGGAATCGGCTCATAGATGAGCTGGAACCACAGGCGGTCGTTGCCCTGCTCGAGGCGGACGGGCTCGGTGACGAGCGTGCCATCCTGCAGGATCTCGGGAAGCCCCTGGTGCTCGGCGGCGGGCGCGAACGCGCTGGCGTCGGCGAGGTGGGCGTCGCGCACCGCCGCGGCGATGCCGAGCGGCGATGCAGGTCCGTTGAAATCGGTCGCGGGGCTGATGGTGACGGTGCCGTCGCCGCTGGTCCAGGTGCCCATCCACAGCTTCTCCGCGAAGCTGGCATCGACGACGCCCTTGGTGATCACGAAGCGCGCGGTCTGGGTCTCGAGTCGCCGCTGGGCGAACACAAGCCCGCTCTCGGCGGCGCTCTGGGCGCGCGACACCTTCAGCGAGCTGTCGGCGGTGCGCAGGTTGCCCTGCGCCACGATCGCCATCGCCGCGGCGAGCGAACCGAAGATCACGAGGAACAGCATGGCGAGGACGCTGGCAACGCCGCGTCGCGCGTGCTTCCTGCGGTGCATGTGCTGGCAAGACCTATCCATCTTCCGCTCCTTCGCCTCACGAGTAACCATCCATGAATCCATCCGCGTTCATCCACCTCAGCCGGGCGCGATCCAGGTCACGCGCGTGATCTCACGCGGCGCCTCGTCGGCAGGGCCCTGGTATTCGACGATCACGCGCACCCGCACCATCTCGGTCGTCCCGTCGGGAACGATGGTGGTGAGGTTGTACGGATCGACGTTCTCGACGGTGACGCGCTGCGACCAGCCTTCCATGCCGGTCAGCGGGTAGCCGAGCGCGCTGATCGGGCCGTTGCCCTGCGCCGCCGAGAAGACGACGCCGTCGCCCTCCTCGCCGTCGAAGTCGTCGAGGTCGTCGAAGTCCTCGAGTTCGAACTCGTTGGGCTCGGGTCCCCAGAACGTCATGCCGGTCACGGGGTCGTGCCGCGGCATGTGCAGCGTCAGCTCGCGGATCTCGTTGCCGAGCCGCTGCGCCGTGCTCGCGTGCGTCGACCACTCGTTCTGCTTGAAGAACGCCTGGTGCGCCGACACGATGGCGAGCACGCCCGTGCCCACGATGACGGTCGCGAGCGCCGTCTCGATGAGCGTGAAGCCCCTGCGGGCGCGAGCGGTGTTGTGGTTGCGAAGCCCGTGCATCGTCGTACCTCAGTGCCCCGAGACGAGACTCGACATCTTGAAGATCGGCAGGATGATGGCCATGGCGATGAAGCCGACGACCGAACCCATCACGACGATCATGATCGGCTCGATCATGCTCGTGACGGCCTTGATCGCGTCCTTCAGCGCCTTCGCGTAGAAGACCGAGATCTCGTCGAGCACCTCGCCGAGCTTGCCCGACTCCTCGCCGGCGCTGATCATCTGCACGACCGAGCGTGGCAGCAGCGGGCTGCGCTGCAGCTGCGTCTGCACCTTCTTGCCTTGCTTGACCGAGCCATACACCGAGCGCCAGAGGCGCTTGTAGTGCCGGTTGCCCGAGACGTCGCCGGTGATGGCGATGGTGTCGAGCATCGGGACGCCCGCGTTCAGGAGCTCGCCCATCGTCTGCAGCGAGCGGCTGATGTAGAGGGCGCGGAACATGCGCTGGATGAGCGGCGCGGAGATCTTGAAGCGGTCCCACCAGAGGCCGCCGATCTCGGTGCGGATGAACGCGAAGAACGCGATCGCGAAGGCGACGGTCGCCGCGAGGATCAGCCACCACCACTCGACCATGAAGGACGAGAGGCCCATGAGGAACTTGGTCGGGCCGGGCAGCGCCTCCTCCTTGCCCTTGAACACGCCCGCGAAGCGGGGGAGCACGAAGGTGAGGAGGAACACCGTGGTCGACACGGCCATGAGCGCGATGATGCCGGGATAGATCGACGCGCCGACGACCATCTTGCGCGTCTCGATCTCCTGCTGGAGATACGCCGCGATGCGGTCGAGCATCTTCGCGAACGAACCCGACATCTCCGACGCCTTCACCATGTTCACGTAGAGCGGGCCGAACAGCTTCGGATGGCGCGCGATGGCCTCCGAGAACTGCTTGCCGCTCTCGACGTCGGTCTTGATCTGGAGCAGGATCTTGCGGAACTTCTGGTTCTGCACCTGCTCGGAGATGCCCTCGAGCGCCGCGCGGATCGAGATGCCCGCGCGGATCATCACCGCGAGCTGCGTGGTGAAGTCGAGGATGTCCTTCTGGGTCGGGCCGGAGGTGTAGTTGAGCTTCTTGAGGACGGCCTTGAAGTCCTCGCCCGCGGCCGCCATCGGCACGAGCTGGACGACATGGTCGCCGCGCGCGCGGAGCGCCTGCGCGGCCTCCGCCACGCTCTCGGCCTGGAGGACGCCCGCGACGAGCTCGCCGCGCTCATTGCGCGCCTGGAATCGGTAGTGCTGCGTTGCCATGGTCGAAACTGCCTCCGTTTAGGCCGCGAGCGTGCGGTCGAGCTTGTCTGGGAACGCGGCCTGCGCGATCGCATCCTCGCGCGAGATCATGCCGTTGAAGTAGAGCTCCGCGATGGCGTTGTCGAGCGTGGTCATGCCGATCGAGCGGCTCGTCTCGATGACGTTCGGGATCTCGTAGGTGCGCGCCTCGCGGATGATGTTGCGCACGGCGGGCGTGCACAGCAGCACCTCGATCGCGGGAACCATGCCCGCCTTGTCGACGCGGCGGAACAGCGTCTGCGAGATGACGGCCTGCAGCGTGTTCGCGAGCATGGCGCGGATCTGGTTCTGCTGGTTCGCGGGGTACATGTCGACGACGCGCTCGACGGTCTGCGACGCGTTGACGGTGTGCAGCGTCGAGAGCACCAGGTGGCCGGTCTCGGCCGCGGTGATCGCGAGCGCGGTCGTCTCGAGGTCTCGCATTTCGCCGACGAGGATGATGTCGGGGTCCTGGCGGAGCGCGTGCTTCAGGCCGCTGGCGAAGGTCGGCATGTCGGCGCCGAGCTCGCGCTGCTCGATGAGGCACTTCTGGCTCCGGAACGTGTACTCGACGGGATCCTCGAGCGTGATGATGTGCTTCTTGTAGCGCTCGTTCATCGCCTGGATCATGGCCGCGAGCGTGGTCGACTTGCCCGAGCCGGTGTCGCCGGTCACGAGCACGAGGCCGCGCGGCAGGTAGGTCAGGCGCGAGATGACCTCGGGCAGGTTCAGCGCCGACAGCGGCGGGACCTTGGTGCGGATCGCGCGCATCGCCAGTCCGACCATGCCGCGCTGCATGTGCGCGTTCACGCGGTAGCGCTTGAAGCCGGGGATCTCGTAGGAGAAGTCGAGGTCGAGGTGCTGCTCGAAGTAACGACGCTGGTGGTCGTTG
Organism: Planctomycetota bacterium; assembly: GCA_041183345.1. GTDB lineage: Bacteria > Planctomycetota > Phycisphaerae > Phycisphaerales > SM1A02 > QWPT01. The sequence continues at coordinate 19,308 of JBEGLX010000001.1, forward strand.
GTGACCGCGCCCAGGATCGCCCACATGTCCTCGCCAGTGAGCACCGGCAGGTCCAGCGGCTGCATGATCGTGTGGACGCGCACCATGGGTGCGTGATCCGCCACGAGATGCACGTCCGAAGCGTCGAACTCATTCGCCTTCCGCAGGATGTCGTTGAGAAGTGCCGATTCAGCCACAGCGTGTCCCTCCGAGATAGACACGCTCACATCGGCGCGGAAAACGCGTCAGGTAAGTCGGAGGGTCAAGAGAGGGGCAAACTGCCCCTGCGCGCAGGGAATAGGCGTTTCCCGCGGACGGTTCGGAGCCGCCGCCGCGGATTTCGGGACCCGCCCGCACAGCCCGCGCAGGCCGGGCAGACCGACTACTTCGCGGCCGCCGCGAGGCTGCCTTCACCCTCGAACATCGACTCCGTCTTGAGGATCCCCGCCTCGTAGAGGATGCGGGCGAAGCTCTGCGGGTCGCGATACGTCATCGTGCCCGTCACCGTCCAGCGTGCGCCTGCGCGCGCGCTCGCCACCGGCACGATCGCGGGCACCGTCGCCTTGACGGTCTGCCCCGGGGGAAGCGCCCGCAGCGCAGCCCAGCGCCCGTCGTAGCTCGCGCCATCCTCGAGGCGGATCAAGTAGTCGTAGGCGACGAGCTCGACCTCGTTGCCGCTGGTGTTGGTCAGTTCGAGCGTGATGTCGATGCTCGCGGTCAGCGCGCTGGCCGCGGTCCCCACGCGAGCCTCCGTCGCCCGCACGGCCGGCCGAGCGACCGAGCAGCCGCCGAGCGCGTTCGCAAGGGCTGCCATGAGGGCGGCGGCGATTGTCGCCCCGGGGCGTAGCGTCTGGAGGAGTCCGCGGTGCATCGTGGAAATGTAGCAGGAGGAGTTGGAAGACCGTCGCATCGCCGCCCGTGGCGCGCCTGCCGCGCTACGCTTCGGCTCATGCCAGCGGGTTCCGCAGCAACTTCACCGACGCACCGTGCAGCGCTGTGGCCGCACCTGCTCACGGCCGTCCTCGGCGTGCTTCCCGCCCCGTTCGTCGCTGGTCGCGCCGATGCCCGTCAGTCGACGACGCCCGCCATCGCCGACTCGCCCACCGCGCAGACTCTGTTCGGCGACATCGTGGCGCAGGCGAAGGAGAACCCCGCCGAAAGCGCGCGCATCGCCCGACGCCTGCTCGACGAGTACGGCGCCCGCGTGGTGAAGGTCGGCGCCGAGACCGACGACCTCTTCAATTCGGTCGCCTCCGAGACCGAGCGGTTCCTCGTTGAGAACCCGGCGATCCTGTCCCGTTTCCGCGACATGGAGTCGCGTGCCGCCGAGCGGATGCTCACGGAGGAGGGTCCATCCGCGACCGCGGCGCGCCGCCGGCTTACCCCCGCGGGACTGACGGCGACCCTCATGCTCGCCGAACGCGCCCTGCGCGCGGACCAGCCGAGCGCCGCGCAGGCGCTCCTCGGCAAGGTCGCGCGGCACCCCGACCTTGCCGGCGCGTCGCTCGTCGCCTGGGCCTCGCTCGAGGCGATGGCGTGCCGCCGTGCGGGCGATGCCGCAGGCGCCACGGCGGCGCTGGCCAGGCTCGATGCGGTGCAGGGCGTCGACGCTTCCATCCTCGCCCGTGCACGCGCCGCGGCCGAGCGAACCGCACCCTCGCAGGGCAGCGTGCTCGGACGCAGCCCGCTCGTCTCTGCTCCCGATGGCGGCGACCCCGACAGCACGTGGCGCCAGACCTGGTCGCTCGATCTCGACCAGAGCCTCTTCAAGCGGCTGAATGGCGGCTTCAGTTCGTCGCGCGCCCAGCGCGAGGTCGAGCGCGCGCGCAGCGAAGCCCGCCAGATGGCGGCGCTTCCCACCGTGCTCGGCGACCGGATCTTCATCTCCGAGGGGCATCGCGTTCGGGCGATCGACATCGACTCGCGCCACGAGATCTGGTCGCGCGACATCGGCGGCCCCGCGATGGGGCGCGAGAGCGCCGGCATCAGCGACCTCTCCGCGATCGCCGCCGACGATGCCATCCTCGTCACCTACGAAGGTCACGCGACCCCCAACGACCGAACCGCAAATCCACGCGTCTGGTGCCTTGACCCGTCGACCGGCGCACCGCTCTGGAACACGGTCGTGAACGGTGCCGATGGCCGCGACGACCTCGCTGGGCTGTACCCCGTGGGCGCACCGGTCCTGCTGTCCGACGTCGTCGTGGTCGCAGCCCGCAAGCCCACGCAGCGGCTTGAGCAGGTCGACTGGCTGCTGGCCCTCGACCGCGCCGATGGCCACGTCCGCTGGGCGACTTCGATCGCGGGCGCGCCCGCGAACCGTCTCTCGATCGGTCGCAAGCTCCCCGGCGTGAATGCCGACGGCGCCTCGGTCATCTACGCGACGCCGCTCGGCGCGATCGCCAGTGTCCGCGGCTCCGACGGCGCCATCGAATGGCTCCGCCGCTTCCCCGTGCCGCTGCGCGAGTCGCGCCTGCTCTCCGAGCCGTGGGAGTCGTCCGCGCCCGTCGTCGTCGGGCAGCGTGTGCTCTCGATCACGCCCGATGAAGTCGAGATCGTCGCCCTCGATCCGGCCAGCGGAAAGCTCCTCGAGGCGCGCCCGCTCGGTCCTGACACGCCATGGGAGTTGCCTCAATACCTCGTCTCCGCGACGGGGAGCGACGGTAGGCCGATCGTCCTCGGCGTGGGCAGCGACATCGTCGCCTTCGACGCACGCGACCTCTCCAAGCAGCTGTGGAGCCTCTCCGAGCGCACGACAGGCATCGACCCGCCGCGCGCAGGCACTGCCATCCGCAATGGCATCCGCGGGCGCGTGAGCGTCGCGGGGCAGTACGTCGTGGCGCCGGGCGCAGAGGAGATCCTGCTCCTCGACCTCGTCACCGGGCGTGTGAACGCCCGCGTTCCCATCGGTCACCCGTGCAATCCGCTCCTTCTCTCCGATCGACTCGTCGCCGCCGGCGATGAATCGATGCGCGTGCTCATGCCTTCGGAGCGCGCCGAGTCGATGCTTCGCGCACGGCTCGCTGCCTCTCCCGACGATCCTTCCGCGGCCATCGCGCTTCTTGAGCTCGCGCAGGCAACGGGTCGGCCCACGGTCGCGCTCGACGCGGGGCGCACGGCCGAGCAGGCGTTCGCTCGCGGGAAGGGCGACGAAGGACTGCGCAGCGAGCTCATGGACAAGCTCGTCGCGCTGTCCGCCCAGCATCCCGAGCACGGAGACGCCGCGTTCGCGATCATCAGCCGCATCTGCGACACGCCGCTCCTGCGCGTGAAGGCCGAGATGGCGCGCGGCGAATTCCTGCGAACGGCAGGGCGTCCGCGTGACGCCGTCGCCTGCCTGCGCGCGATCGCGGAAGACCCGCTCCTCGCCACCCAGCTCTACCCAGTGCAGGGCGTGAGCCGGCAGGTGCGGCTCGAGGTCCTCACCCGTGTGGGCGCGCTCGTCTCACGCGACCGCGAGCTCACCGAGTACCTCGAGAGCGAGGCGCGAGGCGCCGCCGCCAAGCTCGTGCAGCCGACCGCCGCCGCACTCGGACGCTTCATCGAGTTGCACGCCCGCACGCGCTCGTCGATCGACGCCTTCGCCGCCGCGCGCAATCTCGAGCCGAAGGAAGCGGTCGCGATCGGGGCCGCGATGCTCGGCGATCTGCTCATCCCGCCCGCGCGCGTCGACCTCATCGACGCGCTCCGCGCAGAGCTCGCCACCCGGAGCGACGACGCCTCCTACCGCGCGCGGCTCGCCGCAATCGACGCGCGCGTGTTCGAGCTCCTCCACGGCAGCGGCATCGACCGTCCCGAGCTGCTCGCGCGCGGTCCGCAACTCCCGCGGCTTGGAAAGACGCCCGTGAGCGGGTTCGACCTCCGCGCGCGCCTTCCGATCGAGACCCCGACCTCCCGCACCAACCGCGACAACAGCCTCTTCCTCGGACTCCTCGACGGTTCGCTCGTCCGCCTCGGCGGCCCCGAACTCACGCCGCAATGGCGCCTGCGCCTCGACGACCGCGAGCCGATGGTCCTGTGGGCCAACGGTCGCGCCGTCCTCTGGCAGACGCTGCCGAAGGGCGAGGACAACGCGCTCATCGTCGACCCAGTCGCGGGCACGATCATCTACGCCTCGCCGCGCGCGCCCGAACTCTGGCCGACCGCAGGCGGCGCCCGCGTCGAGGCGCAGCGCGACGCAGCGCCCGAATTCAACCGCCCGCGCTTCGTGAACACCATGCCGGCGCTCATCGCGCCTGTCTGCGACGGTGAGTCGCTCGTCCTCGTGCGCCGCAACGGCGACCTCGCGCGGATCGGCGTCATGGACCCGCAGCCAAAGGCGCAGCTCGAGCGGGGCGTGATCGAGCAAGTGCTCAGCGAGAGCCTTCGGGACGGCATGCTCACCCTCGGCGGCCGCGAAGCCCAGGGCGACACCCAGCGTGGCGTCGTGCGGGTGCTCGACGCCCGCAACCTGGCTGCGCTCCATCGCATCGAGCCACTCAGTGGCTCGGAGGTCAAGTGGGCGTTCACGACCGCCCTCGGCGAGATCTTCGTCGGCACCCGCAACGGCATCGAGCGCTGGATGATCGGCCCCGCAGGAAACCCGCTCCCCGTCCTGGTCTCGATGCTCCCCGAATCGACCGAGCCAGATCGTCCGCAGTTGCTGGGCGCCAACCTGTTCACGCTTGATGGTCCGGGCCGTCCGAACATTCTGCCGCTCTTCGTCGGCGGTCCGCGCACCTACAGCTTCCCCGACGGGGCCGATGCGAGGCAGGTGCGCGAACTCGTCCGCCTGCGGGAAGGACTCTTGCTGCAGGCGGACGACCGCTTCGTCCTGCTCGGTCCGTCGGGCGAGGCGATCGGAGTCGACAGCAACTCCCGCGAGGCAAATTTTGCCTTCGCGGTACCCGTCGACGGCGCTCTCCTGCAGTTCGTCCCGCTCCAGCCCGAGGGCGAGCAGGCCCGCATCCGCTACCAGGCCGGCTGCGTGATCGAGCGGCTTTCACCCGCCCATGGGCTGAAGATCGACGGGCCCGCCTTTGAAGTCTCGGTGCGGGATTCGCGCATCCAGCGGGTGCTCGCGGGCGATGGATGGCTGCTGCTGACCAACTCGAACGGCACCATGGCCGTCTCGATGCCCCCGTGACGATCCGGGATCAAAGGGTTCATTTCGAGGGGTTCATTTCGAGGGGGTATTTCCCTGCCCCAGACGCCTTGACATCCCTCGCACAAATCACGACAACTCCCGAGCCCTCCGAAGGGGTCCGCGGGAGCCCTCTCTGCCCCCTTGGAGGGAGCCGTCGCGGCCCGTCTCACCCATCGCGACGGAAGTGAAGGACCGTGTGCGGAAGTATTCAGACCCTACGGGGCTCCGTCCGATACAGGGGCGATCGACAGCCCGAGCGCACTGGGCGCTCCTCGGCAAGCAGTGGACAGGATTCGATTCATGACGACCGACCTTCTCGACAGCGACTGGTGCGCCGCCCTCACGCAGGAGCCAAGGTTCATTGCCTGCGGCACGGCTCTGCTCGACGCGCCCGCGATGCGTACCACGGGCTCCGTTCGGTTCGACCTCGGATCGGACCTCGGATCGGACCTCGGATCGGACCTCGGATCGGACCTCGGATCGGACCTCGGATCGGACCTCGTGATCGCCCGTGACGAGGACGAGGACGAGGACTTCGAGTTCGAGGAGGACGACGACGACTTCGGCGAGGAGGAGGACTTCGGCGACGAGGACTCCGAGGACGACGAGGACGCGGAAGACGAAGACGAGGATGAGGACGACGAGGACTTCGACGACGACCTCGATGAAGACGAGGAAGAAGAAGAGGAAGAGGAAGAGGAAGAAGAAGAAGAGGAAGAAGAGGAGGAATTCGACGACGAGGACGAGGAGTTCCTTGAGGACGAGGACCTCGACGACGAGGACGACGACGAGGAGTGAGCGCGACCCAGCGTCGGCGCCGCGTGGTTCCCGCCATCGGGCACCGCCATGACGAGAAACAACAGGGACCCGCGCTGCGGGTCCCTTTCATTTCCGCACGGGCGACGTCGTCTCGTTCACGATCCGCACGATGACCATCCGCACGCCGCTCTGCTCGGGGGTGAAGATCACGAACGCGGGGCGATCCTCGACCGCGCCGAGCGCCCTCGGAACGCCAAGCTGCTCGGACACGACCGTGCCAGGCTCGACCGCGCCCTCCGCCGCGCGAAGCCGCACCTTGCCGCCGGCAAGAACAGCCTCTCGCGTGGCGTCGACGCGCGCGCGCGCCATCGCGTTGCCAGGGATCACCCGCAGCCCATCCGAGGAGTTCCAGCGAGCGAGCGAGTTCACCGAGCGGTGGTAGAGGATCCAGTCCTTGCCCTCGATCCCTTCGCGTACGCCCTGCGCCGTGCTCATGAAAAGGGCGAGTTCATCGCTGCCGCGGTCGGTCACGAAGGCGCGCGCGAGCGACTGCTTCAGCGACTCGCCCGAGGTCGGGTCCGCGCTCCCGAGTTCGAGAATCCCGTCGCGAAGCACGAGCGTGAAGACGGTGGACGCATCCGCGGACAGCGCTGGGAAGAGGTAGCTGCGCGTGCCGTCGCCATCGAGGCTGCGCACCGAGTCGCCCTTCTTCACCGTGAGGTTGAAGAGCGCGCTGGTGACGGGGCGCGTCGAGTAGACGAGCGTGCCTTCTGCCCCGAGCGCGGCGAATGCGTTGACGTTGCCATCCTGCACCAGCCACTCGGGCTCGAGGTTGTTCCAGTCCAGGCGCCCGATCCATCGCGTGCCATCCGTCTGCGGTCTCTCGACCAGCACGCCGCGGTCATCGGCGTTCCGACCCAGCACCAGCCCGCCATCGGTCTCGCCGAGCCGCACCAGCCCGCGCGGGTCGATCCGATAGAGCGCGATGCGCGAGGCAAGCGGCGGCCGCTGACCGGGACGCGCGAGCGCCGTCGCCAAGTCGGGCGCTGCGCCTGTCTGCACCGCCATGTAGCGCCCGTTCGGCGAGAGCACCGGCAGGGTGATGCCATCGGTCGGGATCGCGCCGAACGGACGGAAGTCGATCGACGCCGCACTGCCCGAGATCGAGCCCGAAACGGGCTGCAGGCTTGGGGTCTGGATCGGAGCAGCGGGCGCGCTCGGCTTCGGCGGAGCAGTCGCGCATGCAGAGGTCAAGAGCGCAGCCAGCGCGGAGATCCAGCCACAAAGAACCGCACCCGCTGCGCGGGCGCGCGGCGGGTGCGGTCGATTGGTCGCGGATGGATCGGGCATGCTGCGCGGAGGTTACTCCGAATCGGGCTCCTCTTCGGGCTCGTCCTCGGGCTTCGTGCGCTTGCCGATGTCGCTCGGCTCGACGGCCTTCGGCTGCTTGATGTCCTCGAAGAACTTGCTCTCCTTGAGGAGGAGCTCCGAGCTCTGCTCGAGCGGCTCCTGGAGCTTCTTCAGGCGCTCGCGCTCGGTCTCGTTGAAGTTCGAGTCGTTCGCGTCGGGGTTCTCGACCACAACAGGCACCAGGAACACCACGAGCTCGACGACTTCCTTCTGGCGCTCGGTCGAGCTGAAGGCGGCGCCGAGGATCGGGATGTCGCCGATGAACGGCAGGCGGCGATCGATCTTCGTCTCCTGCTCGCGGCGGATGCCCGAGATCACGATCGTCTGTCCGTTCTTCACGGTCACGTTCGTGTTGGTCTGGCGGCGGTCGATGACGGGGTTCGAGTTGAACGACGCCGTCGACGCCGAGAGGTTCGAGAGCAGGATCTCGACCTCCATCGCCACGTTGTTGTCCTGGGTGATGCGCGGGCGCACGTTGATGCCGACACCGACGAACTGCTGCTCGAAGCTCTGCGTCGTGCCAGCGGTGCCGAAGCCCGCAGTGTTGCCGGTGATGAGCGACACGTCCTGACCTGCGACGAACTTCGCCTCCTTGTTGTCGCGGGTGAACACGCGCGGCTGCTGGAGGATGCGCACCGAATTGTCGGTCGACAGGGCCTGCAGGAAGAACCCGAGGTCGTCGCCGGTCTGGATCTGGAGGAGGCTCGAGTCGAACCACGGTGCAGCGAAGTTCGGGTTGGTCGCGTTCGGGTTCGTGCCCGTGCCGCCGTTGCCGTTGCCCTTCGTGAGCGACAGCGCGAGCGATCCGCCGACCGAGTTGTCGCCGCCGTTGAGCGGAGCCGAGAGGCCCGTTCCGACGCGCGCGCCCCACGAGAAGCCGTCGCCGACCTTCACCTCGGCGAGGATCGCTGTGATCATCACCTGGCGACCCGGCTTGTCGAGCTCATGGATGATCTCGATGACCTTCTTCTCGACTTCCGGCGGTGCCATCACGAGCACCGAGTTCTGCTCGGGGTTCGGCACGACGCGGCTGCGGCCGATGAGGCCGCTGACTTCGCTGACGGGCCCGCTGCCAGCGCCCTGGCCTGCGCGCGCGCCCTGCCACGGGAAGCGGAGCTGCTCGTTGGCCTGCGTGCCGGCGCCGAGGTTGAACCCCGTGCCGCCTGTGGCGTCTTGACCATTGCCGCCGAATGCCTCGCCCAGGCCTTGGATGCCCTCTTCAGGCAGGCGGAGTCCGCCGCCTTCCGCGCCGCTCGCAGCGAGCAGGGTGTTGAGGATGCCGCTGAGCTCGACCGCGCTCGCATGCTTGAGGGGCACGTTCACGGGCAGGCCCGAGTCGAACGGCTGGTCGAGATCGAGGATCCAGCGATCAAGCCACTCGAAGTTGTCGGGAGTCTTCGAGATCACGACCAGGCGATTCGAATCGGGGTAGGCCTCGATCGAGAAGATGTTGGCAACCGCGGCCGTCGGCGAGCCATCTCCGCCGCCGCCACCGATCTGCGGCACGCGGCCACCGGCGAAGGCGCGGTTGTTCTGGGTCGAGCGGCTCGCGCTCGATCCGCCGCCAAGCAGCGTTCCCAGCAGGTCGCGCACCTTGGTCGGATCGGCGTACTTGAGGTTGTAGGTCTTGAAGATGCTGCCCGCGGAGTTCGGGGGAAGGTCCCACGCGCTCGCGACAAGCTTGCGGATCTCGGCGAGCACCGTGGGGGTCGCGCGCACTGTGAGCGAGTTCATCGACTCGAGCACGGTCACGATCAGGCCTTCGCCAGCGCCGCCGCCAGCGCCGCCAGCCTGTCCGGGTATGCCCGGCTGCTGCTGGCCGCGGTTCTGTCGGTTCTGCGTGCGGGCGCCGCCGATCGCGCGGCCACCGCCCGAGCCGTCATCCTGGAAGAGCTCGGTGATGATGTCGGCGACCGTCTGCGCGTCCTGGTACTGCAGGCGGAAGGTCTCGGTCGCGTAGTCATCCCACGAGGGGATGTCGAGCATGTTGATGAGGGTCTGAACCTTCTTCGCGAGGCCGATGTCGCCCGAAAGGAGGATCTGGTTCGAGTCGCCGTCGGCGGCGAGCTGCGCGTACTCCTCGGGGATCAGCGGCTCGATGCGGTCGAGCACGTCGGTCGCCTTCGACTGCTTCAGGCGGAACACCTTGGTCACGAAGAGGCCGTTGTCGTCCATCCGCATGACATCGTCATCGGGTCCGAGCACGACGCCAGGCTGGGTCTTCTTCTGCTGCGTCAGCGGGCCGATGAAGATCGCGTCCTCGGTCTCGATGACCGCGAGATCCTCGAACTTCAGCGCCTGGAAGATGTAGTCGAGCGCCTGGCTCTTCGGCATCTCCTTGTCGCCGACGACGGTGATCTTCTTCGTCGAAACATCGGCGGGCTTGTAGAACACGATCTTGCCCGTCCATTCGTAGATGAACGGCACGAGGGTCTCGATGCTCTCGTTCTTGAGCTGGAGCGGGACGAGCTTGTCGTCGACGACGCGACGCCCGGAGCGCACGCCGCGGAGCTGCGAGGGCTCGACCGGAGGCGGAGGCGTCGGCGCGAAGCTGGCGACGTCACGCGGATCGGTCTTCTTCGGGTCTTCGCGCTTTCCGCTGTCGGAGACGTTCTGCGGCGCAGGCGCAGGCGCAGGCGCGGGAGCCGGCGCGGGGGCAGGCTCAGCGGCAGGCGGCGTGGTCGGAGCAGGCTCCGACTGCGGCTGAGGCGCAGGTTCCGTTGCGGGAGCAGGTGCAGGAGCCGGATTGTCCTGAGCCGCTGCGATCGAGAGTGGCACGATCGTTCCCGTCAGGGCGATCACAGCGGTCGTCCGGACGATGTCGGTGAGGCTCGGTGCGCTGAAGAAGGGTCGATTGAGACGCAAGATCTGGCTCCGGTTCTGAAGCGGCGACTGCCGCGGGTACGGTCGAAGGCTGCCTGGCGACTGCTGGTTGGTTCCACGCGCCCAAGGGCGTGCGCGGAGACGGCAGGAGTCCTAGTGGTTCAATCGGCAACCGATGCTCAAACAGGTCAAATTGCCGCGTGGAAATCCACGGCCGCGGCGATCCTCTCAACGGTCGTGCCCATCGGGGCTTGCAGGAATTCCCGCGAGGGATACCACGGTTCGCATCGGCGTGGGCGCGGCACGGCCATCCCACGGGGCGGAAGCCATCCAGCATCGAGGATTGTCGAGTGGGTCAGCCCCGCGAAAGCCGGGCCTGAAGCAGCGCGCGCTCATGATTCAGGCGCGCGCGGTTCTGGTTGTCCACGTTCCAGCCATCGGTGGAGTTGATGGCTTCGAGCGCTGCACGAGCCTGATCCACGGTGAATCCGTTGATCTCGGCCTCGCTCAGCCTCGGTGGAAGCAGCTCGCGGTCGACGAACTCAGGCGCCGAATCCTCGGAGCCCTGCGGTGGCGTGGGCAGGCGCTGCGGCTGCAACGCACCACTCGCGCCATCGATGGGAGAGCCCCCGGCAGGCGTGACAGGTTGAGTCGGATTGACTGTGCCAACGCTCGTCTGCGCGTTGATGTTGGCGGGATTCGGGTTGCCGTTCGCGGGAGCCGGCCCGACTGGAGCAGTCTTGTTCGGATTGCCAGCCGAACCATCGGCGCGCGGCGGAGTGTTCGTTCCCGAAGAGATCGAGGACGGTGCGTTTGACGAGGATGCACCGCTGCCACCGAGGTTGGCGCGTCGGACAGAGCCCCCCTCGCGTGCCAGAACCGACGGATCGGACTTTGGCAGCAGCGGAACGCTGAATTCACCACCTTGATAGCCGAGCTTCACGAAGTGCGGGGCTTCGATCGCGATGACCTTCACGCCAGCCTTGGTCTGTCCAAGCCGAATGCGCTTGTCATCCTCGGGCAGCGAGCCGAACACGACGAACTCGCCGAGCAGGCCCGTGGGCTGTGGCCCAGCGTAGGTCTTTGGAATCGGCGGCGGACCGAGGTCCACCACCGGCGGCGGCTTCGGCTCTTCGCGCTTCACCACCGGCGTGCGGCGCGGAGGCGGCGAGGGCAGGTTGTACATCGATCGGTTGTCGAAGCGCTTGCGGCTGCGCTCGATCTCCTCGCCGCTCTTGGTAGCGAGCATCGTGACGGGGTCGGACTCCGACTCGTCGATCGACGGCAGGGTGAGGGTCGAGGCGACCGAGCCAAGGCTGATCGCCACGACGATCGCGGAGATGCCGACGGCGGCAGCGGAGATGAGCACCGGAGTGCCGACGCGCAGCCCTGGTGGGAGACGGTCGAGGATCATCCTCATGCGCCACCTCGCACGCTGCTGAACAGGACGCCCCACTTCTCGAGCGAAACCTGTGCGGTGACGCGCTTGGTGCTGGCGCTATAGGTGAGGCGCAGGTCGCCGATCGCGTCGATGGCGGGGCTTGCCTCGAACTCAGCAAGGATCGCGGACACGACTTCGGGGGTTCCCTCGAAGCGGATCTCCGCGACGGACTTGCCCATGCGGGTTCCGCCGACTTCAGCGACGATCTCGGGCAACACGTTCTGCGGCAGGCTCTGTGCGGGACGCACGTCCTGACCGGGGCTCACGCCCTTCTTCTTCAGGATCTCGGCGATGGCCGCGGCGAGCTTTTCCTTGCCGTCCGTCTCCGAGCGGGGCACCGAGTTCGGACCATGCGCGAGCACCGCTTCGGCGAGATCGTCGGGAAGACCCTCCGCGCGATCGGCGGCACGCTTCAGCACGACCTCGAGTCGGTCTGCGCGCCCATTGATGCGGTCAGCGATCGGCCAGAGCACGTTGTTCAGCAGCGCGAAGCCGCCGAAGGCAACGCCCGCGAGCACAGCCCAGCGGCCCGCTCGCGGAAGCGCGTGGAAGCGCGTCAGCACGCCGCCAAGCAGGCGCTCGGCGAAGTCGCGGTTTGAATCGTTGGAATTGGCGTTCGACATGGTGTGCTGCCTGGCTCTGCTTACTGCTTCAAGTGCTCGAGAATGCGGTTGAAGTCGTCGGAAAGGCGCTTGCGCGTCTCCGCGTCGAGATCTTCGCGGCGTCGGGCGCGCGAGACCTCGGACAGCAGGCCTCGGGCCTGTTCCTTGGACATCGCGGCCAGCTCTTCGTCGGTGAATGGATCGGGCACGCGCGTATTCGCGCGCGCGGTCGCCGTCGGACCGCCGCCAGCACCTGCGCCGGATGCGGCGGTTGCGGGCTGCGTGGTGGTTCCGCCGTCAGAAGGCGGGGTCGCGGGAGCCGTCGTCGGGGTCGTCGTCGCGTTGCCGCCGGCAGGAGCCGTCTCGCGACGGCCGATTCCGCGCGAGGCCGTGGCACCGGCAGGGGCCGCGCCGTCATTCGCGCCATCGGGCTTCGCAGCGTTGGCGGCGGCGTCGTTGCCCGGCGTCGAGGCTGGGCGCACGGGATCGTTGCGGCGCGGTGTTTCCGCTGGGGGAGTCGTCTCCGGCGCCTGCGCCACGGTGGTTGGCTCCGAGCTCGCCGAAGAGGTCGCTCCGTCACCCGACGCGCCGTCGGCCTGCGGGTACTTGACCTGCACAAGCGACTTCACGGACCAATCGTGATCCTTGAACGAGCCCGACTTGTTCGGGCGGGTGATGAGCGCATCAAGGTCGAACTTGAAGATGCCGCGGCCATCGGGCATGTTCCAGCGCCAGTGCGTCTTGTCGAAGATGCCCGACGAGTCCATGAGGCGGGCCATCGTGTTCACGACCTCGGCTGCGGAACGCTCGCCCTGCGCCTTCGCGACGCCGCGGATGGTCACGCCTTGCGTCGACGACAGCTGGATCTGCTCGATCTCGATGCCATCGGGGGTGCAGCAGGCGAGGTCGCCAAGGATCTTCGCGACCGGAAGCGTGCGCTTCGACAGCTCGTTGTAGAGGGCGATGCGCTGATCGACCTTGCGCTGGGCGGCCTCGAAGGCAGACGGCTCCTGGGGCATCTTCCACTCGAGCGCCTTCATGCGCAGCCATGCTGAGGCGATCGGTGCGACGCCAATGATGCCGATCGCCATGCACGAGACGAGCAGGGCGCGCGACGGCTTCGAATAGCGCTGCACGAAGCGCTCCACGCGCGACGGTGCGACGCGCTCCTCCGCGCGGCGCATCTTCGAGAGATCGGAGAGCGGACCGCACGCGACCACGACGGATGCGAGTGGAATCGCCCATTCGCGCCACCACTCCGCGCCATCCGATGCAGCGGACACGCGCACATCGAGCTTGGCGCCGAGGATGTCGGCGAGGTTCGGATCAAGCATCAGCACGCGGTCGCCCGAGCGCTCGGTCGATGCCTCGATGCTGTTGACGAAGTCGCTGATCTGCGCGGGCTCCATGCCTGCATTGAGCGCGGTCTCCACGAGCGCGCGGCGAAGGCCCTCGTTCCACGCGCCGTCTCCGTCGATGTCGCTCCCAGCCGTCTCGCGCGTGGCGCGGATCTCGAGGCTGCCCTTGCTCGGCGAGCGCATGGTGATCGCGATCGATCCGACCGAACGGTCGGCGGAGATCGCCGGGAGATCGCCCGATGCAAGCACCAGCATCGCGGCAGGCTCAGGGACGTAGCGGGTGATCGTCTCGAGCTTGGCGCCGAGCGGCTTGCCCGACTGCGACTCGGGCCACGCCATGATCACGCCCTGTCGCTCGGCATCATTGCCGCCCTCAAGGACGCCAAGGCCAATGCGGACCGGCGGAACGCTGCCGAGGAACATGCCTTCCGCCTGGAGACGGAGCGCCGCAAGCATCTGCCCTTGGGAAGCGACCGGAATGGTCACCGAGCGAACGATGGTCGCGTGGGCGGGAAGCACGACGCGGAGGTCGCCGCAGCGCTGTTCAGAGAGCCATGAGGCGATCGCAGCATCGTCAGGCGAGGCGAAGGTTCGCGCCTCAAGCACGGTCGGCCGGTCTCCGCGGCGGGCAAGCAGCACGCGCCAGTGGTCGGACTGACGCTCCGCAACCGCCAGAAGCGAGTCATCGATCGAAGGTGTGGGCTGCGATTTCACTGTTCTCTGTACTCCAGGATCCGTGCGGGGAGCGTGGAACGATCGATGACGGCGGTGATTTCAACCTCGAGTCCAGTCGTCGCGGAACGGCCACGGCTGGTGACGGTGAAGACGTAACTCTGCGTATCGGCGTACGGGGCGATGGCTGCGAGGGAATCTGGCGAGATGCGATTTGAACTTCGGAGATCGGACAGGGCGAGGAGGCCGCTGGAGGACGAACTGCGGAGCGAAAGGATTGCGTCGGCGCTGATCGGGTCGTTCGGGAGGAGGGCGCGAAGAATCGAAGGGGGGGCGGTGTTCAGGTTGACCTTTCCGACAATCGGCGTTCCAGCCGCGTCGAGCGTGCCCTCTTGGAAAATCTTCCGCAATTGCGTGGTGTCGAGCGCCTGAATGCGGGCTCCACCCGCGGGTGCGGCGGATGCACCAGCAGAACTGCGTCCGGTCTGGCGGCCAGTCTCCGCCTGAGGCGCTTGGTTATTGGACCCAGCTGCGTTGCGCCCCGTCGGCGTCCGCGAGTTGGTCGGCGCGCGAGTGTTCGCACCACCGGACGCGAGCGTGGAGAGATCCTGGGTCAGCAGCATCTCGAGCTTGGCGCTGCCCGACTTGGCGAAGTTCGCCAGTGCGGTCGCCTGCTCCGTCGTGACGCCGAAGCGCTCCACCATCTCCTCGGGCGTCGCCGTCTTGAGGTTCACGCGCTCGAGTCCCGACGCGCTCAGCAGGCTTCCGGAACTGCGCGCGGTCAGCGCCCCAGACCATCCGGAATCAAGGAAGCCATCGGTGTCATCAGGCGGTTCGCTGAGCGCGCCGTCGTTCTCATTCGGGTCGAGGCGGCCGTTGAGGTTCTGGTCCTCGCCTCGCACGTACTTCGGGAACGCGCCCGCCACGAGCTCAAGCTCGGCGATCGAGCGGAACGGACCATTGCGCGGCTCGTAGCCGAGCCCGCGGTTCATGTAGAAGTCGTACTCAGCGCCCATCATGCCGGGCGTGTCGTCGGTATCCCGCCAATCGACGATCGCGTCGGCGACGTCCATGGTCATGCCCGAAAGCTCGAGCAGCGCAAGGCGATCGATGTTGTTGATGTTGATCTTCGCGTGCTCGTCCTGCGGACCCTTGATCTCGACGCCGTCCTCGACGTGACGGATCTGCCAGTCGCCCGATGCGAGCTGCCCATCGGCCACCAGCTCGAGATCCTTGTAGATCTGCCGCGAATCGGTCGGATCAGGCTCCTCGGTGTGGTACTCGAGGACGGCAAGCGTCTCCTCAACGCCCGCACGTGCAGCCCAGCGCGCCTCGACCTTGGCAAGGGACTCTCGCCCCATCGCCGCCTGTCGGAAGGCAAGCACCTGCGCAGCGCCGACAATGACAGCCGCGATCGCGATCGACCAAATGACGATCACGATCACCGATCCACGCCGTGGGCGCTGGTTGGGCTGTCGCTGCTTCACGGTCCTTGCTTACCTGTTCCCGCCGCCATAGTTCGAGTAAGAGCCCATGGAGAACCCTCCGCGGCCCGGACGAGTCCCATTCAAGATGGTGGATCCACCGCCCATGCCGCCTGAGCCGAAGGTCGGGCGACCTCCGCTCGGCCGACCCGGTCGACCGCCGCTGATGCCGCCGCCAGCGTCGAGGCTTCCGCCACCACCCATGCCAGCGCCACCTGCACCGCCCATGCCGCCGGGAGTTCCGGCAGCGGGGTCGGTTCCAGCGGCAGCGTCTTCGCCTGCCGCGCCTTCCTCGGTTTCCTCCTCGGGCGGCGGCGGCGGAGGCACGATGCGCTCGATGGGGATCTGGGTGCGGAGCGAGACGGTCGAGATCATGGGGTCCTTCGCAGGGTTGTCCGCTGTCTCGCCTGTGGCGATCACGGTCACGCGAAGCGCCCACGGGAGGCCGAAGAGGTCCGAGTCCCAATCGTCGTACCACGACTCGCCGTCGTAGGCCTGGATCTGCAGCCCGACAATGCCCTCGACGACGGGCACGGCCATGCCGCCGCCTTCTCCCATCTCATCAGGCACCGAGTCGCGGCGCATCCACAGCACGCTGCCGGTGCGGTCGTCCTCGATGCGGTACTGCGATTCGTACTCGCCGCCCTCGCCTGCGTACTCGTCGCGGCGCATGGGGCGGAGGCGGTTGTTGTAGACCAGGATCTCGTCGCGGTCGACCGAGCCGTACTGGCTGAAGGTCGGTGCGTTCCGCAGCATGATCCGCGTGAAGAAGAGGTCGCCGTCGCGGACTGTCGAGGCGAGATCGCGGCGGATCGCATCGAGCGCGGCGTTCGCGCGGGTGACGGCCTCAAGGCGCGTGCGCGCGACGTCGCGCGTCTTCGAGATGCGCGAGAGCGCCGACGAGACAGTGACGATCACGATCGCGCTGACGGCGATGGCGACCACGAGCTCCACGAGCGTGAATGCCCGGGCGAACGTTCGGCGATGCGCGGGCACTTCAGGGGACCTTGCCATTCGAGCCTCCGTTCGACTTCCCGGTCGAGCCTGTGGGGCCGGCCGTACCACCGCTGCCTGTCGAGGCGCCGCCCGAGGCGGTGCCGCTCGACCCTGACTCGGGAGCCGCGCTGCCCTCGCGGGCGGCATGCTTCTGCGCGATGCGCGCCGCACGATCGATAGGCTCGGCGGGCGATCGGATCGGATCGGGCTCCTCGCCGCGCTTCTCAGCGACGCTGGTCTCGACCGAGTACTCGCGCCCGCCCTCGTGCATCACCCGAGCGAGCACGCGGGCCGGCACTCCGGCGCCTCCGCGCTCGATCTCAACACTGAACTGGAAATCCTGGTAGGGCGAGTCTACATCGAAGCTTCCGCTCAACGGATGCAGTTTCTCGTAGTCCTCGGGTCCCTCGGTGAGCACGGCGGAGAGCAGCTCATCGAGTGCGGCCGCCGCGCGGACGTCGACTTCTCCGCGGCGCTGCATGGTCATGGCCTGCCCACCGACGGAGAGCACGGTCACGAGCCCGATCGAAAGCAGGATTCCCGCGATCACAGCGTCCATCAGCGCAAATCCGCGCCGAGGGCGAGTGTGGGGTCTGCGGGAGCTGGTGGAAAGGTGCTGCATGTTCCTGAACTGCTTGCGCTTACCTGCTCGATGGTCGCTTGGTGACGCCATCGTTGCGAACCGTTCGATCTACCAAGGCTCGAAGGTTCGCCCCTCGCGATCGAGATCGATCGGAACGAGGATTCCCGAGTCGTCCTTGTCGGCCCGCACGGGGACACTCGAGTAGTTCTCGAGCACGAGCACGCCAGAGGTTTCTCGACCCTTCGCCGAGATGAGAATCCTTGGGCGCGAGCCATCGGGATTCGAGGTTATCGTCCACATGTCCTCGCGGATGCCGATGTCGTCCGTGGACGCTTCATCGATCATCATCGATTCAGGCAGGTCAACGACCGGGCTCAGGCGGTCTTGCTGCCAAACCCGCGGTCCTTCGGGATCCTTCGGATTCAGGTCGAGGATCCAGAGGCTCACCTCGCCCGCCTGCTTGTCGTAGTGGAGACCGATCTGCTGCGTGCCGACCGCGTTCCGGAAGGCGAACATGCGCATCAGATCCTCGATCTCGGTGATCGCCTTCTCCTCGCGCTGGCGCTCGACGACGATGAACCGGGGCACCGCCATCGCGGCGACCACCACGAGCACCGCCGAGACGACGATGATCTCGAGCAGCGAGAACCCGCGCTTCGGCCGTCGGCGGAACTGTGGCGCTTCGGCGTGCACGCGCGGATCCTTCCTTCGCTTACTCGGTCTTCTTCGGCGCCTTGCCGTGGGTGATGTCGCCGTTCTCGCCTTCGCCGCCGGGGATGCCGTCGGCGCCATAGCTCACGATGTCGAAGTCGCGGCCGTTGGTGCCCTCGCGGATGATGTACCGATTGCCCCAAGGATCGAGCAGGTCGTCGGTCGACTCGAGGTACTCAGGCACGAGCACATCGAGCGCGAAGTCCGCGCCGACCTGCGTCGAGTGGCGGTCGGTCAGGTAGATCTTGACCTGCGCGGCGATGGCGTTCGCCTCGGTGCGCGCCTGGTCCTGCTTCGCGCCCGAGAGGCGCTTGAGGAGCTGCGGTGCGACCAGACCTGCGAAGATCGCGATGATCGTGACCGCGACGATGACCTCGATGAGGCTGAAGCCGCGGCGGAGGCGGCGGTTCTGGCGGCGGTTGTTCTTCTGCTGCATGGTTGACTCCTGTCGGATGAGCCTGGCGGAGGTGCGCGTCACGCGCCCGCCGCCTTCTGAAGTTCGATGATCGGGAGAAGGATTGCCGAGAGCACGAAGCTCGCGATGAGCGCCATGATGACGAGCAGGATCGTCGGCAGGACGCGGGTGAAGAGCTTGAGCGAGTTGTTCACCTGGCGGTCGAACGACCCGGCGGCGTGGAGCAGCATCTGCTCGAGGCGGCCCGAGCGCTCGCCGATGTTGACGATCTGCACGAGAAGCGGCGGGAAGTGGCCGCTTCGCTCGAGTGGATCCGCGAGCGACTGGCCCGTCGAGACCTTGTCGGTGACCTGGTCGATCGCGTGCATCAGCGCCTGGTTGCCGAGGGTGTCGCGCACGATCTTGAGCGCGTTGAGGATCGGGATGCCTGCCGACACCAGCGTGCCGAGCGTGCGGGTGAAGCGGGCGACGGCGATGTCGCGGACAAGGCGCCCGACCACAGGCAGGCTGAGCAGGTAGGTGTCGAAGCGAAGGCGATTCGCCGGCTTCGCCAGCCAGTTGCGCCACGCCACGCCCGCGAGCAGCATCGCCGCAGCGAGCACAAGCCACCACGCCGCGATGAAGTCGGAGACTCCCATGAGGATCTGCGTGGGCAGCGGGAGGTCGAGGTTCGCCTGGAGGATCGGCTTCATCACGCGGGGAAGCACGAAGGCGATGAGCACGACGACGCTGACCGCGATGAGTCCCGCGATCATGATCGGATAGACGATTGCCCCGACGACCTCGCGGCGAAGCTCGACCGAGCGCTCGAGCAGGTCGCCGAGCTGGTGGAGGATCTCCGCAGTGCGTCCCGACGCATCGGCGGCGCGAAGCATGCCCGTCGTCATGTCATCGAACGGCGGTCCATACTCCTTCGCCGCGACGTGGAACGGCACGCCCGCCTCCACGCGCTCGATGATGAAGTCGAGGATCACCTGCATGTTCTTGTGCGCGGCCTGGCGGCGCACGGTCCGGAGCGCCTGCATGAGCGGCAGGCCGGCCTCGAGCGCGGTGGCGAGCTCGCGGACGAGATCTGCGAGCTCCGAGCGCGAGATCGTCGGGCGCGCGTTCGATCCCGACTCTGCAGCCGCGTCTGCCTCGCTCATCACGAGGTCGAGCGGCGTCTCGCCCTTCTGCTGGAGCATGCGCATCGCCGTCGCGCGGTCAGGTGCGACCACCGTGCCATTCTGCATGGCGCCGTCGGTCGCGAGTGCTTGGTAGCGGAAGGAAGGCATGGTTCAGGTCAGGACTTCTTCAGTCCCTCCGAGAAGTCCTCGACGTCCTGCGTCGCGCGGAGGACTTCCTCCACGGTCGAGATGCCCTCGGCGACCTTGCGGATGCCGTCCTCGCGCATGGTGATGAACTCGGGGTCGAGCAGGGCCTTGAGCTCATGCACGGGGCGGTTCTGCGCGATGGCTGCGCGCAGGGCCGAGGAGACGCGGACGATCTCGAAGAAGCCGAGCCGGCCGCGGAATCCGCTGTTGCCGCACTTGTCGCAGCCGCGGCCGAACATCTGGAATCCGCCGAGCCGCTGCCGCTCATCGGGCGTGAGCCGGTTCTGCGTGTCCTCGCTGATCGGACGGCGCTCCTTGCAGGCCTCGCATAGCCGGCGGCCGAGGCGCTGCGCGAGCAGGCCCTCGAGCACGCTCGCGGCGAGGTAGGGCTCGGCGCCCATGTCGAAGAGGCGGCCGACCGACGAAATGGCGTCGTTGGTGTGCAGCGTCGAGAAGATCAAGTGACCCGTCAGCGCTGAGCGGATGGCGATGTCGGCGGTCTCGGTATCGCGGATCTCGCCGACGAACACGATGTCGGGGTCCTGGCGCAGGATGGCGCGCAAGCCGGTCGCGAAGCTGAGTCCACGCTTGGCGTTGACGGGGATCTGGTTGATGCCGTTGAGCTCGTACTCGACGGGATCCTCGATGGTGATGATCTTCTTGCGCGGGTCGTAGAGCTTCGAGAGCGCCGCGTAGAGCGTCGTCGTCTTGCCCGAGCCGGTCGGACCCGTGACGAGCACGAGGCCGTGCGGCTTCTCGATCATGCGGTCGACGATCGCGCGGTGCGACTCGCTCATGCCCAGGCTCTTGAGATCGAGCGGCAGCGAGCTCTTGTCGAGGATACGCATGACGACCGATTCGCCATACAGGGTCGGCACGGTGGACACGCGGATGTCGACCTTGCGGCCTTCGAAGCGCAGCGTGATGTGGCCGTCCTGCGGCACATAGCGCTCGGCGATGTTCATGCCCGCCATGATCTTGATGCGGCCGATCAGGGCGGCCTGCAGGTGCTTCGGTGGCTGGGGCTGCGAGACAAGCACGCCGTCGATGCGGTACTTGACGCGCAGCTCGCTCTCGAAGGGCTCGACGTGCACGTCGCTCGTGCGGCTCTGGATCGCCTCGAGCAGGATCAGGTTCACCAGGTTGATGAGCGTGGGCTGCTCGGCCATCCGGTGGACGTCGTCCGCCTCGATGGCATCGAGGTTGTGCTCGTTGTCGGGGGTCGCGGCGAGTCCGCCGTCGGAGGCGAGGGTCTCGGCCATGCGCGCTGCGGTGGTGCCGTAGCGGTCGCGCATGAGCTCGCGGAAGGCCGGGCCTTCGAGTCCGATGCGCTTGACCGAACGCGAGGTGACCGCGCCGATCTCGTCGACAGCCGCGGTGTCGAGCGGGTCAAGCATGGCCACGACCAGGCGATTGCCTTCGATGGCGATGGGCACGGCGCCGAGGCGGACAGCGAGCTCGGGAGCAAGCAGTTCCGCGGCGGCAGGATCCGAAGCGGGCGTCTTGTCGAGCCACTCGATGCCGAGGAGCGCGCAGCGCTCTCGAACGCCCGCATCCTGCGAGGGCGGCGTTGCCGCCGCACGTGCGTCCTTGGCCGACACCGAGATCTCGGTGAGGGTCGCGGTTCCGTTGATGCCGTTGGATCCCATCTGCACGTGCATTCCTCTCCGCCCGCTTCAGCCGTTACTCGGCCTTCTTCGGGCTCTCATTCGGCTGGCTGCCGGGCTTGGTGTCATTCAGCGAAGGCTTGCCCTCGCCCTTTGGCTTGACCGCTGGATCGATGATTTCCTCGGCGCCGCCGAGCCCTGGCGCCGTCGACTTCGAGCCGCCGCCGGTGCCGAGGTGCGTCGCGTCGCTGTACTTCTGACCGCCAGCAAGGTCGGCACCGGGCTTGCCGAAGCCGGGCACGAGTTCCTTCTGGTTGTCGTTGAGCACCTCCGCGATCATGGCGCGGAAGCGGGTGTACAGCTCCTGACGCTCGAGCTTGATCGCATCGATCTCAGGGGACTGGTTGAAGTTCGGGTTGCCGCCGGCAGCCTTCATCGCCAGCGCCTCGGCGCGGCGGCGGGGCTCCTTCGGCTCGGACTCGCGGATCTTGTCCGCGAAGCGCTTCTGCAGCTCGCCGTGGGTCGAGTCGAAATTGGTGCGGATCTCGCCGAGCTTCGTCTTCTGCTCAGGGGTCAGGTCGGGCAGCGCGAGGGCGGCCTCGAAGAGCGGGGTGACCGGATCGGGTCCGTAGACAAGCGGGAAGGCGCGGCGGAGGGCGCGCTCCTCGAACTTCTTGCCGTAGTCGCCACCGAGGGCGTCACGGATCGCGACGAGGCCGCGGTCCTGGGCGTCGCGGACGGCGACGCGAAGATCCATGACGCGCTGCTCGGTCGCGACGAACTTGTTGGTGTCGTTCAGCGACTTGAGCCGCGTTCCGATGGAGGACTCGTCCTCGCGGTCGCGGGCGGCGAGCGTCTCGTCGAGCTGCACCTCGTAGGCATCCATCGCGGCTCGGGCGCCGTCGGCGACGATCGGCGGAACGTCGATCTCGCGGGTGATGAGGATCAGGTTCAGCGACTCGCCCGAAAGCACGCCATTCGGCAGCGACTTCTCGCGGCGCATCGCCCGCTCGAAGCGCGGCCACGCCTCCGACTGCACGTCGCTCAGCTGGCTGCGGACGCTCTCAAGGAAGTCGTCGCGGAGCTTCTTCTTCTCGGTGCCCCAATCGATGAGCGGGGCGGAGATCATCTCGACGATCTTGTCCGGGTTGCTCGATGCAGCGACATCCTTGAACTGGCTCATCTTCGAGCGCACGCCGTCGGCGGCGGTGGCGAAGTTGGTGCCGTAGTCCTCAAGGAGCGCCTCGAGGATCGGGCGCTGCCACTCCTCGAGTCCGAGCGAGTCCACGAAGACGGGGAGGTCTCGGGGCAGGAAGTCGGGGACGAACAACGCGCCCATTCCGCCTCGGCCCGCCTGCGCTTGGACGCTGGAGGACATCGAGCAGGCCAGCCCAGCCGCAATGACGGCGGCAGCGAGCTTGGTGCGGAGCGAGGTGAGGGCGCGGCGGTGGTTGAAGCTGATCACGGACATCTCCTTGCGGAATCGGAACATGCTCGTCCGCTTCGCTCGCGGCTCGAGGGGCGGTCATTGTTCCACATCGCGCGGATTTCGTTGCCCATTTCGGCGCACGAGCAACGAAGTCGATGGGATTCTGATGCCCGATTCCTCTCGGGATTTTCGGCGGTTGACTGACGACGGACGGTTGCAAGAGCCTCGGTCCACAGCGGTTCGATGGCACCGCTCCCGGGCGCACGCCCGAGCCTTGGTTGATCGACCGAACGCAAGGGGCACTGCACCCCGCCTCTGGAGTGTCAGAGAAAGTCAGGTTGCCGATAACTCGCGCGGTCTCAGTTTGAGTTGCGCGGACGCACGGTGCGCTGCTCGATTCGCTTCTCCGAGACGGTCTTCACGATGCGGTCGACGAAGATTCCAGGCGTGTGGATCTGGTCTGGATCGAGCGAGCCTGCGGGCACGATCTCCTCGACCTCCGCCACGCAGGCCTTGCCACACATCGCGACCATCGGGTTGAAGTTGCGCGCGGTCTTCCGGAACACCAGATTGCCTGTGGTGTCGGCCTTCCATGCCTTGACCAGCGACAGGTCTGCGCGGATGCCGCGCTCGAGCACATAGGTCTCCCCGTCGAACTCCTTGATCTCCTTGCCCTCCGCGACAACGGTGCCGACGCCGGTCTTGGTGTAGAAGCCAGCGATTCCCGCGCCTCCCGCCCGCATGCGCTCGGCAAGCGTGCCTTGCGGGTTGAACTCGAGCTCAAGTTCGCCGGACATGAATTGCCGCTCGAACTCCGCGTTCTCGCCCACGTAGCTGGAGACCATCTTGCGGATCTGCCGCGTCTTCAACAGCAGCCCGAGCCCCCATTCATCGACGCCCGCGTTGTTGCTGACGGCGGTCAGTCCCTTCGCGCCTGAATCGCGGAGCGCGATGATGAGCTGCTCGGGGATTCCGCAGAGCCCGAAGCCGCCGACGGCGATGGTGATGCCGTCGCCGGCGAGACCCTCGAGCGCGGCGTTCGGCGATTCGTAGACCTTTGTCTTCATGGGGCGAGAAGTGTACCGTCAGGATTCCGAGTGGAATGCACGCGAGGCGCGCCCGCGGGGATGAGCCAGGGCACGCCTCGTGGTGTTCAGGTGAAGCCGACTTCGCAGGGCTTCGCTCGGCTGCTTGCTCGGTCAGTTTGCCGATGGCGGAGTGCGACCCTCGCGTGTGGCGATGTCGTCAGCCATCGCAACCGCGGCGTCGGGATTTGCCGCCTGAAGCGCGGTGCGGATCTTCTCCAGCGCCTTGTTCTGGATCTGGCGCACGCGCTCCTTGGTCACGCCGATGACCTGGCCGACTTGCTCGAGGGTCAGTGGCTCGGCGGGAACAGAAGAGGTTCCCTGTTCCAGCGCGAGTTCGACGTCGAGCCCGAAGCGGTGGCTGATCACTTTGATCTCGATGTCCGAAAGGTCGGCTTTGTTCGAGGTCACGATGTGACGCACCTCATCCGCGCACTCCCGTTCGTGGGTCGCGCGAACGGTCTCAAGGTGGTTGGACTTCTCAAGCGCGGGGTCGTACTCGGCACCGAAGCGCTTCTTCTGGGTGGAGACCTTGATGCCGTGGCGGCTGAAGGCCTTCAGGATCGCACGGCAGGCGTAGGTGGAGAACTTGAACCCGCGCCCGCAGTCGAACTTGTCGACCGAACGCATGAGCGCCATGTTTCCCTCGCCGATGAGGTCGGCGAAATCCACCTCGGATAGGCGGACGCGCTTGGCCATCGCCAGGACGAGCGCCAGATTGGTCTCAGCGAGCTGCTCTCGATACTGGTTGGCGATGGCGTGCCAACGGAGCATGTCCCGTGCTTCCGCAAGGGTGAGTGAGCGTGACGCCGCCTGCTTCTGGATCTCTGAGATGCTGAAGCGGGCGAAGTTGTACTTCATGAACAGGACGCGCTCCTGCGCGCCGGTGAGCAGGACCGATGACTGCGCCTTCGGTGGGCGGGCGCCACGGCTGCGCGTCGAGATGAAGTCATCCATCAGCGGGCGATACCAGGTCACGTCTGGGCGAGTGATCTCTGCGGCGCCGTAGATGCGATCGGCTGCGTCGGGGAGGTGGTACTCGGGGTGGTCGATGTAGTCCATCGGCTCCGACAGCAGGGTCTTGAGCAGCCGCTCCTCCCCCTGGCTCAGCGGGGCGAGTTCGGTGCGCTTGCTGATCGAATTCGAGGTTTCCGCCCGAGCGGCAGGCGCCCCGGCGCCCTCGGATGATCCCGAGCGGGCGAGGGTGCGCGTCGCCGTCTCGGGGTTGCCGCGCTTGCGAGCCCGCATGAGCGGGGACTCGCGGACGGCGCCGCGACTCTCGGCGGTGAGGAGCTTGGAGCGGGTATCAGTCTGTCGCATGAGGGAACCCTCCTTCGGACCACTTGGCGTTGATCGCGCCGACCTTCTGAATTCGTCTCCAAACGATTCCAGTTTCGACACCGACCTGAACCTTTAAGAACTTTTGACGAACGATCGATGGCTTTTTGCCGAAGATCGCAGAAGATTGCAGTGAATCAAAGTAACTCTGGACAACACAAGATCAGTCGCGGGCTGGGAATCAGCGCGCGTTCAAAGCTTTTCCACACACATTCGGTCAATTTCCCAACATGATCTCGTTCGTTCAGGCCGTTTCGTGGCCAGCGGATCGAGATCTCACGAACCCATGCGCAGCGAACCGCGCACAACCTAGACGCTGCCCAGGCCCGCCGTGTTCGGGCTCACCCACCGGAACTTTCAATCTGCTCCTGACATCCGCTTGAACCGACTCGGCGCAGATCCGTTGCGGCGTCGGATGACGCACGCGGGGTGCCTGTCGGGGCTTGGAAGGTACGCCCTGACAGTGGCTTCTACGCAGAGGAAACGTCCCGTCGCCGCCGTTTCAGCGAGTTCGGGGTGAGAACCCACCAAAACGACCAGTTCTTTCGCAGCACGCTGCGAAAGAACTGGTTATCAGTCGGGTTGTCTCGGACGGGGCTTACTCAGCCTTGCCCGAACTCGAGTCGTAGACCCAGCGGTCGCCGGCGCGAGGGAAATCGAGGACCTCGCCCGCCTTGAAGAAGAGCGAGAGCTCGCGTGCGGCTGCCTCTGGGCTATCCGAGCCGTGGATCAGGTTGAACGAGTTCGAGACGCCGAAGTCGCCTCGGATGGTGCCCGCGGCGGCCTTCGAGCCGAAGGTCGCGCCCATCATGGAGCGGGCGATGGTGATCGCACCGATCCCGCGGACAGCCATCACGAGCACCGGAGAGCTGGTCATGAACCCGACGAGCCCGTTGTAGAAGGGCTTGCCCTGATGGTCCTTGTAGTGGGTGGCGGCGAGTTCGGGCGAGATCTGCATCAGCTTGGCGCCGACGATCTGCAGGCCCTTCTCCTCGAAGCGGGAGATGATGCGGCCCATGAGGCCGCGCTGGACGGCGTCTGGCTTGAGGATGATGAGCGTGGTTTCCATGGTGTTTCCTCGTGGGTGGCGTGCGAAAGGGCGGGGAGTATAGCCGAGGCGGAAATTCGCGGGTGTCGCGGGATCCGTGAGCGAACCGCGGTTTCCCCGAGATTCTTCCGCTACTCTCGCGACCGCCAGTTGGGCGATGGAGCGCCCGGAGAACCACATGGAGACTGCATTGAAGGAACGGAAGCCCAGGTCGGACGGGAAGCGCCGTGGCGCCACCGCCGAGGAGATGTCGGCAAAGCAGAAGGAAGTGTCGGTGAGCGAGTTCTTCGTGAAGAACCGCCACCTCCTCGGCTTCGACAACCCGCGCAAGGCGCTGCTGACCACGGTCAAGGAGGCCGTCGACAACTCGCTCGATGCATGCGAGGAGGGCGGCATCCTGCCCGACATCGCGGTCATCATCGAGGACCTGGATCCACGGCGACCGCCCACGGCGAAGAGCTCGCGCTACCGAGTGACCGTGATTGACAACGGCCCAGGCATCGTCCGCAAGCAGGTGGAGAACATCTTCGGCCGCCTGCTCTACGGATCGAAGTTCCATCGCTTGAAGATGTCGCGTGGCCAGCAGGGCATCGGCATCTCCGCCGCCGGCATGAACGGCCTCATCACCACGGGTCGCCCGATGGTGATCCATACCAAGCCAAGCGCGAAGCAGCCCGCTCACCTGATCGAGCTGGCGATGAACACCAAGACGAACCGCGCCGAGGTCACGCTGGACAAGGAGACGAAGGACTTTCCTCCCGAGCGATTCCGCGCGCTCTCCTCGGGCACCAAGCAGCTGTCGAACGAAGGCGTGTTCCTGCCGCTTGAGTCCTTCGCGACAGGAACGAGCGTCTCGATCGAGCTCGATGGCAAGTATCAGAAGGGCCGCGGCTCTGTCGACGAGTTCCTCGAGCTCACGGCGATCGCGAATCCGCATGCGCGGATCGTGTTCGTGCCGCCGTCGCGCATCACCCAGGAGGATGCAGACGACCTGCTGCCGGGCACAAGCGCAGCCGCCGCCCAGGAGGCGAAGTCCGACGCACCAGCGCAGACATCGGAGACGGGTGGCGTGATCGTGTTCCCGCGCGGTGTGCAGGAGCTTCCGCCGGAGACCAAGGAGATCCAGCCGCACCCGAAGGGCATCGAGCTCGGGATCCTCCTGCAGATGATCAAGGACTACGAGGCGAGCGAGAAGGGCTCGCTGTACGAGTTCCTCCAGACGCGCTTCTGCCGCGTGTCGTCCACGACCGCAAGCAAGTTCTGCGCCGCGATCGGCGTCACGAGTCGCACGAAGTGCGCCGACATCGAGCCGCCGCAGGTCGAGAAGCTGTTCAAGGTCTTCGAGGACGAGCGGCTTGCGCCGCCGCCGACCGACTGCCTCGCGCCGATCGGCGTGCGCCAGCTGCTCGCGGGCATGCTGAAGGGCGTGAAGGCTGAGTTCTACGCGGCCTCCACGCGTGACGCTGCGGTGTACCGCGGCCGCCCCTTTCAGATCGAGGCCGCGATCGCGTTCGGCGGCGATCTTCCCGCCGACCAGCCCGGGCGCGTCATCCGCTTCGCGAACCGCGTGCCGCTCCTCTTCCAGCAGAGCGCCTGCTCGAGCTTCAAGGCCGTCGAGGAGACGCCGTGGAAGAACTACGCGATGCAGCAGCCGCGCGGCAGCCTTCCGATCGGTCCGCTGGTCGTGATGATCCACATGGCAAGCGTGTGGGTGCCGTTCACGAGCGAGTCGAAGGAGGCGATCGCCGACTACGACGAGATCCGCAAGGAGATGAAGCTCGCGCTCATGGAGTGCGGGCGCAAGCTCGGCACCTATCTGCGCAAGCGCCAGAAGATGCGCCGCGAGAGCGAGCGCCGAGACGTGTTCGAGCGCTACATCGGGGAGATCTCGAAGGCGCTCAATGCGATCACGGGCGAGGACACGAAGAAGCTCTACAACGCGCTGCTCGAGCAGGCGCGCAGGAAGACCGCGGTCGCCGACCAGGAGCTCGACGAGGACGGCAAGGTGCGCAAGCAGGACGAGGACGACTCGGACGACGAGGGCGTGATCATCGTCGAGAGCGCCATCCCGACCATGGAGAGCATCGCGCCCGTCTCGGCGCCGGTCTTCGACGAGCCCGCGAAGGGCGCAAAGCCTGGGAAGGCCGCGAAGGCAGAGAAGCCGGCGAAGTCCGAAGGCCCCGCGATCAAGACCAAGAAGGACCTGGAATCACGGAAGTCCGAGGCAAGCCCGGCTGCGAAGCCGAAGCCGGCCAAGGGCTTCGATGACGACGATCCACGACTCTTCTGAACAGGCAGCCGACCGCAAGGAAGCAACACATGGCAAAGAAGACCACCAAGGCCGAGCGCGATGCGCGGACGCAGCAGAAGATCGAGGCGCTCGCTGGCGAGATCGCGAAGCGCGCGCTGAGCGGCCGCGAGCCTGCCGTCGAGATCCCGACCCGCACCAAGTCGAACACGATCTGGAACAGGAAGAAGGGCATCCTCGAGATGGGCGACGGCACCGCCGAGCGCCCGCTCTTCGACCTGAAGACGGCGAAGCAGTTCATGCAGACGATGCTGCATGCGAGCACGATCCAGGACCTCATCGCGGCGGGCAAGACCAGCAGCCTCCGTGGCGTGTTCTACAAGGCGAAGCACACCGTCGCGGGCACGAAGGAGAACACCTTCGACACGCAGGATGAATCAGACCCGATCCTGGAGGACCTCGAGGTGCTTCTCGCCGCGCTGCGCGAGGAACTGCACATCTTCGCGGAGAACCGCGGCGCGATGGTCGGCAACATCACCATCGTCGACAAGGGCGACGAGATCGACTGCCGGCGCATGGGCTCGGGCGGCTACGCGATGCCGTCGATCGTCGAGCCCGACATCATCCAGTTCAAGAAGTGCGAGGCGAAGTTCGTCCTGCATGTCGAGAAAGGCACGGTCTGGAATCGGTTCAACGAGGACCGCTTCTGGGAGAAGCACAACTGCATCCTGACACACGGCGCAGGTCAGCCGCCGCGCGGTTGCCGTCGCCTGCTGCAGCGGTTGCACCAGGAGCTCAAGCTGCCGATCATCTGCGTGCTCGACAACGATCCGTGGGGGCATTACATCTACAGCGTCATCAAGCAGGGCTCGATCTCGCTTGCGTTCGAGAGCTCGCGACTGGCGATTCCCGATGCGAAGTTCCTCGGCATCCGCGCCAAGGATTACCGCCAGTGCGGCCTCGACGAGGCGGTGAAGATCGACCTGACGGACAATGACATCAAGCGCGCCAAGGAGATCGCGGCGTACCCGTGGTTCGAAGGGCACAAGGGCTGGCAGCGGGAGATCGATGCGATGCTGGCCAACGGCTTCAAGATGGAAGTCGAGTCGCTCATCACGAAGGACATCTCCTATGTGAGCGAGACGTACGTGCCCGAGCGGTTGAAGGCCAAAGACTGGCTTGAATAGAGCGCTGTCGGCGTATTGGATCGCTCGCAACTGGCGACGCGCTGATGCGGGCGTGGCCCGCATCAGGTGCGTCGCCTTTGCTCGCCTTGGCGATATGCGTGTCAGGAGCGCCGTCGCGATTCACTCGCGCGGCGCTCGTCCAGAGGGAGCCGCCGCAGCGGCGACCGCTTCAATCACGAGTGCCTGCAGATGAAGGCAACGCCGAAATCTGCGGAACCACTTGCTTGAGGAGTCGGTTGGCCGATTCGGAACATGGACTCCCACGCACGTGGTTCCGCAGACTTCGTCTGCGGGCACCCATTGCAAACGGACTCCGACGCTCCCAAGCACCAGAAGGGGCCGCCGCAGCGGCGACCGATCAATTCTTGCGTTCGGCCCGCTTGAAGAGGCGATCGAGCACGGTCTTGCGTGCGTCGTCCTCGGAGTGGTCGCTGCTGTCCGCCGCGGGTCCGCCGACTGGCAGTCGGACGGTGAAGTCCGTTCCCTTTCCGACCTCGCTGAAGAGGTCGATGCGCCCGCCGTGCTCCTCGACGATGCGGCGCGTCACAGCGAGCCCGAGCCCAGTGCCGCCCTTTCGCCCAGTGACGTAGGGTCGGAAGATCTCAGCGTGCTTCTCGGGCGGGATGCCCGGTCCTGTATCGATCACATGGATGGCGACGGTCCCCGGCTGGCTTTCGAGCCGGACGAGGAGCTCTCGCGGCGCGGAGTCGCTGGTCGCCATCGCTTGATTCGCATTGATGAGCAGGTTCAGGAGCGCTTGCTTCACCAGCGCAGGGTCCACGCGCGCGATGGTCTCGGCAGCGGGAATGTCGGCGCGGAGCACCACTCGGTGGATCTCGCATTGGGGGCGGTAGAAGTCGACCAGCTCCTCCACGATCTCGCGGGTGTCGATCTCGACGGGCGCGAGCTTGATGCGTCCCGCGAAGCGGAGGAAGTCGTTGAGGATGTTGGCAAGTCGCGTGGCCTCGCGGCTCACCGTCTCCACCCGCCGGACGAGCGTCGCCTTGTCGTCCTCCGGAAGCTGCGAGTCGCTGATCGCCTCGCTCGCAAGCTGGACGTTGAGCCCGATCGTGGAGAGCGGGTTCTTGATCTCGTGGGCAAGGCCTCCGGTGAGCGCGCCAAGCTCGGCGAGCCGCTCCTGTCGGCGCGCCCGCTCCTCCGCCGCACGAAGGCGCACGAGGCGCCGCGTGATCAGCGAGGCCGTCACGAGGAGCGCAGCGGCTCCACCAGCGGTTGCTCCGAGTGCGAACGAGCCCCAGTCCATGCGTCAAAGCGTATCAGCGGCCCCTCGCGTCATGCGAGTGCGGACGACTCTCTCTTCCACGACGAATCGCGGATCACTCGGCGACGCGGACGCGGTTCCCTGGGCGTTCCGCAGGCGGAACACGGGTTCCGAGCGACTTCGCCTTGGTGGCCGACCAACCCTTGTCGCCGTTGCTTGCGGAGTACAGCACGCGCTCTCCATCACGGAGTGCGCGGAAACCTTCCGCCTGCTCGATCACGGAGAAGTGGACGAAGATGTCTTGGCCTTCCGGCCCGACAATGAAGCCGAAACCCTTGCGGGCGTCGAACCACTTGACGACCCCTTCGACATCATTGAGTGTCTGTGCACCTGCCATCACTGAGCTCCAAGAGCCATCGCTCGCGTGGTTCAATTGGCGGCAACGCGTCCGCCAAAATCTATTGTGCGCGGGGAACAGCCGCTCTGCAAGCGTCTGCGGCGATGTCTCCGAGGTTTCTTGGGAAAAACAAAGCGGGCGCGACTTGTCGAGAGTCGCGCCCGCATGTTGACATTCTTCTCAAGGGCAACCCAGAGCGAGGGTTGCGTCTTTTTGACCTTGATTAGCCCTTGTTCGCCGGCTCCGGGGGAGTCAGCATCGCCTTGCGCGAGAGCTTGATGCGGCCGTTGTCGTCGATGTTGATGACCTTCACGGTCACCACGTCGCCGACCTTCACGACCTCATCGACCTTCTTCACGTAGCCATGGGCGAGCTCGCTCACGTGGCACATGCCGTCGGTGCCAGCAGCGAGCTCGACGAAGCAGCCGAACTCCTTGATGGCGACGACCTTGCCCGTGTACACGGCGCCGACCTTGATCTCGGCTCCGAGCGCCTCGACCGCGGCCTTGGCCATGGCGGCCTTCTCGGCGTCCGCCGACGCGATGAAGACGGTTCCGTCCTCCTCGACGTCGATCTTGGCGCCGGTGGTCTCCTGGATGCCGCGGATGGTCTTGCCGCCGGGGCCGATGAGCTTGCCGATCTTCTCGGGGTCGATCTTGACGATCGTGATGCGCGGTGCGATCGGGGAGATGTCCGGACGCGGCTTGGCGATCACCTTCTCCATCTCGGCGATGATGTGGAGACGGCCTTCCTTCGCCTGCTCGAAGATCTTCTCGATCTCAGCGACCGAGAGGCCGCGGGCCTTGAGGTCGAGCTGGATTCCGGTGATGCCCTCGCGGGTGCCCGAGACCTTGAAGTCCATCTCGCCGAAGAAGTCCTCCTCGCCGATGATGTCGGTCACGTGGGTGATCTTGCCATCGGTGTCGGTGAAGCGACCGACCGAGATGCCGGCGCAGGTGTTGCGGATGGGGACGCCCGCGTCCATGAGCGCGAGGCAGCCGCCGCAGACGCTCGCCATCGACGACGAGCCGTTCGACTCGGTGATGTCGCTGACGAGGCGGATGGTGTAGGGGAAGTCGTCCGACGTCGGCAGGATGCCGAGCAGCGAGCGCTCGGCGAGCGCGCCGTGGCCGATCTCGCGGCGGCCGGGGCCCATGATGCGGCCAGCTTCGCCCGTGCAGAACGGCGGGAAGTTGTAGTGGAGGTAGAACTTCTTGGCGTACTCGGAGAGGAGGCCGTCGACGATCTGCTCGTCCTGCTTGGTGCCGAGCGTGCACGTGACGAGCGACTGTGTCTCGCCGCGCTGGAAGAACGCCGAGCCGTGGGTGCGCGGGAAGAGCGCGACCGACATGTCGAGGTCGCGGATCTGGTTGAGCTTGCGACCGTCGGCGCGGATCGAGTGCTGCGCCACCAGGTAGTGGGTGATCTTCTTCTCGAGGAGGCGGAGGGCCTCCTTGGCCTGCTTCTGCTTCTTCTCCGCCTCCATGTGGTCGGAGTAGGGGATGCCGGCGGGGATCGAGAAGTGCGTCTTGATGACGTCGCCCTTGATGGCGTCGACGGCGTCGTTGCGCTCCTTCTTGCCCTTGATCTTGCGGGCCTCGAGGAGACGGTCGTATGCCGCCTCCTTGACCTTCTTCATGACCTCGTCGCTCGGGGTGTTCAGCTCGCCCATGCGAACGGCGGGGGCGCCGCACTTCGCGCGGAGCTCCTCCATGAGCTCGAGGATGGGCTTGATGCCCTCCTCGAGACCGAACTTGATCGCGGCGACCATGGTGGCCTCCGAGACCTCGGCGGCGCCGACTTCGATCATGTTCACGCCGTCCTTATGGCCGGAGAGCACGAGGTCGAGGTCGCTGAACTCCATCTGCGCCTGGGTCGGGTTGATGACGAAGCGCTCGCCCTGCTCGGTGATGATGCGGGCGACGCGGACGGTCGCGACCGGGCCGAGGTAGGGGGCGTCGGTGATGTAGAGCGCGGCCGAGGCAGCGGTGCAGGCGAGCACGTCGCTGTCGTTCTGGCCGTCATGCGACATGACCCACGCCTGGAGCTGGATCTCGTCGCAGAAGCCCTCGGGGAAGAGCGGACGGATCGGGCGATCCATCATGCGCATCGTGAGGACTTCCTTCTCGTTCGGCTGGCCCTCGCGCTTGCGGAAGCCGCCGGGGAACTTGCCGGCGGCGCCGGTCTTCTCGCGGTAATCGCAGGTGAGGGGGAAGAAGTCGATGCCCGCGCGCGGATTGGCGCGGACGCAGGTCGCGAGGACCCAGGTGTCGGCGTACGAAGCGATGACGGCGCCGCTCGCGAGCTTCGCGACGCGGCCGGTCTCGAAGCGGAGCGTGCGCCCGCCGATGACCTTCTCTACGACTGTGACTGCCATGTGTGTCTCCATCTGCCGCGGTCTGCGCGGCTCTCTCAGGGAAAATGAATGTGTGTCGTGGCTCGCCGGCGCGCGAACGTCACAGCACCGGCGCGAGGCGCCGCGGCTGCGGTCGAGCGTGGGAGGAGTGCGGCGAGGCCGCGCAAGGAAGTCCGCCAACGACGCCGCGAGCGCGGCGCGTCGGGTTTACTTGCGGAGGCCGAGCTTCTTGATCAGCGCGAGGTAGCCCTCGCGGTCGGTGGTCGCCATGTACTTGAGCAGGCGGTTGCGCTTGCCAACGAGCAGGAGCAGGCCGCGGCGCGACGCGTGGTCCTTCTTGTGGGTCTTGAAGTGGTCCTGCAGCTCGTTGATGCGAGCCGTGATGGACGCGACCTGGACTTCGGTCGAGCCGGTGTCCTTGGCGTGGCGGCGAGTGCTGCTGACGAGGGTGTTGCTCATATGTCTTCGTTCTCTGATGGGCGGCATTCCCGCCGCCGTTGCTTCTGACCTTTGAAGAGGATCGGAGAGGATAGCGGAAGCCGCGGCAGGCACGCAAGAGGGCATCGAAACAGGCTGGACGTTCAGAAATGGTTCTCGGAACTGACTTGCGGGGGAAGGCCGCGGGTTTTGTCTATTCTCCAAGCCCATGACCGCAGCCCCCACCGCGCTCGAGACCGCCACCGCTGAGTACTTCGCAGAGGCAGCGAAGATCGAGGAAGGCGGTGGCAAGTCGGGCATCGAACGGCAGCACCGCAATGGCCGCCTCACGGCGCGCGAGCGCATGGCGCTGCTCGCGGACAAGGGCACGCGCGCGATGGAGTGCGGGCTGTTCAGCGCATGGCGGATGTACAAGGAGTACGGCGGCGCGCCTGCCGCGGGCGTGGTGACCTCGATCGCGGAGATCGACGGGCGTCTGGCGATGGTGATCGCGAACGATGCCACCGTGAAGGCGGGCGCGTTCTTTCCGATGACCTGCAAGAAGATCATCCGCGCGCAGGCGATCGCCGAGCGAGCACGGCTGCCGCTTGTCTACCTCGTGGACAGCGCGGGCGTGTTCCTGCCGCTCCAGGAGGATGTGTTTCCCGACACCGACGACTTCGGGCGCATCTTCCGCAACAACGCGGTGATCAGCGCGCAGGGGATTCCGCAGATCGCCGCGATCATGGGCAACTGCGTCGCCGGTGGCGGCTACCTGCCCGTGCTTTGCGACACGCTCCTCATGACCGAGGGCAGCGGGCTCTACCTCGCTGGTCCCGCGCTGGTCAAGGCCGCGATAGGACAGGACGTCTCGAGCGAGGAGCTCGGCGGCGCCGAGATGCATGCCCAGATCTCGGGCACGATCGATTTCCGCGAGAAGGATGATCCCGCCTGCATCGAGCGGCTGCGCCGCGTGTTCAGCGCGGTGCGTACGGCGCCTGCGAAGGCGCGCGCGCCGTTTGCCGCGGTGGCGCCGAAGCGCCCGGCGACCGATGTGACGAGCGTGTTCCGCGCCGAGCCGGGCGCGCAGTACGACATGGTCGAGCTGCTCTCCTGCTTCGTGGATGCGGAGAGCTTCGATGAGTACCGCGCCGAGTACGGGCGGTCGCTTGTATGCGGATACGCGCGCGTCGCGGGGTTTCCCTGCGGGATCGTGGCGAACCAGAAGAAGCTCACGCAGCGCAAGATGCCGGGCGGCAAGGCGGGTCCGTCGAGCGCCAGCAACATGCCGGCGGTGATCTACGACGACAGCGCCGACAAGGCCGCGCGCTTCATCATGGACTGCAACCAGAAGGGGCTGCCGATCGTGTTCGTGACCGACACCACGGGCTTCATGGTGGGCCGCGACAGCGAGCAGGGCGGCATCATCCGCTCGGGCGCGAAGATGGTGAACGCGATGTCGAACTGCGTGGTGCCGAAGATCTCGCTGGTCGTCGGCGGCTCGTATGGCGCAGGCAACTATGCCATGTGCGGACGCGCGTTCGATCCGCTGCTGACCCTCGCGTGGCCGGGTGCGCGCTTCGCCGTGATGGGCGCCGCGCAGGCGGCGGGCACGCTGCTCTCGATCGATCTCGCCGCTCGCGAGCGCAAGGGCGAGAAGATCGACGAGGAGATGCGCAAGCAGCTTCTGGCTGCGATCTCGGCGAGCTACAACGAACAGCAGGACATCCGCTACGCAGCGAGCCGGGGCTGGGTCGATCGCATCATCGACCCGAAGGAGACTCGCGAGGAGCTGGCGCTTGCGCTCGCTGTGGCTGCGCAGGCGCCGATGCAGCCGAGCGGCGTCTACCGCACGGGCGTGCTGCAGACGTGATCAGCGGCGGCGGCGGGTGATGAAGCCGGCGAGCAGGAGGAGCGCGATCGCGCCCGGCGCGGGAACGGTCGTGTACTCGATGATCAGCGTGGGGCCGATGCCTCCGAGCGCGCTGCCCTCGGAGCTGTCGAAGCGGCGCGCGCCGCCGAGCAAGGACTCGTCGCCGAGGATGAACCAGCCGAAGTTCGCGTTGGGATCCGAGGCGAAGGAGGTGACGTCGGCGAGGAGCTGGTCGCTCGTGAAGGTGTAGAGGCCGAGCGAGGAGGTCAGGACGCTGGCGCTCGCGCTCGCGGTGAAGTCGCCACCGGCCACGCTCCATGCCATGCCCGAGCCTGCGCCGTCGGCGCTCGAGAAGAGCCAGGTGGCATCGCCCGCAAGCGCGGTCGTTCCGCTGCCTTCGGGGTCGTCGGGGTTTGAGGCGCCGGTCGACCAGTCGGTGGTCGCGCGATGCAGTGAGACGAGGCTTGGTCCACCCGACCCCTGCGACATGTTCAGTTGCAGGCGGACGGCAGTGATGGTCGCGCCGGTCGGAAGCATCCCGGCGACGTCGAAGTGGACGAGGCTGCGCCGCGCCCGGTTCTGGTTGTTCTTGCCCGCGAAGAGGTAGCGGCCCGCTCCGTTGCCGAGCGAGCCATCGAAACTCTCGTAGATGGCTGCGTCACGCGTGGCGGACAGCGACACGAGGTCCGCGTGGACCCGTGCGCCCGTTCCTGCCATCACTGCGACGGCGATGACTGCGATTCCCGATACCCTGCCCATGGACCAGCCTCCCGCCCACAGGCTGCCTGCGGGAGCGCCGGTCGCAAGTCCAGTGCTGGAGAAGTGATGCAAAAACTGACTGTCGCCACATCGAACCCGCACAAGGTCGAGGAGATCTCCGCCGTTCTCGGACAGATCGGGATCGCCTGCGTGCCCATGCCGGCGGCGGGAATCCCTGAGCCCGAGGAGGACGGCGCGACCTTCGAGGCGAACGCGCGCATCAAGGCGATCGCCTACGCGAAGGCGCTTGGCGTGACGGTTTTGGCGGATGACTCGGGGCTCGAGGTGGATGCGCTCGGAGGCGCGCCGGGCGTGCACAGCGCGCGCTACGCGGGCGCTGGCGCGAGTCGGGCGGAGCGCGACGCGGCCAACAACGCGAAGCTGCTGCGCGAACTTGCGGGAGTGCCGCATGCGCGGCGCACGGCGCGGTTCGTGTGCGTGCTGTGCATGGCTCGGCCGGATGGCTCGATCGTCGCCGAGGCGCGCGGGCACTTCGAGGGGTGGATCGGCGAGGCGCCGCGAGGATCGAACGGGTTTGGCTACGACCCGCTGCTGGTGCTGACGGATGGACGGACAAGCGCGGAGCTGACGCCCGAGGAGAAGAACGCGCGGAGCCACCGCGGCAATGCGCTGCGTACGCTCGCTCGCTTTCTCGCGCCACAGACGATGCACGAGTCCTAGCGCGCCCGAGCACTGCGGCGCGCAAGCACCAAAGCGAGCAAGTTGCGAAGCAGGTTGCGAGCGCTCGCTTTGCACTCGAGCACCAAAGCGAGCAAGTTGCGAAGCAGGTTGCGAGCGCTCGCTTTGCACTCGAGCACCGAAGCGAGCAAGTTGCGAAGCAGGTTGCGAGCGCTCAAGCACGCGAAGCAGGTTGCGAGCGCTCAAGCACGAGCGCTCAAACACTCGCGCGGGTGATGCGTCGAAGCCCATCGTCGAGCCGGAAGTACTCGAGCCTCAGTCGTTCGCCGACCGAGCCGAGCCACGGCGCGCGTCCTGCGTGGCGATCGATGCGGCCAAGCGCGTCGCGCACGTCTTCCAGCATCGCCGCAGCGTGCCCGCGCTTCGCAGCCAGCGCGCGCGCAAGCCATGCCGCACAGGCGATGTTGAGCACGAGCGCCTGCAGCCCGCGCACGGCAGGCCAGCCGTAGTAGCCCGCGCCCCAGCCTCTGTTCCCGAGCAGGGTCGCGCGCGCGTAGCGCGAGAGCAGTTGATCGATGGCGTCGCGGTCCGGGCTTTCCGTGAGCGGCGGGATCGCCGAGATCGCCGCAAAGTCGACGCCTTCGATGAGCCCGCGCGCGACCGCTGGCACCTTGCCCTTGCCGCTCGTGAACGCGCGGCTGGCGAAGAGCTGCGCGAGCACCGTGCGCCAGCGTCCCTTCGCCTTCGCTTGATTCACCTGCACGTCTTCCAATCGTGCATACACCGCCTGGCGCAGCAACCGCAGCTGCTTGGGCAGCGCCGGCTCGAGCGGCAGATGCTCGAGTTCGTCGGGGAGCGCCGTCACCAGCACGGCGACGAGCTCTGCGAAGCGGCTCGCGCGCACCTCGGCAAGCTTCGCGCGTCCGAGGCTGGCTGCGACCCACGCCAGCCCGTCGAAGCGGTCGCGCATGACCACGTCCTCGCGGGCAAGGAAGCGATCGAGCGTCATGCGCAGGGCGTCGAGCTCGCCTTCCTTCGCACTGAGCGCGTCGGAGAGCATCGCGCTGTAGGTCGCGGCGCGCGTCTCTGGCACGCTGCGGCTCATGCGGTCGACCTCGCGCAGGTGCGTGCGCAGCTCGGCACCCTTGTTCTCGCGCACGCTCTGGCACGCGAACGAGATTCCGACGTGCGTGCGCACGTCATCGGGGACAAGCACGAACGGGAACATCTGGCACGCGATCGGCTTCTCCTCGAAGCCATGGTCCTTGTGGATGCGGCAGAGCCCGTCGTCCATGAGGAAGATGCAGGCGCCATCCTCGCGCTGGCGCAGGAACGTCGTTCCACGGAACTCGGTCGTCACCGGCATGCCGAGCTTCTCTTCCCACTGCTGCGCGCGCAGCTTGGCGAGGTCGGCCTCGCGCAACTGCACCGTGAAGTCGCGGCAGCAATTGCCACAGCCATGGCAGCTGTAGCGCTGCGTGGTGACCGGCAGCATGAGGATGGGAAGCGAGACGCTCACTGGTCAGAGGGTACGCGCTTCAGCGCGCGCAGGCACCAGATGGCGCCGAGGACGCCGAGCGGAATGGTGAGGATGGCCTCGCCTGCGCTCTCGAGGAGCGCCATCTGCGATGTGAGCGACTCGAGCTCCTCAGGCGATGCGCCGCCGCCGAGGACAATCGGCGCCACGAGGGCGACGAGCGCCTCGCGCCAGCCGATGCGACCGAGCGGGTTTCCCGCCCCGAGGATCGCGACTGCAGCAAGGAGCGCCGCCTGCGCCGGCCCGATCTCGAGTCCGATGATCCTCGCCGCAGCCCACATGCGCAGCGCCCACATCGCGAGGTCGACGGTGCGGAATGCGAGGCTCTCGGCGAGCGCGCGCGGGCTGGAGAGCACGCGCTCGCCGCCCTTCAGGAAGCGCTTGAGCAGCGCGTTTCTCCCGACCCAGAGCGTGAGCCCCGAGCCGAGCACCAGGCACGCGCCGTAGATCGCGAACCAAAGCCAGTCGAGCGCGGGAGCGCTGCGCCCGAGCGGAAGCTGCAGCAGCCCGGCCGCGAGCGCCGAGCCGAGGGCGCCGAGCGTGACGATGGCGACGCCTGCGATCCATGCGCCGATGTCGGTCGCGCCCATGCGGTCGACGCGCCAGTGGAACGCGCAGCGGAGCGCGAGCCCGAGCCGCACGGGGGCGTAGTTGAAGAGCGACGCCATGAGGTTGACGGCCTGCATCTCGAGCGCGCTGAAGCGGCGAAGCGGGCGCGCCATGGCGAGGAAGGTGTAGCCTGAGCAGATGATCGAGACGAGCGTGGCGACGAGCAGGGTCGCCACCAGTGCGGGGTCCGCCTCGCGCAGCTTCGCGAGCCCGTCGCCACCCGTCGAGAATGCACGCTGCGCGCACCAGGCGACGAGCAGGCAGCCAACCGCGAAGCCGACGACCTGCACGGCGATGCGCGCCCTGCTCGGTCGCGGCGGGGGCTGCTGCGCCGGGTCGCTCATGCGCGCGCCGCCATTCGCCGCGACCTGCGCCGCTCGCGCCAGAGGACGACGAAGACGCGCAGCCCGTCCTTCATGCGGATCTTCTTGCCTTCCTCGAACGAGCGGGGGCTGTACGAGCAGGGGGCCTCGGCGACGCGCAGGCGGTGGCGCGCGCAGGCGGCGACGATCTGCGGCTCGATGCCGAAGCGCTCCTCGTCGAGCTCGCCAAGGATCGTGCGCAGCGCCGGCACGGTGAAGAGCTTGAGGCAGCACTCCATGTCGCTCACGCGCAGCCCGGTCATGAGGTTGCTCGAGAGCGTGAGGAAGCCGTTGAGCAAGCGGTGAGCGAGCCGCTTGAGCCCCTTCGGCGGCACCGCCCAGCGGTTCCCAAGGACGACGTCGGCCTCGCCGCGCAGGACGGGCGCGAGCAGGCCAGCGAAGTCGGCAGGGTCGTATTCGAGGTCCGCATCCTGGATGATGACGGCGTCTCGATCGCCTGCAAGCGAGAGCGCATGCGCGAATCCAGTGCGGATGGCAGCGCCCTTGCCCCGGTTCTTCGGGTGAAAAAGCGTGATCGCAGCTCCCTCCGCGCCGAGCGCGCGCACCGCGTCGGGCGTCGAGTCGCTTGATCCGTCGTCGACGAGCACGATCCGCGTGGACCATCTCGCACCGACGTCCGCCGCGCGCACCCGAGCCACCGACGCTCGCAGCGTGACGGGCTCGTTGTACACGGGCATGACGACGAAGAGCGTCGGCATGCGCGATTACGCCTGGGCGGGACCGCCGCCGATGGCGCTACGCATCTGCGTGTCGGCCTGCATGTTCTGCATGCGGTAGTAGTCCATCAGCCCGAGCTTGCCGCTGCGCAGGCTCTCTGCGATCGCCTTGGGGACCTCGCTCTCGGCGAGCACGACGAGCGCGCGGTTCTTCTGCGCCTCGGCCTGGTACTCGGCCTCCTGCGCGACGGCGAGCGCGCGCCGCTGCTCGGCCTGCGCCTGGAAGCGCTTGGTGTCGGCCTCGGCCTGGGTGGCCTGCAGCTGCGCGCCGATGTTCTCGCCGACGTCGATGTCGGCGATGTCGATCGAGAGGATCTCGAAGGCCGTGCCCGAATCGAGGCCCTTCGCGAGCACCGTCTTCGAGATGCGGTCGGGATTCTCGAGCACGCTCTTGTGGTCCTCTGCGGAGCCGATCGTCGACACGATGCCTTCGCCGACGCGGGCGATGATGGTCTCCTCTGTGGCGCCGCCGACGAGCCGCGAGATCGCGGTGCGCACGGTCACGCGCGCCTTGGCGCGGAGCTGGATGCCATCCTTCGCGACGGCATCGATGGTTGACTTGCCGGACTGCACGCTCGGGACGTCGATGACCTTCGGATTCACGGAGGTCTGCACGGCGTCGAGGATGTCGCGGCCCGCGAGGTCGATCGCCGTCGCGCGGTTCCAGGGAAGCTCGATGCCGGCCTTGTCGGCCGCGATCATGGCGGCGACCACGCGGCTGATGTTGCCGCGGGCGAGGTAGTGCGCTTCCATGAGGTCGGTCGGGATGTCGAGGCCCGCCTTCTTGGCGGAGATGCGGTTGAGCACGACGACCTCGGGCGGCACCTTGCGGAGGCGCA
The DNA here is from genome assembly GCA_041183345.1 of Planctomycetota bacterium. Lineage (GTDB taxonomy): Bacteria > Planctomycetota > Phycisphaerae > Phycisphaerales > SM1A02 > QWPT01. The sequence goes on from JBEGLX010000001.1 coordinate 60,668, forward strand.
TCATGATGAGGTCGAGCATGGCGACCTTCGCGTCGCTGAAGAGCGCCTGCACGTACAGCTTCAGGACGCCGAGCATCACGAAGAAGATGAACAGGCCGATGAGGCCGACGATGCCGAGGATGATGTAGAGGACGACATCCCCGGCGCCGATGGATGTGGCTTGTGCGATGAGAGCGTTCATGTGTCTTCCTCCGAAAGCAGCGTCAGGGTATCACGCTTGCGCGCGGCGCGGACGGACGCGGACAAGCCCCTCGCGCACGGAAACGACCTCGATCGGCGTGCCTGCATCGATCAGGTCGCCTTCGGCGGTCGCGTCGAGGCGGCGGCCGTCAATGCGGACGAATCCAGCGGGGCGGAGCGGCGTGATCGCCTCGCCCGTCGCGCCCACGGCGGGAAGCACGACGGCGGTGTCGGGGATTCCCGAACCCGCGCGCGACGGATCCTCGGCGGAGAGCACCATGCGGCGCCCCATCGGCGACTTCGCCGCCATGCGCAGTCCGAAGACGAGCATGAACGGAGCGGCGACCGAATAGAGCGCGAGCAGCGACATGCCTAGCGTGGGGTGGTGCATGAACCCGAGCACGACCGAGGAGATCGCTGAGAGCACGCAGAGCACCGCGAGTAGCCCGCCCGTGGGGAGGAAGAGCTCGAGCACGAAGATGCCGAACGCGCCTGCGCCAAGCAGGATCGATGCGATCAAGGCTCCTGACGATTCCTCGCCGCTCATGCGCGTGCCGCTCCTTCGCTTCCGGGGCCGTCGGTGCCGGTCGCTTCGACGACCAGCGTCGAGCCTGAACGGCCTACGACGACGATGCCTTCGCCGCGATGGATGTAGCTGCCCGTCGATTGCGCGTCGAAGATCTCGTCGCCGAATCGTGCGCGACCGGATGGACGCAGATCGCTGTCGGCGACGCCGCGCTCGCCGACCGATGGCTGCTTGGGTTCTCCGCGCGGCGGCGGGCTATTCGGATCGGCGACCGCTGCGGAGAGCACCGCGCGCTTGAAGACCCATGTGTCGCGGAACCAGCGCGATGCGAACCAGGTCAGGATCGCGCCGAGCACGATGCCGGAGATCGTGGTGGTGGTCGCAGTCAGGAGAGCGGATCGCTCGGTGGCGCTGGTCGGGTCGGTTCCGGTGAAGCTCGCGACGAGACCGACGAGGACGCAGAGCGCACCGGCGAGCCCCGCGATGATCGTGCCGGGCATGAGCAGGATCTCGACGCCGATCAGCGCGATTCCAGCCAGAACGAGCAGGATTTCCCACCACTCTGCGAGTCCGAGCAGGCCGGGCGCGCCGACGAGCAGGAGCAGCGCTCCCGCGGCGATGCCGCCCGCGAGCCCGATTCCAGGGTGCAGCGCCTCGAAGATGAGGGCGACGATGAAGATTCCGATCAGGACGATGCGGACGGGCCACGAGACGAGGAACCGCACCAGCGATTCCGTCCAGCTCTCCGGGAAGCGCGTGACCCTATCGGCAAGGAAGAACCCCTTGAGTGCGTCGTCGTCGCGCACTTCTGCGGCGGCGAGCCCCCAGCGGAGCGCCTCGTCGGATTGCACGACGAGCAGTCGGTCCGCCGTATCCACGATCTCGACGAGCGTCCATGCGCCTCGGTCGGCGTCGGTCAGGGCGATGTCGACCGCGGGATGGGCACCGTCACCGGACTTGGGCTTCGCCGGCCGGGCATCCGCGTCGAGCCCCAGCGACTCGAGCTCGCGGCGATCGGCGAAGCGCCGAGCGCCGTCGCTCGTTCGCTCGATCAGCCAGAGCTCGCGGTCGACGGCGACGAACGCCTCGAGCAGCCGCGGGTCGTCGCCGCGCTTCGTCGCCGAAGCCTCGAGTTCATCGAGGAGAGGAGATTCCTGCTTCGCGCGCTCTGCAGCGGGCAGCGGCATGATGCCCACGCCAGGCACCGCCGCGATCGGCGCTGCGTCGCCGAAGACCGAGCCTGGCGCAACCACGATCTCGCGGCAGGCGAGGGCGATGAAGGTGCCGGCGCTGTAGGCCTTCGGCTTGATCCAGGCGACGGTGTTCGCGGGCGCATCGCTCTTGATGCGCAGGCAGATGTCGAGCATGGCGCCGACCTCGCCGCCCGGGGTATCGATCTCGAGGACGACGGCGTCGAATCCCGCCTCGCGCGCGGCCTTCAGTCGACGCTCGAGCGACCACAGGGTGACGTCGTCGATCGCGCCGGTGATGGGTATCACGGCGACTCGCGACGCCTTTCGCTCTCCGGGGATCGCACCCTGCGGCCCAGGCGTGCGCGATCCGGCGGCGAGCAGCGCCGCCGCGAGGAGGCAGAGGATGACGGTCCAGGTTGGCCGACCCGTTCGCATGGGCGCATGGTACGCGGTCAATCCAGTCGAAAAAGACCGCCGCCGGCGCACAGGGCGCCGGCGGCGGATTCATGCTGTGTTGCAGCCATCAGGCTGGCAATCAGTCCCACACGATCTGGTAGGTCGTGTTGGCTGCGCTGCCGGTGACCTGGCGGATGACGGTCAGCCAGGTGTCGCTGGTCGCCGCCTCGGGGTCATCCTTGAAGATGTTGTCATCGACGAGCGGATTGGTGTTGCCGAACTGGCTGATGCCGTCGGGCTGGAACTTGTTCTCGAAGGCGACGTGGTTGTCGTTGAAGCAGACGTTGCCTTCCCACTGCTTGTCGCCGCCGTGGATCTGCAGGGTCTTCGAGTTGTTGTACTGCGGGCCAAGGCTGCCGTCCTGAACGCCACGGTTGCCGAGCACGACGAACCGCGAGTTGTACGTGTCCTTCCACTCCTTCGACTTGCGGGTGCCCGCGAGGTGAAGGGTGCCGTAGCTGACGTTGCAGATCGCGCTGAGGTCCGACTTGAAGTTCGGATCCCAGTAGAGGTCGTCGGCGGCGGTGACGTTGTACGCGTCGAAGTTGTAGTTCGCGTAGGCGATGACGTTCGTGCTGACTTCAGCCGGGCTGATGAGCACGCTGGTGTCGAAGGCGTGCTGCATGATGCACGCGGAGTACATCTTGCCGTGGTCGTTCATCAGCAGGTCCTCGGCGCCGCGGCCGGGGTTGTTGCCGACGCGGTCGATGAGACCGGGGGTCGGGAACACGCCGTTGAAGTCGCGGGCGAGGGTGAGGAAACCCTTGTGGGTCTGCTGAACCTGCGTCGAGTCCTTCACGCGCTTGGCGGTGGCGCGGGCCTTGCCGAGCGCGGGGAGGAGGATCGCGAGGAGGAGGGCGATGATGCCCATGACGACCAGAAGCTCGATGAGGGTGAAGCCCTTCCTCGAGGCGGTCTTGTTGCTGGAGATCTTCATGAGTGTTTTTCTCCGTGAACTGGAGGAATGATCAAGTCAGTGGTTGGAATGGTTGACGACGCGAATCACGTCGGGTTGGAACCGTCGACGAGCTTTTCGGGAGCCTCGGCGTAGGTCGTCGCGTTGGGCGCGCCGATGCCGATGCACATCCACGAGTCGCCGCCCGTCGAGGCGCCAGCGGCGCACGACGAGAACTCCTGCCACGCGTAGATGTTGTCCTTCTTCAGGTTGATGCTGCCGCACTCGTACTGCACGTTGTCGGGGACGACGCTGCGCTCGAGGTTGACGTGGTTGTCACCGAAGCAGATGTTGCCTTCCCAGGTGTCGTCCGGCGCGTGGAACGCAAGGGTGTAGCTCTTGCGGTAGTTGTCGCCCGAGAACGCGCCCTTGAAGGTGCCGCGGTTGCCGATCATCGCCTTGGTGCCGTCGGCCTTGTTCGACCAGTTGAACTTCTTGCGCTCGCCGTGGAGGGCGAGGTGCGCGTAGGAGGTGTGGCACACCGAGGTGGCCTGGCCGTCCGCCGCGCGGAAGATGTTCGCGAGGTGGTTCGGATCCCAGAAGGTCGGCGTCGCGGCCGAGGGGTTGTAGGCGTTGCGGTTGTAGTTATCGTGCTTGCGGACGACGGGGTTCGTCTCGACCGGCGAGATGAGGACTTCAACGGTCACGAACTCCTTGGCCACCATCGACGAGTAGAGGTTCGCGGTGTTGTTCCTCGCGAGATCCTCTTCGCCCTGGCCGGGAACGAACACGGCGGCGCCGTTCGGGCCCGCGCCGGGGACCTGCTTGCGCGCGATAAGGCCAGGGATCGGCAAGCGGCCGCGGTCATCCTGGTTCGCCCAGGTGAGGAAGCCCTTGTGGATCTGGCTGATGTTGGCTGAGTCCTGCAGCGTCTTCGCGGTTCGCTGCGCCTTGCTCAGGGCCGGCAGAAGCAGGCCGATGAGGAGCGCAATGATCGCGACGACAACGAGCAGCTCGACGAGGGTGAACCCGTTTTGCTTACGCTTCATGGTCTCGAACTCCTAACTAGGGAAGCCATGGTCCGCATGGACTTCCGGGGGTGCTTGGGCTCTTGTGGGTCGCTTTGACCCGTATGGGAGCCCTTGGGTGAATGAACCGGCGTTGAATCACAGACGCCGATGACGTTGGCAGGGGAGCGGACGGAAAGGATGGTTGAGGATCCTTCGGTTTGCCTTGCGATCCATGACCTTCCGGAGTGGCCTACGCAACAGCACGGCAAATCCGCGCTGGCGGAAGCCTGTCCCGAGACCTCGAAACCGAGGCAGCGGAGGGGATGAACTCCTTCGGGAGACCTTTTCCACCCCACGCGGAGCGCAGGATCGGGAAGGCCGTGGCTGGTTGCATGCGTCGCGTCTGCTTGTGCAGGCGCGGGAGCGCAGGCGGGTCGGGTTGTCGGCGGTTGCGGCTGGAAAGCGTCGGGTGGCCGACAATCGAATGAAGGACGGTGTGAAGAGGAGCCGGAAGAATGGTGGCTCGACCTCGATATGTGCCGCAACCGTCAGTGTTGCTCGCGCAGGGTAATACGAGGGGGCGGGGTGTCAAGTTCCCGTTCAGGCCCAAAAGGTGATTCGGTTCATTTGGACTTGCACGGTCGTATGGGCACCCCGCCCCCCACTCATGAAGACAGGAGGGGCGGTCCGACGGGGGCTGAAGCCACCCGGAAGACGGAAGTCCATGATCGATCGGGCGTTGAGATTCGGCGTCGGTGGACAGCGGTGCATGGAAGGCTCCGTCTGCTCCCTCGGGACGCGCGGTCGGCGCGGGTGTGAGGGGTCGGAGGCAAATTCTGTAGATTGCGCGTCCCATGTCGAACCCCCACGAAGCGCTCGCCCGCCTTGGCCTGACCCTGCCCGCCGCTCCGAAGCCTGTGGCCGCCTACGTGCCTGCGGTGCGGACGGGCAACCTGATCATCGTGTCGGGGCAGCTCCCGATGTCGAACGGCGCGCTCCTGGCGACGGGACCGGTGCCATCGAAGGTCTCTGTGGAGGGCGCCCAGAAGGCCGCGAAGCAGTGCGCCCTGAATGCGCTCGCGGTGGTGGCCGACCAGCTCGGCGGGGATCTCTCGAAGGTGAAGCGCATCGTGCGCCTCGGCGTGTTCGTCCAGTCGGACGACCGCTTCGACGGTCAGCCGAAGGTCGCCAACGGCGCCAGCGAGTTCATGCAGGAGGTCTTTGGCGAGGCTGGACGCCATGCCCGCGCCGCCGTCGGCACCAACGCGCTTCCCCTCGACGCAACCGTCGAGGTGGAGGTGATGGTCGAAGTGATGGTCGACGTGGCGTGAGCGGGAGCGGTCGCGTTACTTAAGCACGAGCGCCGCGATCAATGCAACGTTTCCGATCACGCTGAGCGCCAGCAGCGCGACCAGCGTCAGCACCACGGGGTTCGAGAAGATCCCGCCGGTCTCCTTGCGGACGATCTCCACGGGCTCCTGCGCGTTCACCGCTGTCGTGATGGAGGCGATGTCGACGGCGGGCTTGGCGAACGCAGGCTCTTGCCCAGCGAGGACGAGGTCGATGTCCTTGATCAGGTCGCGCGCGTTGCGGTAGCGGTCGCGCACGTCCTTCGCGAGCATCGTCTCGATGATGAGCGCGGTGCCGGCGGAGATCTGCGGATTCACATGGTCAGGCGGAACGAGCGGCTGGCGCAGGTGCTTCTGCATGACCTCGCTCTGCGACTTCGCCTCATAGGGGACCTTGCCGGTCACCATGTGATAGAAGGTCGCGCCGAGACCGTAGATGTCGGCCGGCGGGCCGATGTCGACCTTGCCCTGGATCTGCTCGGGGGAGATGTAGAAGGGTGTGCCGTAGGCGCGGCCCGCCTCCATCTCGGCGAGCTCGCGGTCGGACATCATGCGCGCGAGCCCGAGATCGGCGAGCTTCGCGACGCCCGACCGCGTCATCATGATGTTGCGCGGCTTGATGTCGCGGTGGACGAAGCCGCGCTCGTGCGCATGCTCGAGCGCGGACGCCACCTGGCGGATGATCTCGAGCGCCTCCCGCTCTGGCAGCCGCTTGCGGGCGGCGATGCGGTCGTACACCGTGTCGCCGTCGACGTACTCCATCACGAAGTAGTGGAGACCACCGACCTCGCCGATCTCGTACGCGGCGACGATGTTGTTGTGGCTCAGGCTGGCGGCGGCGCGGCCTTCCTTCTGGAAGCGCGCGATGAAGTTCGCGCTCTGGCTCGAGTGCCGCGGAAGGACCTTGACGGCGACCAGGCGGTCGAGCGAGATCTGCCGCGCGAGGTAGACCTTGGCCATCGCGCCCTGTCCAAGCTTGCGGAGGATCTGGTAGCCGGGGATCTTGGCGGTCGCCTTCGCGGCGTCGCCCTCGGTGCGCGCCTTCTCGATCTGCTCCGCGCTGGCAAGGCGGCGCTCGATCAGGAGGTCGGGGAGGGTGGTCGGGCGAGACTGCTCGGATCGGGCACGGAGCTCGCGCAGGCACTCGTCGAGCGCTGCCTGGTTGATCACGCCACGTTCCACGAGCACCCGCCCGAGCGTCGTGTCGGACGCCGTGCCGGAGCGAGACGAGTCACCCGCTGCGATGGACGGCATGCCGCCGGAAAGCGAACCACCGCCGGTTCCTTCCCGTGCGCCGGAGGAATCGGTCGTGTCGTTGGTGCGCTGCGGGTCGGGCGCGTCTGGCAACCGGGGAGCCTCGGAGGTAGCTGTCTGAAGGGGCTGACGATGTATCGGAACGGCTTCGGACCGAGTCAAGGAGATTCACCCAACGCGAACGGATTGTCAAACCGCTCCAAACATGTCCCTACGCGATTACGGGGCGCGAGGCTTCAGGCAGGCTCGGCGAAACCGCGCAAAGGCGTATTCTGCGTCCGTGAACAGAGCCTCGGACGAGTCCGCAGGGCGCCCTCGGCGCCGCGTGGTGCTGGCGAGCGGATCGCCGCGGCGCCGTTCGCTGCTTGCAGAGGCGGGTATTCCAGCGGACGTCGAGCCCGCGGATATCGATGACGCCTCGATACAGCTCGGTGCGATCGATGCCGAGCTCGTGGCGCCCGCCCTCGCCTATTTCAAGGCGCAGCGCGTGGCCGAGCGGCGCGCGGCGCGAGGCGCAGAGCCTGCCTGGATCCTCGCCGCCGACACCGTGTGCGAGCGCGATGGGGCGGTGCTTGGCAAGCCTGCCGATCTCGAGGAGGCCCGCGCGATGATCGGGTCGCTCGCGGGTCGCGGGCACGGCGTCATCACGGGCTGGTGCCTGCTTGGACCTGATGGCTCGCGCCGCATCGGTCGCGATGTGGCGTGGATCGAGATCGGCGAACTGCCGGGCGAGGACTTCGAGCGCTTCCTCGCAGAGGGACTCTGGAAGGGAAAGGCAGGCGGGTACAACCTCCCCGAGGTCATCGCCCGCGGCTGGCCCGTGCGCTGCGTGGGCGATCCGCAGACAGTGATCGGGCTGCCCATCGATCGCCTCGCTCCGATGCTGCGCGAGGCGCTCGGAGGTGACGCGTGACCGTGCTTGGCCCTGCAGCGTTCGTCGATCCCGCCCTCGAGGGGCGTGACCTTGGACCGTGGTTCATGGTGCCGTGGTGGATCACCGTGCCCGTCGCGTGCGCCGTCGGCGCCGTGGCGGTGTGGTACTTCATCCGGCTCGGGCGACCAGACGTGCCGCGCGAGCGGCGCTGGGTGCGGCGGATCTCGCTCGTCCTGGTCATCGCGGCGCTGATTCCCCTCGTCCGCGGACTGACCTTCGCGCATCCCCACGAGGACCGATCGGCGTTCGCTGTGGCGTGGGCGATGGTCCTGATGCTCGTCCTCTCGAGCCTGGTGCTCGCCATCGTCGACGTGATGCTGACGGCACGGCGCGGATTGCAGGATTACCGCGATCTGCGCCGCGAGACGCTGGGCGGCAAGCGGAAGGATGGCGCCGGTGGCTGACGCGCATGGACCGCTGCCGACGTGGCTCGCGCCGGTCACGTGGCCGATGGCGCGGCTCTACGGCGTCGGCGTCGCGTGGCGGAACGCGCGGTTCGACCGCTGCGTCGGCGTGCAGCGCCTCGCTGGCGTGCCCGTCATCTCGGTCGGCAACCTGACTGCTGGCGGAACGGGGAAGAGCCCGTTCGTCGCCTGGTGCGCGCGCATGCTCGGCGAGAGAGGCGCGCAGCCGGTGATCGCCATGCGTGGATACCGCGCGCAGGGCGCGGATGCGGCGGCGACGTCGGACGAGGCGCGCGAATACGCGCACACTGCTCCGCAGGCTCAGCTTGTGGTCGGTCCGAGGCGATTCGAGGCGCTTTCACGCGCATTCCAAGGGTGGCGCGCGGAGCCGGCGTTCGCGCGCGCGATGGTGATCCTTGACGACGGATTCCAGCATCGGCAGCTCGCGCGCGCGCTCGACATCGTGCTCGTCGACGCATCGCGCCCGGGCCTCGACGGCGATCTGCTTCCGAACGGCTGGCTGCGAGAGCCTGCGAGGAACATCGCTCGCGCAGACCTGGTCGTGGTCACCAAGGCGCACGATGCGGAGGCGCTTGCACGAACCGTGGCGCTCGTGGAGCGCGTCCGCGGGCGTGCTCCGGACGCCGTGTGCGACCACGCGTGGAGCGCGCTCGCCGTGCATGAGCAAGGTGCGGAGCGAACGGAGCGCGTCGAGTGGCTCGCGGGCAAGCGCGTGCTCAGCGCTTGCGCGCTCGGGAACCCAGGCCATTTCCATGCGATGGTGGAGCGCGCCTCGGGCGTCGCGCCCGCGACGATCGAGCGCCGCGATCATGCGGCGATGCGTGCGGATGAACTTGAGTCTGCCGCCGCGCGGGCGGGCGCAGCGGCCGTGATCGTGTCGCGCAAGGACTTCGTGAAGCTCGATCGGCCGCCGCGTCTTGCCTTGGCCGTGCCTGAGCTGGGCGTGCGCTTCCTGAGCGGAGAGTCGCGGGTGGTGGACGCGATCCTGGACGCGCTTACGGACGCAGCGACTCGACGGTCCGCGTCGACAAGCGATAGTCGTTGAAGGGTCGTCCGTCGATCACGCGCTGGCGGTCGAAGCTCGCGGCCGTGGCGCGGATGATGGTCCGGTTGAGTTGGGTGCGGCCGAGCCCCAGGCGGTCATCGTTGCGGCCGGCGGCGGTCCCGAGGTCGAGTTCACCCGACCGCACCAGCGAGTCCATCGGAAGGGCGCGCTTGGGCACGGTGGCGGCGCACCCGAACAGCCACAGGGCAGGGGCGCAGAGGCTCAGGATGGCGATGCTCTTCTTTGAAATGACCACGGGAAACTCCGCTCCGACCGTGACCCAGGGATGCGGCGAGGCAAATGGAAGCCCGCGGGCGGCGATCCAGGGGCGAGGAAGACCCCGTCGTAAGTGTCAGAATCGGAGTCGGCGAAAGGCAGGAGAGTCCGAGAAATAGGTTTCGACGCAAAGTTATGCCTTTCCATGACTTCTGCAGGGAATCGCGGGCATACTCCCTGCAACCCCCAACTGAGGCCTGGATGGCACTTGTGTCAGTTCTGTTCCTGATGCAGATCTGCGCCATCGGGCCGCTCGAGGTGTGAGATGGCCACCACGACGAAGAAAGACCTTATTGAGCGTGTCGCGATGGAGACGGAGCTTTCCCGAGCTGACGTCCGTCGGGCGGTCCAGAGTTTCCTTGATCACGTGATCGGCGAGCTCGCGCGCGGCAACCGCTTGGAGTTTCGCGACTTCGGCGTGTTCGAGATCCGCGAGCGCGCTGGTCGCGTCGCCCAGAACCCGAAGACCCTCGAGCGCGTGGCTGTGCCTCCGCGCAAGAGCGTGCGCTTCAAGGTCGGGCGCCTCATGCAGCAGTCGCTCGACGACGGGACCGTCGTCATCCAGCGCAGCAAGTCGGACGACGAGTAAACCGCTGCGGACAAACGAACCGGTGCGGGGCGCCCCTGACGGGCGCCCCGCATCTCTTTTTCCGCGTCGGTGGTTCTCGTCGGGCTGGTCCGATGCGGCGGGGCTGTGGGAATCCTGACGCGCGCCGCCTCGGCTCCCGTGGCTCGGATACCCTCGGACGCGTGAGCGATTCCCTTCCCGGTGAGCAAGGTTCGACGTCCGAGAGCGGCTTCCGCTTCGGGCGCGGTGGTCGTCGAGGCCGCAGCGATGTGCAGACCGAGGCGCAGCGCCGCGACGTCGCCGCGCTGTTCGGCGCTGAGCCACCGGTGGCGGTCGAGGCCGAGATGGGCCTGCTGGGCGCGATCATCTGGGATCCGAAGGTGATCGGCGACGTGATCACGGTGGTGCGGAACGGCGAGGATTTCTCCTCGCCGAGGCACGCGCGCATCTACGACGCCATCGTCGAGATCTACGACCGCAACGCCACCGTCGACATCGTGCTCCTCAACCAGCTGCTGACCGACCGCGGGCTGGTCGACGCGGTGGGCGGGCTCGACTACATCGTGCAGCTTGCCGAGGGCGTCCCCAGCGCCGCGAACGCCGTCCACTGGGCGCGGGTCGTGCGCGAGAAGGCGACGATGCGCGAGCTGATCACCGCCGCGGGCGAGATCCTCGAGGAAGTGCACACCGCGCGCAGCCCGGCGCAGAACCTCCTCGAGAGCGCGGAGCAGAAGATCTTCCGCATCGCGCAGAAGCGCGAGGGCGGCGTGGTCTCGACCGCGAGCGAGCTCGTCCACGAGACGATGCGCATGATCGACGAGAGCGAGGGCAGCGGATTCATGGGAGTCCGCTCGGGCTACCCGCAGCTTGACGAGATGACGAACGGCCTGCAGAAGGGCGAGATGCTCATCCTCGCGGCGCGTCCGTCGATGGGCAAGACCGCGCTTGCGCTGAACCTCCTGCAGCAGATCGCGCAGAACAACGTGGCGAGCGTCATGTTCAGCCTCGAGATGGGCAAGCAGCAGCTGATCCAGCGCATGCTGTGCGCGCTCGGCGGGATCGACGCGCAGCGGCTGCGCCGCCACATGCTGAGCAGCGACGACCATCATCGCCTGATGACCGCGTGCGGAGAGATCTCCAAGCTGCCGCTCTTCATCGACGACACGCCCGGCCTCTCGCTGCTGTCGATGCGCTCGAAGGCGCGCCGCCTGAAGGAGCGCTACGGCATCGGCTTCATCGCCATCGACTACCTGCAGCTCATGAGCTCGGGCTCGCGCGTCGAGAGCCGCCAGCTTGAGGTCAGCGAGATTTCCCGCGGAATCAAGGCGATGGCGCGCGAGCTCGACGTGCCCGTCCTCTGCCTCTCGCAGCTGAACCGCGCCGCCGAGCAGCGCGAGGGCCATCGCCCGCGCATGAGCGACCTGCGCGAGTCGGGCTCGATCGAGCAGGACGCCGACGTGGTGATGATGCTCCACCGCGAGGACTACTACCACCGCGGCGACCCGAACTGGGCGGACGAGAATCCCGATAAGGTCGGCACGGCGGAGCTCATCCTGGCGAAGCAGCGCAACGGCCCGACCGGCACCGTCGACCTGGTCTGGGATGGCTCGACGACCAGCTTCAAGAGCCGTTCGTATGCGGCGGCGCCCGAGGAGTACCGTCCGCGGAACCTGGCCGCCCCGACCCGCATGCGCGTGGTCGAGGAACCGTCGGACGACCTTCCTGTATGACGCGCCGCACGTGAGCGGCGGCAATGCGCCCCACAGGCGCTCGTTCACCTTGCCGGCGCGCGCATGAGCGATACGAACCAACCGGATTCCCGCGAACTGCAGGCGCTGCTTCGGCGCGCCGCGGGTGGCGATTCGGCAGCGTGGCGCGCGATCGTCGCGGAGTTCGCGCCGAGGCTGTTCGGCCTGCTGCGCGCCCATTGCCATGACAGCGAGCTGGCCGAGGAGATCGCCCAGTCGACGTTCTGCACGCTGGCGGCGAAGATCGGCGAGTACGTCGAGACGGGGCGCTTCGAGTCGTGGATCTTCCGCATCGCGATGAATCGGCTGCGCGACGAGATGCGACGGCGCGTTCGGCATGCGAAGGCGATCGATGGGGAGCCACTGCAGTCCGTGCCCGCCCGAGCCGGGAAGGGCGGCGCCGCCGCCGCTGGCGAGATCGCCGAGCAACTCGCGCGGGCGATGGCCAAGCTTCCCGAGGCGGACCGCGAGATCATCGAGTTGCGCCACACGGGTGGAATGAGCTTCAAGGAGTTATCAGACTACTACTCGGAGCCGGTCGGCACCCTGCTTGCTCGGCATCACCGCGCGCTGCGGAAGCTGCGCGCACTGCTCGAGGATCTCGGGGTCAGCGCCGAGGATTTCGGCGGGGAGGAGCCATGAACGAGGGTCTCGCCGCGGTGAAGGTGCGGTCTGTGGCGGTCGTGCGGCCTGCCGCGTCCGAATGGGAAGGGCTCGGCTCCGATTGTTCTGTCGGATTCCCAGCGGCTTCCGCAATCTGCCATGTTGCAAGGCGTTCCACTGGACGCAGGAAGGACGTTTGATGAACACGCGCCCCGACAACCCCGAGTCCCGCGAGCCGAAGGCAGGCGAACTGCCCGCCGACGTGGCTCGGCTCGGCGCGATGCTCGATGCGCGCGGCCGGCGTCAGCGCGAGGCGCTCTCGAGCGAGGCGCTCGAGCGCATCGCCGCGATGAGCGACCTGCAGCTGCCGATCGTTGGCGCCGACGAGCCCGTTGTCATCGCGAGGATCGAGACTTCGAGCCCGAGCTGGTGGGCGACGCCGCGCGTGTGGCGCGTGGCTGCAGCCGTCGCCGTGCTCGCGGGCGTCGGTGCGGCGACCTTCCTCGCCGTGCGCGCGTTCCGCAGCGATGCGCCCGCCGAAGGCACCCTGGTCGATGGCTCTCGCGCGGTCGCCCCGATTGCGCCGGCGCCGCAATCGCCCATCGATCCGACTCTGCTGAATCCCGCTCGCGCAGGGCTCGCGCCGGCGCACCTTGAGTCTGCGCTCGCGAGCAGCGCAACCTCCGCGACCGCGGTCGTCGTCGCCCTCTCCGGCTCGGTCAACGAGCCTGCCATGCACTATCACGACCTCGACGAGTCGCTGGCGGCCGACATCGCGCCGCTGTTCCAGTCGGGCTCGCTCCTTGACGGCGGTGGACTCACCTACGACGATCTCTCCAGCGAATTCGCTGCGATCGTTGCCCCGAAGTCCTTCCGCTGAACGCTTTCCCGCGAGGGTCCATCCCATGAAGTTGCGAAACGTCTCCATTCTCGCGCTGGCGATCTCGTGCTGCGCCCTGGCGCTTCCGTTGCAGGATTCGGTGCCGCAGGACGGCGGCGCCCCTCGCGAGCGCGAACGCGGCGGTCGCGGCGGACGCGGCTCGATGCCGCTGCCGCCCGATTGGCCGCGTGCGGGCGGCTTCGGTCCGAACGCGCAGGGCGGCGAGCGCCCGATGATCGAGGGATTGGTGATCGAGGGACTCATCCCCGGCACCTTCGGCCGACGCGAGCTGAACGACGACGACCTCGCCCGCGCTGTCGCCGTGGCGCGCGAGATCTCGCCCGAGTGGGGCGATGCGATCGAAGCCCGCATCAAGCAGGACTCCGCGCAGGTGAAGCTGGCGCTGCGTACGTCGGGCCGGCGCCTGCTCGGGCTGGTGGCGCTCAAGGAGCGCGCGCCGAAGGTCTACGAGGCGAAGGTCGCGGAGCTGCGCGCGCAGGCCGAGTGCGATCGCCTGTTCGGGAAGCTTGGCGAGGCGCAGGGCGCCGCCGAGGCGAAGCCCGAGGACGTTGCTGCCGCGAAGTCGGCGCTCGAGAGCGCTGCGGCGCGGCAGGTCGATGCCACCATCGAGGCGCGCCGGCGCGAGCTCGATGCCCTCGAGGAACGCATGAAGAAGCTCCGCGCGGATGTCGAGGCCGACGCCGCGCGGCGGACGGAGCTCGCCCAAGAGGTCGTGAAGCGCCTTGAGACCCGGCGCGAGCAGCGCGGAGCCCCGCGCGAGTAGCATCCGCGCGATGCAGAAGCACGACCGAAACGCACAATGCCGCGCCGTCGCTCCCCCGCGGCTCGGCCGCGCTGGTCGGATAGGCGCCACCGTGCTCGCCTTCGTGCTTCTTGCCTGCGTCGCGACGTTGCCATGGTCGATGGGATCGGTCAAGAGCGGCGAGACCAGGCTCGCGCGCTACGAGGCATCGACTCTGTCGCTGAACCTGCTGCCGCCCGCGTGGCAATCGCTGAGCGACGCGGAAGCCGCGCGCATCGAGGCGGCGCGTGCGGCGGGGCACTACGTGCCCGGGCGTGTGCTCGGCACCGATCGGCTCGGACGCGATGTCTTCGCGCGCCTGCTCGCGGGCGGCTCTGTGAGCCTGCTGGTCGGGCTGAGCGCAGCGGCGATCGCCGTACTCGTCGGCACGCTCTATGGATCGGTCGCTGGCGCGGCGGGCGGACGCATCGACGCCATGCTGATGCGATTCGTCGACATCCTCTTCGGGCTTCCGTCGATCCTGCTCGTCGTGCTGCTCGCCGTTGCCGTCGACGGCGTCATCGAGCGGCGGGGCGCCGATCTGTCCGCAACCGCGCGGCAGGCGATCAACATCGCGACGCTGCTGGTCGCCATCGGCGGCGTCAGCTGGCTGACGATGGCGCGCGTCATCCGCGGGCAGGTCCTGTCGCTGCGCGCGAAGCCGTTCATGGAGGCGTGCCGCGCGATCGGGGTGGGCGCCCCGCGGCAGTTCACCGCGCACCTGCTGCCGAACCTCGTCGGACCGATCGCCGTCTACGCGGCGCTCGCGGTGCCGGCGGCGATCCTCTCCGAGAGCTTCCTCTCGTTCCTCGGGATCGGGGTGCGCGAACCGCTGCCGAGCTGGGGCAACATGGCCGCCGACGGGCTCGGGGAGCTGAACACCGTCGACAGCCGCTGGTGGCTGCTGGTCGCCCCATGCCTGTCGATCGCGCTGACGCTGGTTTCGCTGAATTTCCTCGGCGACGAGCTGCGCGAGCGATTTGACCCGATGCGCGGCCGCAAGGCGGCGTGAATCGCCCCCTTCTGCGGTTAGGATGCGACGCCCGCGGTCAACCCCCGCAGGCTCAGGTCCACCATGAATAACCGTTTTGGCTTCAAGGACTTCATCCAGATCGTGCTCCTCGGCGCGGTGCTGGTCCTCGTCTGGATGTCGATGCTGCAGCGCGACCGCGAGTGGGTCCTCCAGCGCGACATCCTCGACAAGCTCGGCGCAGTGGAGAAGAAGCTCGCCAGCGGGATGGTCGCCGCTGCGCCCGCCCGCGAAGGTGGCTCGACACGCCCGGCCGTGCGTGACGAGTCGTGGGCTCGCGCGGGCGTGCCCATCGAGTGGCAGGAGCCGTGGGGCTTCGCGAGCGACCCCGCCTCGCAGCCAGGCTTCTCTGAAGGCGGTGAGTTCACCGAGATCTTCGAAGGGCAGCCGCCGAAGATCACCCCGAACATCGCCAGCGACGTCTACGGGCGCCGAGTCATCGACCGCGTGTGCGATTCGCTGGGCGCGTACGACCCGCGCACGCTCAGGTTCCGCGGCGTGCTCGCCGCGGCGTGGCAGCAGGATCCCGCGGGCATGTGGATCCGCGTGCGCCTGCACGAAGGGCTGCGCTTCTCCGATGGCGAGCCGCTGACCGCGGAGGACGTGCGCTGGACCTTCGACGACTACATCTTCAATCCGTCGATGGAGACCGAGCGCGTGCGCGCGACCCTCGATCAGATCGAGGACGTGAAGGTGATCGATCCGCTGACGGTCGAGTTCGTCTTCAACAAGTCGCTCTCGTTCAACCTGACCTACACCCTCGGGAACTACGTGCTTCCCAAGCACTTCTACTCGAAGCTGCAGGCGTCGCAGATCAACAGCGCGACCGGGCTCCTGATGGGCTCCGGTCCGTTCAAGCTTGAGCGCCTCGACCCCGAGAACCAGTGGGCGCCGGGGCAGGACCTCGTGCTCGTCCGCAACGAGAGCTACTGGGGGCCGCGCCCGCCGCTCGAGCGGCTGCGCTTCAAGGTCGTGGCCGACAGCACCTCGCGCCTGGCTGCGTATCAGTCGAACGAAGGCGACATGATCACGCCCACCAGCCCGCAGTTCGTGAAGAAGACGAAGGAGCCGGGCTGGGATGGGAAGAACCAGTCGCTTCGCTGGGTGAACATGCGCTCGGGCTACTCGTTCATCTGCTGGAACCAAGGCAAGAACGCAGGGCGGCAGACGCCGTTCGCGGACAAGCGCGTGCGGCAGGCGATGACGCTGTGCCTCGACCGCGAGCGGATGCTGAAGGACATCTGGGAGGGCGTGGGCGTACTGTCGCAAGGCCCAGTGAACCCCGAGAGCCCTGTGTTCGCGAGCGAGATCAAGCCGTGGGCGTTCGACCCTGAGCGCGGCAAGGCGCTGCTCGCGGAGGCCGGCTGGAAGGACCGCAACGGCGACGGCATCCTCGAGAACGAGAAGGGCGATGTGTTCGAGTTCGAGTTCATCCGGCCCGGATCGGACGAGATCTCCGAGCGAATCTCGACCTTCATCAAGGATCACTACGCGCGCGTCGGCATCGTGATGAAGGTGAAGCCGATCGATTGGGCGGCGATGTCGGACATCCTGAAGGCGCGCAGCTACGACGCGCTGACGATGGCGTGGGCCGCGAGCGCGCCCGAGAGCGATCCGCGGCAGATCTTCCACTCCGAGTCGATCAAGGAAGGCGGCGACAACTTCGCGCAGTGGAGCTCGCCCGCCGCGGACAAGGCGATCGACGGCATCCGCCTGACCATCGACTTCGAGAAGCGTCGCCAGGCATGGCAGGAGTTCCAGGCGATCATCCACGACGAGCAGCCGTACACCTTCATCCGGGTCGCTCCGTGGGCGCGCTTCGTGAAGAAGGAGATCGGCAACGTCCAGATGCACAAGTCGGGCCTTGAGCCCTGGGAGTTCTTCCGTGCGGCACCCGCCGCGGCGGCTGCACCCTCGGCCGGGTAATCGATGGTCAACTACATCGCACGGCGCCTCCTCTTCATGCTGCCGACGGTGATCGGAATCACCTTCGTGGTGTTCCTGTTGCTGGCGCTGTCGCCGGGCGGCATCGGTGCCGCGGCGTCTGCGGCGGGCGGGCAGCAGGATGCGTCGAAGGCTGCGATCCTGGAGGCGTATCTCCAGGACCGCTACGGCCTGAACGATCCCGTGCTCGTCCAGTACGTGCGCTGGCTGCATCGGCTTTCGCCGGTGAAGTTCGGCACGCGCGACCAGATCACTCCCGCCGGCGAGCGCCTGCAGGCGCCGAAGGAGATTCCTGATCCGCCGCTGGTGACGTGGGGCGGCTTCACGCTGCCGCAGGTGCCTGCGGAGGCCGTGGGTCCTGCGCTGAAGGCGGCCGTCGAGGATGAGCGCCAGCGCGAGTACCGCAGGATCTCGAACGACGCGCTCTCGGCGCGCTCGCGCTATCTCGGCGCGAAGCGCGAGTTCGAGTCGGCGCTCGTCGAGTACGCGCGTGCGGCCGACCGAGAGGATTGGCTCGACGCGAAGGGCAAGATCGTGATCGAGCGCGTCGGGGATGCGCCTGCGGATCGCGCGAACACGGCATGGCCGGCGGTCGAGGCCGCGTTCGGCAAGATGGCGTCGACGTGGTCCGAGGCGATGGCGAAGCGCGCCGTGCTGGCGAAGGCGTTCGCCGAGCTGCCGTTTCCCGAGGCCGGATTGCCCGTGATCCCGGGCACGCTCTGGGTCGGCACGCCTGACCTCGGCACTGCGTTCTCGAAGAGCCGTCCCGTCGGCGACCTCATCACCGATGCGCTGCCGGTGACGCTGCTCCTGAACCTGATCGCGTTCCCCATCATCTATCTCGTGGCGATCCCCTCGGGCATCCTCGCGAGCGCGCGCGCGGGCTCGTGGTTCGACAAGTTCTCCGGCGCGACCTACGTCGCGCTCTGGTCGGTGCCGACCGTGTGGGCGGGCGTGCTGGCCGTCGGCTACCTCGCGAGCGACGAGTATCTCGGATGGTTCCCGGTGTCGGGTCTGCATGATCGCGCAGCCGATGCGTGGACCTTCCTGCCCGGCGTCCAGGCCGACGGCTCGTGGCAGATCGGCTGGATCACCGACGTCCTCTGGCACATCGTGCTGCCGGTGGCGTGCCTGGTGTACGGCGGTTTCGCCGTGCTGTCGAAGCAGACGCGCGCAGCGATGCTCGACAACTTCAACGCCGACTACGTGCGCACCGCGAAGGCGAAGGGCGTGGCGCGCCGCGACGTGGTGATCCACCACGTCTTCCGCAACAGCCTTCTGCCCCTCATCACCATGTTCGTGACCGTGTTCCCCGCGACGCTCGCGGGCTCGGTGGTGATCGAGCGCATCTTCTCGGTGCCCGGCATGGGATCGCTCATCCTCGATGCCATCAGCCAGCGCGACCGCGAGCTGATCCTCGCCAACACCTTCATGATCGCGTGCGTGAACCTCACCGCGCTGCTCCTTGCCGACATCCTCTATGCGGTCGCGGATCCGCGGGTGAGCTATGAGTGACGCCAAGCGGACCGGTGCGGAGGAGCCGCGCGCGATCAGCGGCATCGACGCGATGCGCGGCGTGGGCGCTGTGCAGGCGAAGGGCTTCTGGGCGGACGCGTGGGACCGCGTGGTCGGGCGCTTTGGCGCCCGGCTGGCGCTGGCGTGGATCTCGATGATCGCGCTGTTCGCCGTGCTCGGGCCCGTGGTCGCGAACGCGCATCCGATCTGGCGGAAGAACGTGAAGACGGGCGCGTGGGACTCTCCGCTCTGGCAGAACCTGACGAGCGTCGACATCGCGCTCCTCGCCGGGGCGCTCGTCGGGCTGCCGTTCGCGTTCCTGCCTGCCCGCATCGCCGAGCGGATCGGCATGCCGCTGCGCTCGTCGCGGCTCGGGCTGCTGCTGCTGGTCGCGCTGCAGGCGGGCTTCACCATCGTGATCGCGGGCGTGATCTCGTCGGTGAGCCGCGACAATTCCAGCGCGATGTGGATGCGCGAGCTCGGGCGCTCGGAGTGGTTCCCGTGGGCCGCGTCGGCATCGGTTGCCGCGGTGCTTGCGCTTGGCGCTGCGGTGATCGCGGGGCGATCTACGGTGCGGCTCGCCGCGGTGCTGCTCGCCGCGATCGTCGCGTGCACGTCGAGCGCGTCACGCTGGAATGAGCGGCTGGTCGACTTCGAGCTCTACGACCGCCAGGAGGCGTCGGGCGAGTACGAGATGGCCTACACGCTGGTGCCGTTCTCGCCCGCGTACGGACGTTCGGATTCGTACACGCTGCGTCCGCTCACGCGCCTGGGCGAAGCGGTGGAGGGCACGCGGGACACGCCGCTCGGCGACCGCGTCGTGGTGCTCGGCACCGATGCGCTTGGCAAGGACGTGCTGTCGCAGATGCTGTGGGCGTGCCGGCTCTCGATCTCGATCGGCCTCGTCTCGACGGGCATCGCGCTCCTGATCGGCGTGACCATCGGCGCGCTCATGGGCTACTTCGGCGGCTGGGTCGACCTGCTTCTCTTCCGCGTCGTCGAGATCTTCATGGCGATCCCCGTGCTCTTCCTGCTGATCGTGGCCGCGGCGGTGCTGCCGCGCAACACCTACGTGATGATGGCGATCATCGGCTGCGTGTCGTGGACGGGCGCCGCGCGCTTCACCCGCGCCGAGTTCCTCAAGCTGCGCCGCCAGGATTTCGTGCAGGGCGCGCAGGCGGCGGGGCTTCCGCTGCGGAGCGTCCTCTTCCGCCACATGCTGCCGAACGGCGTGACGCCCGTGCTCGTCGACGCGTCGTTCGCGGTCGCCGCGGCGATCATCGCCGAGGCGACGCTGTCGTACCTGGGCCTTGGTCCCGACGGGCAGGCGTCGTGGGGCAAGCTCCTCTCGAGCGCGACCGGCACCACGGGCACCTTCGTCTGGTGGCTCGCCGTGTTCCCTGGGTTCGCGATCTTCTTCACCGTGCTCAGCTACAACATGCTTGGCGAGGCCATGCGCGACGCGATCGACCCGAAGCTGCGAAAGGCGGCCCACTGATGGAAGCCGCGACCAGTCCGACTCCCGCGCCCGTGCGCACGAAGCCGATCCTCGAGGTCGCAGACCTTGCCGTGAGCTTTGCGAACTCCGCGGGCGGGCCGCGCATCCAGGCGGTCGCCGGCGTGTCGATGACCGTGCATCCGAACCAGACGCTTGCGGTCGTGGGCGAATCCGGCTGCGGCAAGAGCGTGACGGCGATGAGCACGATGCAGCTCATCCCGCGTCCGCCCGGACGCTTCGACCGCGGCTCGATCCTGTTCGATGGCGAGGACATCCTCTCGTACACCGAGTCGCAGATGCTCAAGGTGCGCGGCGGAAAGATCGCGATGATCTTCCAGGAGCCGATGACGAGCCTCAACCCGGTCTACACGATCGGCGACCAGATCATCGAGGCGATCCTGCTCCATCAGAAGGTCTCGGCCGACGAGGCCTGGGACCTCGCCATCCGCGCGATGAAGGACGTCGGCATCCCGAAGGCGGAGGAGCGCATGCGCGCGTATCCGCACCAGTTCTCGGGTGGCATGCGCCAGCGCGTGATGATCGCGATGGCGCTCGCGTGCCAGCCGCGGCTGCTGCTCGCCGATGAGCCGACGACCGCGCTCGATGTGACGATCCAGGCGCAGATCCTCGAGCTGCTGCGCGAACTGCAGCGCTTGCGCGGCATGGGCATCATGCTCATCACCCACAGCCTCGGCGTCGTCGCGGAGAACGCCGATGTGGTGTGCGTGATGTACGCGGGACGCGTGGTCGAGTACGCGCGCGTGTTCGAGCTCTTCGACAACCCACTGCATCCGTACACGCGCGGGCTGTTCAACTCGATCCCGCTGCTCAAGGAACGGAAGCACCGGCTGACGACCGTCGAGGAGGTCGTGCACGACCCCGCGCAGTTCAGGCTGCAGGGGATGCAGGGCGACCATGCCAAGCTCGTGCCGTGGTGGCCCGATCCGCCGAAGGGCGTGAAGCCGGAGCTTGCGCGCGATCGCGATGAATACGCGCTGGTGCAGGTGGCGCCCACCCGCTGGGTCGGCTGCTTCAACACGCCGTGGGTCGAGGAGCATCCGAGCCCGCGTCCCGACCTCGACTACCGCCGCGAAGACTCGTGACGGGTGGTGAATCCGCTGGTCGGCGCGTGCGAAACACGCGAACCATGCCGACCACCACTGCCAAGAAGTCCGCCAAGAAGGCGGCGACGAAGAAGGCCGTCACCAAGAAGCCCACCAAGAAGCCCACCAAGAAGCCCACCAAGAAGCCCACCGAGAAGCAGACGAAGAAGCCTGCCATCAAGGCTATCGCAAAGGCGCCAGTGAAGAAGGCTGCCGCTAAGACGCCCGCCGCAAAGAAGGCGACCCCGTCGACGCCGGCGATGGCGAAGGCGGGCGCTGCGCCCACTGCAGGGCTCGTCGCGGTCGGCACGAAGGCACCGGACTTCACGCTGCCCGATGCGGCAGGCAAGCTCGTCACGCTCTCCGCCTTCAAGGGCAAGCCCGTCGTCCTCTACTTCTATCCGAAGGACGACACGCCGGGCTGCACGCAGGAAGCTTGCGATTTCCGCGACAACCTCGCAGCGTTCCGCAAGCTCGGCTGCACCGTGCTCGGCGTGAGCCCAGACTCGGTCAGGAGCCACGCGAAGTTCGCCGCCAAGCACAAGCTCACCATCACGCTGCTTGCCGACGAACCCGCAGCCGACGGCACGCCGCCGGTGTGCGCGCAGTACGGCATCTGGCAGGAGAAGAGCATGTACGGCCGCGCCTACATGGGCGTGGTGCGCACGACCTACGTGATCGGGAAGGACGGCACGGTCGCCCAGCGCTTCGACAAGGTGAGCGTGACAGCCCACGTCGACGATGTGCTCGCGGCCGTGAAGTCGCTCGCGTGAGTCTCCTCGGGGAGCGATTCCCGAACGCCTGCAAAGATCGTCGCCTTCGTTGAATCTCCATCGCCGCCGCGCCTTCCATGTGCCCGCGGTCGTGCCTTTCGCCACACGTGGTGGCTGGGCGCGTGCCGCGGAGCAAGGAGAAGGCAGATGCGAATTGGAAATCAGACAGCGACATTCATCGCCGTGGCAGGCTGCGCCCTGGCTGCTGCATCCCCGTCATTCGCCAGCTGGACGCTGGGCAACGGCGACACGTTGAACATGGCGGATCTGTTCGCGGCCGGCAGCGACCGGACCGTGTACATCAACGACAAGGTGTTCGTGTTCGAATCTGCGTCATCCGCGCACTTCGAGCTCGGCGACGTCACGCTCGCCGGCTTCATCAGCACTCAGCCGGATGAGAACGGCTATCGCCACGTCGGCTTCGACCTGCTGGGCGGCTTCGGCGACGCGAATCCCGGAGATGGCGTGATCGCCGAGATGAACCTGCAGTACCAGGTGTCGGTGAACGAGGACGCGTATGCGCGCGGGCTTCGCCTCTGCGATGCGCGCCTGACCTTCAACGGCTCGTGCTTCGGCAGCGGCGCGTTCTCGAGGGTCGACGAGAGCATCTTCGACCTCGACACCAACTCGCTGCTCGGCACGCTCGCGGTGTACGACAACTACGGTCCGCCGCGCAACACCGTCCTGGTCGACTGGCAGGACTTCTGCGACGGCGAGAACGACGGCGCATCCCAGGGCTTCCGCGCGTTTGAGGTGAACAAGAATCTGAAGTTCCTGGCGCCAGGCGCCGCCGATGCTTCAAGCGCATCGTTCATCCGCCAGGAATTCAGCCAGATCCCCGCGCCAGGCGCGATTGCGCTCCTCGGGCTCGCGGGCCTGACCAGCCGCCGTCGCCGCGGCTGAGAAGGGTGTTCGCATCATCCAGGGAAGCACGGGGCGCCGGCGCAGCCGGCGCTCCGTGTTTTTCCACGATCAAGTGGCGAGGAGGGCTAGCACGATCGCCAGTAAGACCAGGCCGCCAAGTGTCACGAGAAGCAGCCGCATCGATCTGCCTTCGTCACGCGCGAGTATCGGCTGCTTTCTTGGAACCTGATCTTCTCGCACGGCCTCTGCTCGCTCCGTGTCCGGGCGGTAGATCTCGGCAAGCACAATTGGTGTCGGGAACTGTCGGCCGTGCCAAAGACGCTTCACCCACGCGATGTGTCGATACCCGTGGTCTAGGTACTGCGCAAGAGCAGCCGCATCACGCTCGGGGACGAAGCCGATATGAAAGCCTTCCGCCGTACGAACCTCAACCGCGTTGGCGCTGTGCGCGTTTGCGCGATCACGAATCAGATAGACGGGCTCGTCTTCTTTCATCATCTCGGTCACGAGATATCGCTTCTCATATGCGACTCCTGCGACTACGAAGTCGAAGTCGAACTCAGGGCGAAACCGCGCTGCCTCCGCCTCTCTGGCTTCGTTCTCAGCTTGCTTAAGAAGTTTCGCGCGTTCGCGGCTTGCGAGTGACTCGATTTTTCGCCGCTCTTTCGCGATCTCACGAAACTCGGGCGGCAGAACACGCTCAATGACTTTCATGAGTTCAATGCGTTCCTCGTCGGTCACCCTTCCATCCGAACAGATGGCCTCGATGGTCTGCTTCAGGAGCTCCATCCCCGGAAAGGCCGAGTCTGCGTTGATCTTGAGCCAGTTGTAGAGCTCTTTGATCTCCTGCGTCGTAACACGGCCGTCGGAGGTGACGGACTGCAGTAGCGCAACCAGATCTGCGGCCGCCCCTTCCTGAACCTGCTTTGCCGTCAGTGCAACTCGCTTGGCCATTTTCGCTCCAGTTTCTATTCCGAGGAAATCTCCCAACGAAATGCTACCGAACCCACAAGTCTCTGACTTGTTGTTGGCATGTAGCTCTCGCTACGCTGCCGCCATGCCCCCGATGCACGGAGTCCAAGTCCAGTTCAAGCGGCTGCGCGCGAGCGCGGTCCTTCCGACCTACCAGACCGAGCTTGCCGCGGGGATGGACCTGTCCGCGGATCTCGACGCGCCGGTGACGCTGCAGCCGGGCGACATCGCGCTGATTCCCTGCGGCTTCGCCATGGCACTTCCGCCCGGCTTCGAGGCCCAGGTCCGACCGCGCTCGGGGCTGGCGACCAAGTTCGGCATCTCGATGCCGAATGCTCCCGGGACCGTCGACGCCGACTACCGCGGCGAGATGAAGGTGCCCTTGATCAACCTGGGCAGGTCGCCCTTCGTGGTCGAGCCGAGGATGCGCGTGGCGCAGATGGTCATTGCACGGGTCGAGCACGTCCAAGCTGTTGAGGTCGATCAACTTACGGAGACCGCCCGAGGGGCGGGAGGCTTCGGTTCGACGGGGACGGGACATCGCCCGCTGCAGGACGCGGGTGCCTGAAACAGCGGGTTTCGGGCGTTCCCCAAGCAGGCGAAATTCGGCACAATGGTGGGTCTCCGGTAGTCCGGAGGAACGAGTCTCTCAGTTTGGAGCCCATCTTGACGACCGCGACCGCTGCAGCCGTAAACGTCCCGCTTCTTGACCTGAAGGCGCAGTACGCGACGATCCGCGCCGAAATCGAGCCGGTCGTCAAGGAAGTGATCGAGAGCCAGTACTTCATCGGCGGGCCGAAGATCGCCGAGCTCGAGTGCATGACGGCGGGCTACTGCAAGACGAAGTTCGCGATCGGCTGCGCGAACGGCTCGGACGCGATCCTGCTCGCGCTGCAGGCGCTCGGCATCAAGGCGGGCGACGAGGTGCTCTGCCCGTCGTTCACCTTCTTCGCGACCGCAGGAAGCGTGCATCGCCTCGGCGCCAAGCCGGTGTTCGTGGACTGCGATCCCGCGACCTACAACATCTGCCCCGAGTCGACGCGCGTCGCATTCCGCTGCCACAAGAACATCAAGGCGATCGTGCCTGTGCACCTGTTCGGGCAGGCGTGCGATCTCGACGCCATCCTCGCCATCGGCAAGGAGCAGGGCGTGCCCGTGGTCGAGGACTGCGCGCAGGCGATCGGCACCGAGGACGCGCACGGCACGCGCGTCGGGTCGCGCGGTGCGATCGGCACCTTCAGCTACTTCCCCTCGAAGAACCTCGGTGGGTTCGGCGACGGCGGCATCATCACCACGAACGACGAGGCGCTCGCGCAGCGCATGATGCGCCTCCGCAATCACGGCATGGAGCCGAAGTACTACCACGACGAGGTCGGCATGAATTCGCGCCTCGACGCGCTGCAGGCCGCGATCCTGCTCGTGAAGATGCGCCATCTCGACGCGTGGAGCTCGGGGCGGCAGCGGAACGCGGCCTTCTACGACGCGCAGTTCGCTGCGGCGGGGGCTCGCGACTCGGGCTCGCCGCTGTCGGCGGGCGGCTTCGCGCTGCGCTATCCGAAGGCTGCGCCCGCAGGCGCGCGCCACATCTACAACCAGTACACGATCCGCGTGCCCGCGGAGATCCGCGACGCGGTGCGCCAGGACCTCACCGAGCGCAAGATCGGCACCGAGATCTACTACCCCGTGCCGCTCCACATGCAGAAGTGCTTCGCGCACCTCGGCTACACGAAGGGCATCTTCCCGCACTCCGAGCGCGCAGCGCTCGAGGCGATCGCGCTTCCGATCTATCCCGACCTGACGCCCGTGCAGCTTGAGCACGTCGCCGCCTCGGTGATCGAGTCCGTCCGCAACCGTACCTCGAGCGCGCGATGAACCTGAACTACCGCCGCAAGAAGCGCGAGCGGCACCATGCCGCCGCACAGGACGACGACGGATCGGGCGCGCCGCCGCTCGAGCACCAGCTGGTGCCGCGTGGCGATGCGCAGCTCGTCACCACCCAGGAGCAGCTCGATGAGGCGCTCGCGCATGTGCGCGAGAAGGGGCTGTTCGCCTACGACACCGAGTTCATCGGCGAGGAAAGCTACTGGCCGCGCATCTGCCTGGTGCAGCTCGCGACCACCGAGCGCGTGATGCTCGTCGACGCGTTCGCGATCACCGACCTGAAGCCGATCTTCGACCTGGTCGCCGATCCGTCGCTGCTGACGCTCGTGCACGCGGGCACGCAGGACCTCGAGCCGGTTCGCCGCACGCTCGGGCGCGAGCCCGCCAACACCCTCGACGTGCAGGTTGCAGCGGCCTTCGCCGAGATGCCGTGGCCGGCTGGGCTCGAGAAGCTGGTCGAGCGCTTCGCCGGTCACAAGCTGTCGAAGGGGCACACGTTCACAAACTGGGACGCGCGGCCGCTGTCGGCGTCGCAGCTTCGCTATGCCGCCGACGACGTGCGCTACCTTCCGCTCGTCTGGGAGCGCCTGCGCTGCGAGCTCGAGAGCCGCGGTTCGCTCGCGTGGGCGCTTCGCGAGTGCGAGCAGAGCGTGAAGATCCCCGCGCGCTTCGACGAGGAGTCGCAGGTACGCCGCACGCTGAAGAGCTGGCCGATGAAGCCTGCGCAGGTGCCGACGCTGCGCCTGATGACGCGGCTGCGCGACGAGATCGCCCGCAAGGAGGATCTGCCGCACCGCGTCGTGATGCCCGACGAGACCCTCGCCGAGATCGTCAAGCAGCGGCCGTCGACGGCGCAGCAGCTCGCGGCCGTGCGGGGGCTTCCCAAGCGGTTCGCGCAGAAGTACGCGGAGACGATCGCGCAGGCGATCGACGAGGGCGGCAAGATGCCGCCCGAGAAGCTGCAGCACGGCAAGAGCTTCGAGGAGTCCGGCGAGGATCGCGCGCGCATCGATGCGCTGCTGGCGATCCTCAGCGCGCGCTGCATCGCCATGGGGC
>JBEGLX010000002.1:0-85262 GCA_041183345.1 Planctomycetota bacterium
CCGGGCCAGGCGGGGCGCCCTCGCCGGCTACTGGCCGTGAGCTCGCCGAACGGACCGCTGCTCCCGCGTGACGCCGCCGCCGAGATCATCGACAACTACTCGGGCGCGGGCGTCGCGTATGCGGACGGCAAGTTGTCGTCGCTCCATACGCCTGCGGTCGGCGATAGATCGCTGTCGATCGGGCCCGACGAGTTCAAGCAGCGCTTCTTCGTCGAAGTACCTGTCGATGGCCTCGGCGAGCCGCACATCCACGTGGCGCTCATACGGCTCGTCTGCGTGAATGGCGCGATTGGCATGCGAGCCGCGTTCCGCAGCACGATTCGGATCGGCAAGGATCCGCATCACTCGCTTGATCGGGCATTGGCGCACTACTCGAACGACGATGGATTCTCAGCGATGCGGCAGCGCTTCGAGAGTGCGCAGCGATCGTGGGCGAGCCTGCGCGAGGTGCGGTTGCTGGAGAACGAGCTCAGCAAGATCTCGTGGGGGACGACCGATGGCGCTGCGCAGCGTCGGCGCGCGTTCCGCAAGATGGTCGGCGACTACGAGTCGAGGTATGGGCTCGCGAGCATCGAGGCGCTGAGCGTGAAGCGGCAGCGCATGCTGCAGGCGAGCTGCAGGGTGTACGACCTGATCAATTTCGCGACCGAGATCGCGACGCATCATGCCCCGCCGATGGCGGCGGGACGGCTACAGGCATGGCTTGGATCGACGATCACCGAGGAGTACGACCTCGAGGGTACGGCGACCAACGTGCCGGACTTCGTGGACCTCTTCACGACTCTGCCGGAGGGCTGGCAGGGACATCGGAACTAGCGCTCGCTTTGGACGGCGGGCTTGAATGCGGCGGGCTTGAATGCGGTGGCTGGAAAGATCGGCAGTTGGCGGGACCAAATCACGGAAGGAGCCTCTTCATGAAGGATGCACTCTACGGATCGGAACATGGCGGTGGCGAGCGGCGGCTGGTGCGCGGCGGGTGGACGTCCGCACGCCCTCGTCCGGCACTGCGGCGGCGGAGCGTACTCTCGCGCGTGACGGGCGGACGCAACCTCGCGGGGGGCGCGCCGTCCTTCGGGCTCTGGCATGTGTACTACGTGATGAGCATGTGGCCCGCGTGCGAACGAACTCCGCTCGAGCAGTACGCATACGACGCCGCGCTCAACCGCATCATCCACCGCATCGAGAAGGGCGGCGCAGGTTCGGTCGCTTTCGCCACCGAGGTCGAGGTCTTCGCATATGCCAAGCGCATGCGCCGCACGGCGCTGATCGACGCGCATCGCCACATGCTGGTGGTCGAGCAGCACCGCCAGTCGGTCCTGTTTCAGTCGGGAGTCCGCATGAACGGCGAGTGTCTTGCGCTTCCGCGTGGGGTCGTCGACGAGCGTGCCCTCTGGAATCAGGAGCGTGAAGAGATCTGCGAGTGGCTCGTCGAGTGCCTTGGCGCAGCGGACGCTGAGTTGCTCGTGATGGTCCACCTCGACGGCTTCACCGTTGCCGAGATCGCGCGCGAGTCGGGCGTGGCGGAGAGCACCCTACGCTCGCGCATGACCCGTGCAGAGGCGACGCTGCGCGCATCCATTGCAGCCGAGGGTGGTTCGTGCGGCGCCCCTGGAATCAACTGATCAGAGGAAAGGAGCATCACGATGGACGACACTGAATCAGGACAGCCCGCGCCGGAGGACGGTTCGAGCGAGAGCCATGCGGAGGGTTTCGCGGAGGGTAGTGGCGACGAGTGCCGCGGCACTCCTATCCCACACACGACCTGGCTGGTCGACTACGAGGGCAACGGGCGCTACTACATCCGTCGCTACTCTGCGGATGGGGTGATCAACGAGATCATCCGCCCGCAGTTGGCGACCCAGCTGTACGCCGATCACCACGAGTACCACGCGAGCGCCCACGCCACGGTGTTCGCGTACCCGGGCGACACGATCGTGTTCTCGCCCGCGTTCTCGCTCATCTACGCGATGAAGATGCGCGACGTGCTTGAGGCGATCCTGAACCGATGCCCGCCGCGGACGCCGCGGCGCAAGCACTGCCCGAACCCGATGTGGCACACGGAGGACGGGATCGGGGTCATGAAGGGCAACGTCCATGCCGACCAGCACAGCGCGTTCACGGGCGCCATCGCGGTCAACGGCTTCAATCTGGGCCTGCGCGGCTCGAACTGCGCGGGCACCAAGCGGCGCTGGGAATGGGTGGAGCCGGAGCAGAGAAGGGGCGGGCAGGCAGGGGAGAACTAGTAGCCGATCACGAGCAGTCGGTATGGGAGGCGGATCCGGCTGTGGCTGAAGATCGCCTCCGCAATGGCTCGGGTGTTGTCGTAATCTCTGCTGACTGATGTCTTCCCGCCCGACTTAAACTTGTAAGTGATCGGTACAGCGAGGCAGAGGTAGTCCAGGTCGACCATGAGTGACGCCTGAACGAGATCGCGATAAACCGCGTTCCCCATGAAGGAACGTCCGGCCTCGATCTCAAGCCCACAGCGCCATTCTGGATGAAACCCATCAATCTGGTAGCGCAGCTCCGGCTCCCCGTTCTCTCCGAAGAACACGGGGCGCTCCACTCGGTCCTTGGCAGACTTTCCGCGTTCGACCTGAAATCCGAGCCCCGCGAGATTCGGTGCGACTTTCGCCAAGACTTCATCGCTCGTGAGCCCCTTCTCAAGCGCTGTCGTCGAGATTTGCGTGGAGCAGCGAGCGAACACCCGGACGAGCGACTCCGTGAAATGCGGCGGCGCTTCGGTCTTGGGATACGTCGAGAAGCGAATTCGTGCGTGAGAAGCCATGTTGGTTCACGCAGAGCTTACCGATTCAGTCGGGCAGATTCACGATGTACGTCGAGGCGTGCTTACACCTTGCTCCCCGCAAACGCACTCGCCGCGTCCAGCGCCTCGCGCGTCTTGCTCGGGTCCTTGCCGCCAGCCTGCGCGGTGTCGGGGCGTCCGCCGCCCGCGCCGCCGCAAGCCTGCGCCGCGGCCTTCACCCAGTCGCCTGCCTTGAGGCCCTTGTCGATGGCGCTCTTCGGGCAGGTGGCCGCGATGGCGACCTTACCGCCGTCAAAGTCAGGTGACAGGAACAGGATCGGCGTCTCGGTGAGCTTCGCGCGCGCTGCGTCGATGGCGGCGAGGAGCGCGGGCGCGTCGGCGCCGTTGATCATCGCGACCAGCGGCTTCGATGCGATCGTCGCGTGCTGCTCGACAAGCGCGCGCGCCTGCGCAACCGCCGCATCACGCGCGGCGCCCTCGGCCTGCTTGCGCGCGGCCTTCGCCTTCTCGCGCATCGGCTCGAGCGCGCGGTCGATGTCGGCCTTCGCGACCGCGCCGAGCTCGAGCGACTCGGTCATCTTGGTGATGTCGGCGATCTCACGCCCGAGCGCGTCGCCGTCGAGCTTCGCCGAGTCCTTGATGCGCTGCATGAGTCCGTCCGCAGCCATCTGCGCGGCCATGGCGCGCGGACCCGTGAGCGCGAAGACGCGGCGCACGCCGGCGGCGAGTCCACCTTCGCTCACGAGCACGAACTGCTTCGCCTCGCCCATCGAGCCGAGATGCGTTCCGCCGCAGAACTCGATCGAGAGGTCCTTCCACTTCGGGTTGTCGGGCTTCGCGACGAGCTCTGCGACGGTCGCGCCGATCGACACCACGCGGACTGGGTCGGGATAGCGCTCGCCGAACACCGCGCGGACGCCGTTGATCTTGCGCGCCGTCTCGAGCGGCACTTCGCGGGCGTCGATCACGAGGTTCGCCGTGATCGACGCGTTCACGCGGCGCTCGACGTCCTTGATCTGGTCGATCGAAAGGGGTGCCTTGGCCGCATAGTCGAAGCGCAGCTTCTCGTCGTCGACGAGCGAGCCCTTCTGCTCGACGTCGTCGCCGGCGACGGCGCGCAGCGCGAGGTTGAGCGCGTGCGTCGCGCTGTGGTTCGAGCGGATCGCGTCGCGGCGGTCGCGCTCGAGCATGAGCTGGCCGGTCGCGCCGCACGCCATGCGTCCGTGCTTCAGGCGTCCGATGTGCAGCACATAGCTGCCCGCGCGCTGGACATCCTCGATGAGGTAGACGGCGCCATCGATGTGGAACGAGCCGTGGTCTGCGACCTGGCCGCCCATCTCGGCGTACATCGGGGTCTTGTCGAAGATGAAGGCGAGCAGCGCCGAGCTGTCGGCCTCGACGGACTCATCGAAGTTCTTGCCGTTCCAGATCGCCATGAGCGTGGCGTTCGTCGGCTTGCCGCCGAACTTGCCGTGGTCGTCTGTCGGCTTGATCGTGAGCTCCTCGAGCTTCGCGATCGCATCGGGCGGGAAGTGCATGCCCGTCTCGGTACCGCCTGCCGCGCGCGACTTCTCGCGTGCGGCCTCCATGAGCGCCTCGTAGCCGGCGACATCGACGGTCATGCCCGCCTCCTCGGCCATCACCTGGGTGAGGTCGATCGGGAAGCCGGAGGTGTCGTGCAGGCGGAAGGCGTCGTCGGCGGCGATCTGCTTGCCGCCCGCCTTCTTCACGCGCGCGGCGGCGTCGGCGAAGAGCGCAAGTCCGCGCTCGAGCGTCTTGCCGAACTGGATCTCCTCTTCCTCGATCAGGTACGCGACGCGCTTCGCGGCGGGCGCGAGCTCGGGGAACGCGCCGCCGAGGCTGGCAACGACCGCGGGCACGAGATCCTTGAGGAACGGCCCGCGCACGCCGAGGGTCTGGTGGCCGTGGCGCACGGCGCGACGCAGGATGCGGCGCAGCACATAGCCGCGGCCTTCGTTCGATGGGGTCGCGCCGTCGGTGAGCGCGAGCGTGAGGCAGCGGATGTGGTCGGCGATCACGCGGTAGGCGATGTCGGTGTGGTCGTCGAGCTTGCCCGAGTACGCGCGCGCGCCGGTGCGCACGCGGATCGCCTCGAAGACGGGCGCCCACAGGTCGGTGTCGTAGTTCGAGCGCTTGTCCTGGATGACGCTCACGAGGCGCTCGAGGCCCATGCCGGTGTCGACATGCTTCGCGGGCAGCGGCTTGAGCGAGCGGTCTGGCTCGCGGTTGAACTGGATGAAGACGTGGTTCCAGATCTCGAGGACATCGGGGTCGCCCGAGTTGACGAGATGCGCGGCGTTGCGGCCGCCGCCGATGCGGTCGTAGTGGATCTCGGTGCACGGCCCGCACGGACCGGTGTCGCCCATCTCCCAGAAGTTGTCCTTCATGTTGCCCGGGAGGACGTGATCCTTCGGAAGCAGCGACTCCCAGAGCGCCTTTGCCTCAAGGTCGGGCTCGAGCCCCGCAGCGGGATTGCCTTCGAACCACGTCGCGTAGAGGCGGTTCGGGTCGAGGCCGTAGACCTTGGTGAGCAGCTCGAAGCCCCAGCGGATCGACTCCTGCTTGAAGTAGTCGCCGAACGACCAGTTTCCGAGCATCTCGAAGAAGGTGTGGTGATAGGTGTCCTTGCCGACGTCCTCGAGATCGTTGTGCTTGCCGCCGGCACGGATGCACTTCTGCGTGTTGACGGCGCGGGTGTACGGGCGCTTGCCGCGTCCGAGGAAGACATCCTTGAACTGGTTCATGCCCGCGTTGGTGAAGAGGAGCGTGGGATCGTCGTGCGGGACGACGGGGCTCGAGGGCGCGAAGGTGTGCCCGGCCTTCTCGACGAAGAAGTCGATGAAGGCCTTGCGGATGTCGGCTGCGGTGGTGGGGCGGTTCGCGGGCATTGAGGTGGCAAGATAGCGGGGTGAAACGCGCCGCCCACGGTCCCGCGCGGCTAGGGGAAATGGTGCCTGGCACGTGCCGTGAGGTGCCAGGCACCTCACGGCACGTGCCTGGCACCAGCGTGGCGGAGACATGTGTCTTTCCGGTACCAGGCACGTGCCAGCTAGTGCCAGGCACCTCGCGGCACGTGCCAGGCACCCTTTCCGCTAGGCTGCGGGCATGGCCCACCGGAAGCCCTTCATCGGCGGCAACTGGAAGATGAACCTCCACTCCGTCGACGCCGCTGCGCTCGCGCGCGCCGTCGCGCTCACAAGCGAGCGCCTTTCCCGCGGCGTCGACATCGCTGTCTTCCCGCCATTTCCCTACCTCGCCGCGGTCCGCACTGAACTCGGCACTGCCATCCAACTTGGCGCCCAGGACTGCTCCGCGCAGAAGCAGGGCGCCTTCACGGGGCAGGTCAGCGCCAGCATGCTCCGAGACGTCGGTTCTACTTGCGTACTTATCGGTCACTCGGAGCGCCGCCACGGGCTCGGAGAAGGGGACGCCATCCTCTCGCGCAAGCTCGCCCAAGCCCTGGATTCGGGCCTCGCACCCGTCCTTTGCGTCGGCGAAACCCTCGCGGAGCGCGAAGCGGGGCGCGCAAACGCCATCATCGGGGCGCAGCTCCGCGGCTCGCTCGCGGGACACGCAGAAACCGCGCTTTCCGCCCTCGTCGTCGCCTACGAGCCCGTGTGGGCTATCGGCACCGGTCGCACCGCAACTCCGGAAGACGCTGCAGCCGCGCACCGCGCTGTCCGACAAACCCTTTCAGACATGTATAGTGCTCGATTCGCCGAGCAGACCCGCGTGATTTACGGTGGGTCGGTGAACGCCAAGAACGCAGCCGACCTCTTCTCCCGTGAAGAGATCGACGGCGGACTCGTTGGCGGCGCATCGCTGGTCGCCGCGGACTTCGCTGCGATCATCAGTGCGGCCGCAAGTGCAAGTTAGACCGATAGATCGGGTTCCTATGGCCACGCTCCTCCCCATCCTCACGCTTCTCTTCATCGTCGTCTCGGTCGCCCTCGTCCTCATCGTGCTCGTGCAGCGCCCGCAAGGCGGCGGACTGACCGGCGCGTTCGGAGGCGGCGCTGGCGCCGATACCGCATTCGGCGGTCGCACGGGCGACGCGCTCACGGTGGCCACCATCACCGCGTTCACGATCTACCTGCTGCTCGCGATCGGCCTCAACATCACGACGAACATGATGAACGCGCCGGCCGCCGAGCCCGCCGCGAATACGACGACCGACACGGGCACGCAGCCGGCGCCGGTCGCGCCGACGCAGCCGATTCCGCTCACCGATGCCGAGAAGCAGGCGCTGCTCGGAGCGCAGCAGCCCGCGACGACCACGCCGCCTGCCGAGGAGCCGAAGCCGCTCCCCGAGGGCGTGACTCCGGTTCCGGGCGGCGCTCCTTCGGCCGTCGCGCCGGCTCCCGCACCCGCCCCGGCTCCTGCACCGGCTCCCGCCCCCGCACCGGGCGGCGAGTGAGCGCGCACTGAGCCCCGCATGATTCGCTCGATGACAGGATTCGGCTCGGCCGCCGCGGAAGCGGAAGGCTGCCGCTTTTCCGTCGAGGTGAAGAGCGTCAACAACCGCTTCTTCAAGGCGACCGTTCGTCTTCCCGAGGAGCTCTCGACGCTCGAGACCGAACTGGAGACAGCCGTCGCCAAGCGGCTGGGGCGCGGCAGCGTGATGGTGCTCGTCCGCTTCGTCCCTGGCGGCGCCGTCGCAGCCGCGGAGGTCAACCCTGACGCTGCCCGCAGCGCGCTCACGGCACTGCTCGCCGCGCTTCCCGCCGAATTGCGCGATCGTGCCACCGTCGACCTCGGCGCCCTTCTCGCCGTGCCTGGCGTGCTCCGCACCGACGGCGTCGAGAAGCTCGTCGACATGGCGCGCCCTGTCCTCACGCGATTGCTCGACGAGGCCTGCGACCGCGTCCTCGCCATGCGAACGCGAGAGGGCGAGTCGATCCACCGCGAGCTCCTGAAGTTCGGCGAGGCGATCCGCACCGCGCTCCTCTCCGTGAGCGAACGAGCGCCCGCGGCGACCAGCGCGTACCAGGATCGCCTCCGCGCGCGCATGAACTCGCTCCTTTCGGAAGTCGGCGCAACCGCTGCGGAGCAGGACCTCCTGCGCGAAGTCGCTGTCTTCGCCGAGCGCTCCGACGTCGCCGAGGAAGTCGCCCGCCTCACCGGCCACCTCCACCAGTTCGAGCAGGTCATCTCGCCGAAGCACGCGGAGCCTGCGGGCCGCACGCTCGACTTCCTCTCGCAGGAGATGCTCCGCGAAGCGAACACGATCGCCTCGAAGTCGCAGGATGTCGAGATCGCGCGCCGCGTGGTGGAGATGAAGACCGCGATCGACCGGATCAAGGAACAGGCCGCCAACGCGGAGTGACGCGTGCAGCCGTCCGAAGAGTCCAACGACCACTTCCGCGTGCCCGCGCCCGAGAGCGCCCTGGACGCCATGCGCGAGAAGTTCAGCGCCCGCGAGGTCGCGCAGGTGCTTTCGCACTACGACGTCGGCGTCATCAGCAACATCCGCGAGTACCGCCGAGGTTCCCGCCGTGCGCCGAAGCTCAAGCTCGAGACCGAGCGCGGCGAGTTCATGCTGAAGCGGAAGAACGCGGGTTTTTCGCGCGAGCGTGCGGAGGCGGGACACGCGCTGCAGGCCCGCGCCGCTGCGGCGGGCGTTCCGGTCGCGGCGCTCGTCTCCATGCGTCACGGCGGCACCCTCCTCGCCCTCGGCGACAGCCTGTACGAGATGTACGAGTGGGTCCAGGGCGCGCGCTATGAGCGAGATCCCGAGCAGGCGCGCGAAGCGGGCATCGCCCTCGCCCGCCTGCATCGCGCGTTTCTGCCGCTGGAGCAGAACGGCACGCTCCCATCGGGTGGGTTCTCCGAGATCGATGCCGTCCGGCGCTCGCTCCTCCTGGCCGACGCATCCGCATGCGAGCGCCTTCAGGGCGCCGACCGCGATGCGGTGCGTGCGTTCGTCGCGAGCCTCGATGGGCATCTAGGGCGCATCGAGGTGAAGCTCGTCGAGCGGGGGCTACCTCTCCAGCGCATGTCCGTCTGCCACGGCGACTACCACCCGGGCAACACCCTTTGGTTCGGCGTCGCCCTCGGCGCCATCATCGATTTCGATAGCGCGCGCCACGAGGCCATCGCCGCCGAGGTCGCCAACGCGACGCTGCAGTTCTCGCTCAAGCACCGCGTCGGTGAGAATCCGGATGCCTGGCAGATCGGCCTCGACACCGATCGCCTCCGCGCGTTCAGCGCTGGATATCGCTCGCAGCCCGCGACCGTCCCGCTCGAGCAGGTCGCGCCGCTCGTTCCCTGGCTCATGATGTCCGCGGTCATCGCAGAAGCAGCCGCGCCCATCGCGCGCGACGGCGATTTCGCTGGAATCCCGGCGGTCCCCTTCCTCCGCGCCACCACCCGACTGGTCGACTGGATCTCCGACCGGACCCGTGCGATCACAGGCGTCTTCCTCACCTGAAATCGCGTCGTCCCGCCAGCGCGTGCTAACCTAGTCCCATGCTTCCGCTGCCTGCCATGCTCGCGCTTCTCCTCGCCGCTCCCGCGGCCGGTCAGCTGCAGCAACAGCAGAAGCCGCAGCCAGTGCAGGGGATCCCGCAGCAGAAGGGCGTACCCGCGCAGCAGCAGGTTCCGCAGCCGGTGCCCCAGCCTGGACAGAACCCGATCATCATCCTGGACGGAAACCAGCAGATCGTCCAGCCGCAGATGCCTCAGCCAAAGCTGCCGAGCGATGAGGAGCTCGCCAAGGTCCAAGTCCCGGCTGAACTCGTCCGTCTTTCTCGCGCGCTCGATTCCGACGCCTTCGCCGAGCGCGACGCGGCCCGCAAGGCGATCCTCGAGCGAAAGCCGACTGCGGAAGAACTGATGGCGCTGCTGCTCCGCACCGATCTCGGCGAGGAGGCTCGGCATCAACTCGTCGGCATCCTGCGCGAGCGAATCCTGCGCGCGCCCGGCGGCGCACTCGGCATCCGCATGGAGAACTTCCCCGACAAGGACGGCGGCGTGCGCATCACCGCGCTTGTCCCGGGCATGCCCGCTGAGAAGGTCCTCAAGCCAGGCGACGTCGTCAAGCGCGTCAACGACACCCAACTCCGGTCGACCATCGATCTCATGAATGCCGTGCAGACGCTGCCGCCCGGCGTCGAGGTCAAGCTGCTCGTGCGTCGCGTCCGCAAGGACGCGCTCGCTCCCGTCGCCCCCGCCAACGCGCCCGATCCAGGCCAGCTCACCGAGGATCTTGAGTTCACCATGCGGCTCGGCTCGACCGAGGAACTGCAGGAGAAGGGCGATCCGGTGCTTCCAGGCGTGGCGGGTCAGCAGGTCATGCTCGGTGGCGGTGGGCTCATCTTCTATGAGCGCCAACTTCGCGCACTTATGGCGTCGAAGCGCTTCCTCAGCAAGCCTGCGATGGTCGAGTTTCCGCTGCGCGACTCAGGCGCGACCGAGAAGCCCGCGGTCACGGTCGAATCGGTGCGCAAGCTGCTGATGGAGCTCCAGCTCGCCGATGGCGACGCTGACCTCGTGCGCGTCCATCGGATGCGGCTCGACCAGATCGCCGAGCAGATCGCTCGGTTCGGCGACCAGCAATCCGCGGAGCGGGCGCGGCTCCAGCGCGCGCTCGAGGCGCTCGAGGTCGAGATCCGCGGTTCGTTCTGATCTTGAGCGCTCGCGTTCGCTTGCTTTGGCGGTACGCGGAGTTGGTCGAGCGCTCGAGTCACGGCGCATCCCAGCACGGCGCGCGATTCACTCGCGCGACGTGCCGCCAAAGCGAGCGAAGGCGCGCGCGGCTGCTTGCAGCCGCCAGCGCGCCAAGTCGCGAGCGCTCAAAACACGGGAGCGGCCGCAGCGGCGACATCGGAGTTCGCTTGCTTTCCCAGGAGGCGAGCGCGATTCACTCGCGCGACGTGCCGCCAAAGCGAGCGAAGGCGCGCTCGCGGCTGCTTGCAGCCGCCCGCGCGCCCAGTCGCGAGCGCTCA
Source organism: Planctomycetota bacterium (assembly GCA_041183345.1). GTDB lineage: Bacteria > Planctomycetota > Phycisphaerae > Phycisphaerales > SM1A02 > QWPT01. The sequence continues at coordinate 10,735 of JBEGLX010000002.1, forward strand.
AAACAACGGGAGCGGCCGCAGCCGCGACCGCTCAAGACAACGGATTGCGGAAATGCTCGTTCTGGATCGGCACCACGACCTCGAGGACGTGCTGCAGCACCTCGGCGGGCGAGCCCATCGCGGTCACTTCGCGCACGATCCCCTTCGGATAGAAGTCGAGCACGGGCCGCGTCTCGTTCTCGTACACCTCGAAGCGCTTGCGGATGACCTTCTCATCCGCGTCGTCGATGCGGTTCTCCTTGAGCGCGCGGCGGCGCATGCGCGTCACCATCGCCTCGATGTCGGGGCAGACGAGATGGAGGACCGTGAGCACCTCGAGGTATTGCTCGAGGTGCTTCGCCTGGTTCACGTTGCGGGGGATGCCGTCGAGCACGAGCAGATCGACGTTCGGCTTGTAGATCGACAGCACGGTCTGGGCGTGCATGTTCTGCCGCCACATCTCGATCGTCAGCTCATCGGGCACCAGCTCGCCGCGCGAGGAGAACTCCATGAACTTCCTGCCGAGATCCGACGCCATGTCGAGCGAGCGGAAGACGTCGCCGCAGGCGAGGTGGTAGAAGCCCGGGACCTTGCCCAAGATCTTGCCTTGCGTGCCCTTGCCAGCGCCAGGGGCGCCGAAGAGCAGAACGGTCTTGTAGCGTCGCGTGGAGTTGCCCGACATGTTCGCCTCGCCTTCGGATTCCGCCCGCGCGCGCGGGTCGGGAGCGGAGGGTAAATCGGTCACGCGGGGGCGTGGGTTGAGCGAGGGTGAAAATGGAAAAAAGCGGGGCTTCAGGGCGGCATTCGGGTCCTCCGTCAACGCGCGCTACACTCGCGACATGCAGTTTCCTGCCAAGCGCTGGGTTCTCGCGGAGGAGTCGGGGGGACGTGCCGTTCCGCGCTCAGGTCGGTCGATCATCGACCGGCTGCTCGCGGCACGAGGCATCGAGAACCCGGATGCAAGGGAGTCGTTCCTCAGGCCGGATCTCCGCCAACTCGCCCATCCCTCGGTCACCCATGGCATGCGGACCGCAGCAGAGGCGATCTGCGACGCCATCCGCGCCAAGAAGCGCATCGCGATCTACGGCGACTACGACGTCGATGGCGTGATGGCGACGGCGATCCTGTGGCACATGCTGCGCACCCTCGATCCGTCGCTCGCGGTGCGGACCTACGTCCCCCATCGGATCGAGGAAGGCTACGGACTGAACGCTGACGCGCTGCGCACGCTGCGCGCCGAAGGCATCGAGGTCGTCATCACCGTCGATTGCGGCGTCTCGGCGATCGCCGAGGCGCGCATCGCGCGGGAGATCGGTCTCGAGCTCGTCATCACCGACCACCACGAGCTGAAGGCTTCGGGCGAGGCGCCCGTCGCACGCGCGGTCGTGCATCCGCGGCTCGGCGATGCGCAGGGCTACGGCGAGCTCTGCGGCGCCGGCGTCGCGTGGAAGCTCGCGTGGATGCTCGGCGAGGTCTCGTGTGGCTCGGCGCGGCAGCCCGAGATCTTCCGCGAGAAGCTGAAGTCGCTCCTGCCGCTCGCTGCGATCGGCACCGTCGCCGACGTGGTGCCGCTCAAGGGCGAGAACCGCGTGATCGTCTCCCGCGGGCTTGCGATGATCGGTTCGACGGGGATTCCAGGCGTTTCCGCGCTGCTCGAGTCGGCGCGCGTCGAGGCGGCGGACGTCGATTCCGAGAAGGTCGCCTTCCGCATTGGGCCGCGCATCAACGCCGCCGGGCGCATGGGGCACGCCGAGGACGCCGTCGAGCTCTTCACGACCGCCGATCGCGCGCGCGCGAAGGCGATCGCCGCCGCGCTCGATGCGCTCAACGACGAGCGCCGCAAGCAGGAGCGCGCGATCTTCGAGTCCGCGCTCGCGAAGCTCGACGCGCTCGGCATCCCCGGCAAGCCCCGCGGGATCGTCCTCCACGACGAGGGTTGGAACCTCGGCATCGTCGGCATCGTCTGCTCGAAGCTGGTCGACCTCCATGCGTGCCCCGTCATCCTCATCACCCGCAACAAGGATGCGTACAAGGGCAGCGGGCGCAGCGTGCGCGGCATCGAGCTCCACAAGGTGCTCGAATCGTGCAGCGCGAACCTGACCGGCTACGGTGGGCACGCGATGGCGGCCGGCGTGCATCTGTCCGATGAGGCGAGCATCCACGCGTTCCGCGAGCGCTTCGTCGAGGAGTGCGACCGCTTGCTGCCCGCAGAGGATGAGCAGAAGCCTGTCCTCGACGTCGATTGCGCGTGCTTGCTCGGCGAGATCGGATCGACTGCGGTCGTGACCGAGATCGGGCGCATCGCGCCATTCGGGCGCGACAACCGCAAGCCTGTCTTCCTGATCGAAGGCGCCGTCGTGACGCAGGCGCGCATCTTCGGGAAAACGAGCGCAGCGTCGCCGAATCCGCAGCATCTCGAGCTCGTGGTGAAGCAGGGCCCGAAGGGGCGCGAGAGCTTCCTGCGCATCCAGTGGTGGGGCGCCGCCGCGCACGCCGAGCACTTCCCGAAGGGGACGGCGATCGACGCGGTGGTCGAGGTCGGGCTGAGCACGTTCTCGAGGCTCGCCGATGTCGAGGCGAAGCTCGTCGATGTCCGCCACGCCGTCTCGGCGATCGTCGAGGTGCCAGCATGAGCCAGGCCGAGTTCCCGACCACGCACGCCACGTGGATCGCCGCCCAGCTGTCGCGGGGGGAGGGGGGGCGCACCGAGGTGCACGACCATGTGATGCGCCGCTACGCGGGTCCGCTTCGCGCATATGTGCTCGGCTCGACGCTGCGCACGCTCGATGATGCCGACGCGCTTGTGAACGGGTTCTTCGTCACGCGGCTTTCGCGCGGCGACTATCTCGCGAAGTGGCAGGAAAGCGCGCTGCCGTTGCGCCGCTGGCTCGTGAACGGCCTCCTGCTCCACGCACGTGAGCGGATGCGCGAGATGCGCAAGTCCGCGGGTGGCTGCGAAGGCTGCGCCTGCGGCACGGGCTGCGAGTCGGTCGACGCGATCGGGCTCGAGCCAAGCGCATTCGAGAGCTTCGAGCGCGCGTGGAGCCGCGCCTTGCTTGGCGACGCCTGCTCGCTCGCGCAGCGCGAGCTGGTCGCGGAAGGCGACGGCGACGCGTGGGAGGTCTTCCGTCGTCACTACCTCGACGGGCTTGAGTACGCCGACATCGGACTCCAGCTGCGCATCACCGCCGCCGAGGCGCGGACGCGCGCCCGTCGCGCGAGCTACCGCTTCGAACGCGCGCTGCGCAAGCTCCTTGAGGACGAAGGCGTCGCCCGCGACGACCTCGACGAGGAGATCGCGTGGCTGATGGAGGTCTCGGGGCGGTAGCCGTTCACGGTCGTCACTGGCCCCACAGCGAGAGGAAGAACGCGAGGTCTGACCCAGTGACAAGGTTGTCACCGTTGAAGTCGGCAGGGGAGCCATTCGCAAGTCCGAACGATGAAAGCAGAAGGGAAAGATCCGCGGCGCCGACGATTCCGTCGCCGTCGAGATCGGCCTCGCATCGATCGATCTCGCCATTCGCGTTGCCGTCTGACTCGAGACCCGCGGCGATGTCGCACGTGTCTGGAACACCGTTGGCATTGCAATCAGCGGCGAGGCCCGCTGTGATTTCAGCAGGATCCTCAAGCCCATTTCCGTTGCAATCGATACATGCCGCACGCAGGTCGTTGCCGCCTGCGTCGATGATGTTCTCGAACGCCAGCGCGTTCGGGCCGTGCCCGCATCCCGAGCAGTGGGCCAGCGGAATGGGTGCGGCTGGACTCACCGATGCAATGCAGTTTGCACGCGGCGCAGAGTTTGCAGAGAAGGAGCAGTGTGCGAATCCAACCGAGACAGGAGTCGAGCCGAAGGCGAAGTAGTTCTGCAGCACGCCGCCCATGCCGTTGGTCGAGTTCCCGATGAAATCGCACCATGCGATGCTCATGGGAAAGTAGGGCGCGGCATTCGTCCGGATTGCGCCGCCGCCGCCATAAAAATTGGACCCCGAAGTCGAGGCGATATTGCTCATGAAGTCGCATCGCACGAGTTGGATCGCGTTGCCGGCGAAGATCGCGCCACCCGCTGTGTTGTAGTTCCCGTTCGCATTTCCGAGCCCGTCCGCCTGATTGCTCTGAAACAGGCAGTCCACTGCGGACAGCGGCCCATCAGTGATCACGGCGCCCCCAAAGGCCTGTGCCCCCGTCGGGTGCTCGACAACCGCTGCATTCTGGACGAACTGGCATCCATCGAGTGTCACGCTATTGCCAGCGAAGGTTCGGATCGCTCCTCCTTCCGCGTAGTCGCCTCCCCCTCGTCCGATCGATCGGATGGTATTGCGTACAAAGTTGCTTCGTGTAAGCGAGACCGAGTAGTACGACCAGATGGCACCGCCGCGTGCGATGGATCCAAACGGTCCATCAGCAATCGTGACGGCGACGTTGTCCTGGAAGAGGGAGTCGGTGATCTGCGTTCCTCCGGACATGTACGTCGCATATGCCCCACCCTCGGCGTAGGCGCCGCCTGGCAGGCGCGTGCAGGTCGCGCGGTTTGCGTCGAACACGCAGCGCTCGATCGTCATGGCTGTTCCTTCGGAGAAGAAGCCCCCGCCAGCCGCCGAGTTTGCGCCGCGACCCTCGTTTCGACGGAAAGCGCAGTCGGTGAAGACGCGGTTTCCGGCGCGTGCGTGCACGCCGCCGCCCACGCCTGACGTCGCGAGATTGTCTTCGAAGGTCCCGCGGATGATCACGGAGTTTCCGCGGATCCATGCGCCTCCGCCGTCGAAGCTGCTGCATCGGCGGATCGTGAGGTCGGTCGCGGTGACGGTTCCGGTCGTGCCCGTCCAGTCCCAGACATTGACGTGCAGTCCGCCGCCCATGCCGGCGCCGCGCGTGGTCTTGCAGTCCTCGATGGTCACTCGGGTGAGCGAACCGTTGTTGACGAGCATGCCGCCGGAGACATTCTGCCCTTCCGTGCCAGCTCCGCCAAGGAGCTGGGTCTTGCCCTCGCAGCGGCGGATCGTGACATCCTCGATGGTGTGATACGCCGCGTTCTCGAGGCCTATCGCGCCGGCAAACGACGAGCAGATCACATAGCTCTGTCCGTCCGGCGAGCCGCTGCCGGTGCCGAGCGCCAGACAGTCCTCGACCAGAACATTGCGCAGTGTCGCGGGAACTGTCCCGCTCAGGTAGACGGCGCCTCCACGCGCGACAGCACCTGTCTGCCACACGGCTTTGCCGGAGTTGGCAATCGTGATGCGCGACTCGGCGCGGCCGTTGCGAAAGGTGCAGTTCTCGATGACGAGTGAGTCCGTTGCATTCGAGGAGTCCATGAGGATGGAGCCTCCCCGGGACTCCACTGAGAATCCTCCGCCGTCACCTGCAGCGCTCAGCTGGAGTTCTGTGATTGCACGGTTGCTATCAAACGTCGAGTCACGGACTACGAGCGAACCCTGCCAGACTTCGATGGCGCCGCCGCCGCGGATGACAACCGCACTGCCTAGGACGTCATTTGCAGTAAAGGTGCATCGCTGCAGAGTGGCGACTCCGCCCGTCGTTCTGACGGCGCCACCGGCGATGTCTGTCGAGTTGCCCGTGAACTCGCAGTCTACGATCGAGGCGGTGGCGCCACCGTTCAGGTAGAGCTCGAGCGAGAGCGCGCCGCCTCGGGCTGGCTTCCGGCATGAAGCGAAGCGGCAGTTCGACACGCTCACGGTCGTGGAGGCATAAACCGCCCCATGCACCGCGCCCTCGACCGCAAGCGAGCGAAGCGCGACCGGTGCCGAGGTCGGGCCGAGCAGCCGGAAGACCTCGCTGCCCGGCGTCTGCGCGACGAACCGGGTGAGCGCAGCGCCCGCGCCGACGATCTCAATCGCCTTCTGCTGCACGTCGACGCGTTCGTTGTAGATGCCTGCAGCCACCAGCACGCGATCGCCATCGACCGCTGCGTTCACCGCGCTCTGCACGGTCGGGTACGAGGCCGATGGGACTGCGAGATCTGCGGCGTGCACCAGCGGTGTGAGCGCAAGGGTGGCGACGGCAAGGCAACGAACGAAGAGATTCACCATAGCGTGCTCCTTACATCCAATTCACGAGGAGGAAGCTGAGATCCGATGCGGAGACCACGCCGTTGCGGTCGAGGTCCGCGGGGTTCGCGCCCGTGGCGCCCCAGTTGTTGAGCAGGATGGTGAGGTCGGCGCCGCCGACGATGCCGTCGCCCGAGAGGTCCGCGTCGCAGCGGTCGGGCCGGTCGTTCAGGTTCGAGTCGCGCTCGACGCCAGAGAGGATGTCGCAGATGTCGGGGATGCCGTTCGCGTTGCAGTCAGGCGCGCTGCCGTTTGCAACCTCCGTTGCGTCCTCGATGCCGTTTGAGTTGCAGTCCGTGCATGTGGCGGACACGGTGTTTCCGCCGAGATCCGCCATGGGGCCCGTGGCCCAGTTGGTTCCCGATCCGCAGATGAGCGTGTTTCGGACGCTGCATGCGGCGGCTGACTCGCTGATGACGGTCGTCGCCGCCACTGAGGCGAAGTTCCGTTCGAGGCGGCACGAGTCGAGGTCCGCGCCGCGCTGCCAGCACGCGATCGCAGATCCGCGTACGGCGCGATTGTCACGGAGCGTGCAGTTCGTGAGCGTTGCTGTGTTGTCGAGGGCGCCCCATGAGAGCGCACCGCCTCGTCCGTCGGGTGCTCCCGAGACTTCGTTGGACATGAAGTCGCAATCGGTCAGGTCGATGGAAGGCAGGTAGACGCAACAGCAGCTGCCGCCATAGGCCAAGTTGGATGAGATCGCGCGGTTCTGCGAGAGAACCGAGCTCTGCATGATGAAGGGCACGCGTGCGGCGAAGATCGCTCCGCCTTCGGCGCGTCGCGTGACAGGGCTTCCGTCCGGCGATGCCCCCGTCGCTTCGGCCGAGTTTGATTCGTAGGTCGATGCGCGGATCGTGAGCGTGCCGAGGTCGGTGTAGACCGCGCCGCCGCGCGCGTTCCGCTCGGATGCGCTCACGCTGTTCGCAAGAGTCCGATTCCGACGGAAGACCGAGTTTTCGATGAGGAGATCTGCCGCATGCAGGAAGACGGCACCACCGAAAGCCGTTCCCAGCGTTGTGTCGACGGCGTTGTCCTCGAAGGTGCTGCCGAGGATCGACGTGGGTATGGAGGTTGACCAGATCGCGCCGCCGAAATCTCTTGATGCAGAATTGGCTCGGAACGCACAGTTCTGGACAGTTGCGGTCGACTGAGAACTGCCGCCTCGCTGCAGGGATACGCCGCCCCCTCGGCCGGAGCGGCAGCGCTCGAATGTGCAGCCGTCCAGCGTGACGGCTCCGGTAGGGCCACGCACAGCGATGCCGCCTCCATGCTTGACGATCGCGGGACCTGTCGTTGCGCAATCGGTGAACGACGAGCGGAGGACCGTGCAGGTTCCAACCGGGCCAAGGTCGATCGCGCCGCCCGTCGAGTAGTTGGCAACCCCTGGTCCAGCCTGCGTGGTGGCGGTCGTGGTGCGGGTGAAGGTGCAATCCTCAATGCGAATCGCCCCGTAGTCGAGACCAATGGCGCCGCCAAGCGCGTAGGTATCGGTGTTCACAAGGCTGCCAAGCGGTGGCGCGCTTGTACCCGCGTGAGAGATGCTGTCGGAGAAGCTCGTCCGCCGCACTTCCAGATCGGCCTCGATCACGCCGATGTCTCCGCCGCGCGAGATCGCGATGAGCGACCAGTCGTACAGCTTGCAGGATCCTGTATAGACGGTGTCGAGGCGGACGGCCCCGTTGCGGAAGACGCAGTCCTCGACGAGCATGGTCGGTTGCTGTGTCCAGTCCGAGTGCGCGGACAGCTGGCCACCGTCGGCCTCCATTTGGGAGGCAAACCCGCAGCAAACACATGTATCGATGTCCAAGCTGGTCAGGATGGCGTTCCCGTCGAACACGGTGCGCCGCACCGCGACCGCTGCATTCTCGGTTGCCACGGCACCGCCGCGCGCGAATCGCCCAGCCCAGAGATTTGGCCCCTCGACGGCGTTCGAGAGGAACATGCAGTCCTCGATCACGGCATCGGCATTCCAGATGAACGCCGCGCCGCCGATCCCGCTCGACACGGTGTTGTCCTGGATCGTCGAGCGGAGCAGCGCGAAGGTCGCGCGCGCCGCGTGGCCCTCGATCCCGATCGCGCCGCCACGCACCGCGTTGTTCGCGCGGTGGCAGTCGCGCACGACGCAGTCCGAGACCTCGAGCGCCGACGAGATCACATCGACCGCGCCCGCCGTTGCGTTGCGCAGCGTGAAGCCGCGCAGCGCTGCACCTACGGGCTCGCCTGAGGTCGCGCGCACGATCTCGCCGCCTGGAGCCGGCTCGAGGAAGGTCACGCCCGCACCCGCGCCGACAACTTCGACGGCCTTTCCGCGGAAGTCGACTCTGCCGGCGTAGGTTCCAGCGGCGACGAGAACTCGGTCGCCGGAAACGGCAGCTGCATCAATCGCGCTTTGGATCGTGGGATACGCCTTGCTCGGCACTGCAAGATCCGCCGCGGAGCCAAAGTGCGAAATGGTCAGCGCGCAAAGCGCTGCCAAAGAGAAACTTGCGTCGAAAAGTCGGCGGGATTGAGCCATCTCAGCACCTCTAGTTCATGGGCGCGGGTCGGTGCGCCACATCAGGAGATATGCCGCCGCGACGCGCCGATGCGAGTGGTTCCGCACATTCAACGGAAACACCCGATGCCGTCACAACGAGCCCTCCGCCCGTGTGGCAGCTTGGCCGAGTCAGAGGCCCGCTAGGCCGATGAACAATCTTGAATTTGGCGCGAACTTGTGATTTGATGCCGCAATGCGCAAGTGGTTGATTTGGGTGGCTTTCGGGGGCTTGATTGCCGCCCACGCATTCTCCGCGGTGACGGTTGAGAATCTTCCGTGCGGCGTTCGAATCCAAGCCGATCCGGTGCCAGGGGCGTCCAGCTATGTGTTTCGCCGCGCTCTGGTGAATTACTGCGGTGAGTTCATGATCGTCTCGATGTGGTCCGAGCCGCTGGGTGGTGGCGCCGCCCCCGAACTGGAGTTGACTTCGGCGCCCCCGTTCTCAGGTACCTATCAGGTCGACGCAATTGGCATCACGGGCGCAGTGCTTTCGACGCAGATATCCTCGATGCTGGTCAACCAGCCTGGCCGCGGGCACTTCTATCACCGTGGTTCGTCAGGAACCATCCATGCGATGCCGGGTGAAGTGCTCACGATTCCGCTCGGGGAGAGCGTTCCGACCGGGACCATCGTCGAATGGATTCGAAATGGCGAAATCGTGCAGTCGGGAACGGGTCAGGATCTCGTCTGGACGGTGCAGCCGAATGACCACGGGGCCGTGTTCGTGGCCCGCGTGTTCAATTCATGCGGCTCGAGCGAAGGGCCCGCGAGGCTTTTGCAGGTCAATCAAGCGCCGGCAGCGACGCTGGTGCGATGGGAAGGTGCGCGAAGCGTGAACACGCTGCGTGTTCCTGGCTACTACATCTTCTCTGGCCCTTGCATCGGGTGCCACGTTCCTATCGATACTCGTATCGAACAGTCGGTGCCCGACGCGGCGTGCATCTCAATCCAAGGCGACTCATTCTCGACTTCCTGCAGCAGCTTCATTTCTACGTACCGAACCCAGACCGAGTTTACCCGGCTTCAATTCGCGCTCAGCACGCCTGCAACGCTGCGGCTGTCTGGCAACAACCAGATACCCGCCAATCAGTTCACTGGTCCATGCGGAAGCGTGTCGGGCTCGATCAGCGGTTCAGTGACGGCAGCACTTCCGACTTCGACCGGTCCATGGGGGCCCTTGGAGTTCGAGCTCCCGCCTGGAACCTACGAGATCAAGACGATCGCAGCTGGTAGCGTTTTCTGCCAGAGTTCCTCGATGCTCTCGTGCTCGGGCCCTTGCGCGATGCAGCTGACTGGGCAGATTCGCCCGCGCATCATCACAGTTCCCGGTGAGTATCCGACAATTCAGGCAGCGATTGACTCGGTACCCGCAGGAGCAACGAGGTCGGTCATCGTCAGCCCCGGTGTATACAACGAGCCCTTCTCGCTGAACGGAAAGGACGTTCGCATCGAGGGGGCGCGGGGTGGCGCCACGGTTCTCGACGGCGCCGGACTTTCGACATCGATCGTCCGATTCACTGGCGGCGAGCCCGCAACCGCGGGTGTTGCAAACCTTGTCTTCCGTAACGGTACCGCTGGCTCACGCATCTTCCCAAAGGCGAGCTTCTCAGTAGGCGGCGCCGTCTATGGCTTGAATTCCGCAGCGACGATCAAGAACTGCCGCTTCGAGCAGAACGAGGCGGACTTCGGTGGAGCGGTGTATCTGCTTCGGTGTGACTCTGCGGTCGAGGCGTGCGTGTTTGCGGGCAACGAAGCGCTCACGGACGGCGGCGCGTTCTTCGCATACGAATGTGCGGGCTTCGTGCGGAGCAGCGATTTCACGGCGAACTCCTGTGGTGCAATCGGAAGCGGCAACGGCGGTGCGTTCAAGACCGTTGGCGGGAAGACCGCGGGCGGCACGTTCCTCCTGCAGGACTGCTCGATCACCGGCACGATCTCCGGCGTCGATGGCGCCGCGATCCATCACTTCGAGAACTCGGATATTGGCACTCGCGGACTGCTGAGGATCGTCGACACCGAGATCTCTGCAAACGCCACCGTGATCGGCGCGGCCGGAGTCCGCAACGACGGCCCGCAGACCGCGCTCGTCCTCGCAGGCACGACGGCCGTTTGCGGCAATACGCCGCGGAACGTCGGCGGTCCCTTCCTGATTGAAGGCGGCGCGTCGGTGTGCGGATGCTTGGCCGACGTGACCGGCGACGGCCAGGTGAACGGTGGCGACCTCGGCATCGTGCTGAACAGCTGGGGTGGCGCCGATGCGCTCGGAAGCGGTGACGTCAATCACGATGGCGTGATCGACGCCAGCGATCTCTCCGTCGTGCTCTCGAACTGGGGCGCCTGCGGGAACTAGTTGCTCAGTCGCGCGCACGAATCGCGCGAAGCACGCCGTCGTCGCAGCCAAGCCAGAGCGTGGAATTCTCATCCCACGCGAGATCCCGGCATGGAGTGCGCCAAGCAGTCAGCACTTCGACGCCCGTCGCGGGATCCCAGATCCGCACGGTCCCGTCGTTCGACGCGCTTGCGAGCCGCGCGCCGTCCGCGCTCCAGCCCAAGGCACGGACCGGTCCGCGATGGTTCGGGAGCTGGCGCTCAAGCCGCAGCGACCGTGCATCCAGCAGCGCGACCTCACCTGCGCGGGCGACGGACCCGATGGCGAGGGTGCGTTGATCCGGGGAGAGGGCGCCGCAGATCGCAAACTCAACGGGAGGAAGCAGCCCTTCCTCCTTCATGGTCTTCGTCTCGAGCACGACGAAGGTCCCCCCCAGCCCGCGCGTCAGGAAGACGCGGCCAGGCTCGCCGGTATCGACGCCCGCGGCGGAGCCAGGCTTGAAGCCATCGACCTGCCAACGAGGCGATCCCGTGCCTGAATCAAGCGCGATCAGGCGGCCGTCGTCGAAACGTGCAGAGGTGATCGCGCCTCGCTCGAGCGCTCCGACGCGCACAGGCTTGCCCTGCGTGGGCTGGTTCCGCTCGATGCTCCCGTCGCGCGTGAGCCAGGCGACTCCGCCGTCATGCGCCAGCGCGATCCGGCCATCCGGGAGCGCATGCACGGCGTTCGCATGCAGATCGGTGGCGAGTCGCTCAGGCATCGATCCGCGTGCAGTTCCCAGCCCGTAGAGCGCCCCCGCCGTCGTGACGGTGAACACTCGGTCGCCGCTGGCCGCGACGGACACCACGCCCGTCCCATCAAGGACGAATTCATCGGGATCGGACGACGCCTTCGCAGGGAAGACCTTGACCTGCATCTCGAAGGTGCCGGCCGCGATCCACTGACCGTCGGGAGAGACCGCGGATTGCCAGACCTGGCTGAAGGCGCCTGTGATGCTGGCGATGCGCCTGCCGCTGGCGGCGTCGATGCGATCAACCGACTCCGCCCATGCCGAGGCGATGACTTCCCGTGAATCGGGCGAGAAGGTGACCCCGCGGTAGTTCGCTTGAACCGCAGGGAGCGACCAGAGGTTCGCGCCGTCCGCGAGTTGGAACGCGAAGGCGCCTGCAGCGCAGACCGCTGCCACGCAGCGGCCGTCGGGGGAGATCGCGACCGCGCGGATCTCGTCGGCGGTGCGGCCGTTGTTGATCCGCTCTGCGGTCCACGACCAGAGTCTTCGCCCGCTCACGCTCTCGAAGGCGATCACATCGCCATCCATCGTGCCGATGACGATCACGTCGGCGTTCGGAGTCACGGCGATCGCACGGGCGAAGGCCGGCGAAGGCGGATCGATCGCGATGCGACGCACGCTCGCCAGGCTCATCGGATCGATCTCTTCGGCACCACCCGGAGCGTTGGCGAACAGCCGTGTCCGCGCGGCATTCATGGCGAGGTCGGTCGCGTCATTGTTTCGCCCGCGCGCAACCACCTTGCCGTTCGGGTCGAAGCGCACCATCTCTGGATCGAGATAGCGCACGATCGTGTCGCCGTTCGGCAGGATGAACACGCGCCACGATGGCTCGGGGTTCGGATCCGGCGTGCGCCAGATCTCGCGCCGCGTTCGGGCGTCGATCAGGCTGACGTGGCTACTCGCCGCAACAGCGATTCGCGACCCGTCGAGCGACCAGTTCACTCCGTAGACCTGCTGGCCCTTCTGGTACTGGATCTCCCAGAGGGTCTGGTCACAGAGCCGCGAGAGCACGGACCACTCCCAGTCCCGATGCTCCTCAGGCGCAGACCGCAGCATGTCGTTCGCAGCGCTGGCGTCGCCGCGGTCGAGCATGGCGCTCGCTGCGCTGATCGAGGCGATGTACGCAGCCCACTGCGCGCGGTCGTTTGCCTCGCGCTCGCGTCGAAGGAGCCCGAGCGCGATGACGAGCGCGATGAGGGTGACGGCAAAGACGCCCGCAGCCGCGCTGAGGCTTGCGCGGTGCTGGCGCATCAGGCGGACGAGCGAGTCCCATTCCGAATCGGGGCGCGCGATCAGCGGCTCGCCCGCGATCAGGCGCCGCAATTCCTCGGCGAACTCTGCTGCGCCGCGGTATCGCCGCTCGGGATCGTTCGCGAGCGCCTTGCGGAGCACGGCATCGCATGCCGGCGGAATGGCGGCGGCGAAATCGGCGCCGTACGTGATACGTGCGTGCGCCACGATCGGAGCGGGCGTCTCGTGGAGGAGCCGGTCGATGTGCGCGGCGACGGAGTTGTCCTCTGCATCAAAGGGTGGCGCGCCCGCAAGCAGATCGTAGAGGAGCGCGCCGAGTCCCCAGACGTCGCTCCGGGTGTCGACGCGCTGTCCGCGCGCCTGTTCTGGGCTCATGTAGGCGAGCGTGCCCATCGGACCCTCGGTCGCCTGCGTCACGGTCGAGTTGTGCACGGTGGCGATGCCGAAGTCGATCACCTTCGGGACACCGTCGCTGCCAACGATCACGTTTCCAGGCTTCAGGTCGCGGTGGATGACGCCGGCGCGATGGGCATGCTCGATGGCATCGGCGATCCGTGCGACGAGCTCGATGCGCGCGCGGGGATCGAGCTTGCGCTCGTTCGCCCACGTGTTGAGCGGCACCGCTCCATCGATGAGCTCCATCACGATGAAGGGGGACTCGCTGTCCTCGTCGCGGTCCGACAGCCGCTGCGTGCCCGCCGCGTAGACGCGGGCGATGTTCGGGTGCTCGAGTCGCGCGAGCGCCTCCGCCTCGACGCGCAGGCGGCGCCGCGCGCTCGCGCCGAGCCGCTCGCGGCGCACGATCTTCACGGCCACGCGGCGGCGGGGGAACTCCTGCGTTGCCGCATAGACGGCGCTCATGCCGCCGTAGCCGACGAGCCGCTCGATGCCGCAGCCCCCGACGATCTTTCCGAGGAGCGTCGCTGGCAGGGAGGTGGTGGGGTCGGTCTCGCCGCGTCCGTCGGCGCGCGCGTGGTAGGCGAGGAGCGACTCGACCTCGTCGGCGAGCGCAGGGTTCTCGCCGCGGAGCTGCGCCAGGAACGCAGGCCGCGAGAGCGTCGGGAGCGCGATCGCTTCGGCAAACGCCTCCTGCACGCGGCTTGGGTCTTGGTTCGATTCACGGCTCACGGCACTTTCCACTCGTGCATCCATGCGGAATCGGCTTCTCGAACCGTACCCTTGGTCACTCGGCGCGATCCAATTCCCGCCGGAGCCACGCCCGCGCGAAGGCCCAGTCCTTCTCGACGGTCGACTCGCTCACCCCGAGGATCTTCGCGACCTCCGCATTGGGAAGGCCCAGCATGTAGCGCAGGCGCGCGACCTCGGCCGCGCGCGGGTAGTCGCGGGCGAGCGCAGCGAGCGCCGCGGGAAGCCCGAACTCCGCAGCGGTGCGGGCCTTGCTCTCGTCAGCGAGTTCGCCCGCCACGAAGGTCAGCGGCACGGGCGCCTTGCCTCCACCGCGCTTGAGGGCCTTGCGCGTACGGGCAAGGTCGATGAGCGTCTGTTCGCAAGCTTGCGCGACGGCGCCGAAGAAATGGCGGCGACTGTTCCATGCGCGGGGCGGATGGCGGCCGATGCGCAGGAAGATCTCATTCACGAGCCCAGTCGGGTGGAGATCCGCGATCACGGAGTTCGCGCCGGTCTCACGCGCGATCGCCTCCGCGGCAATGGCGCGTACCTCGCCGTAAACCTCAGTCCATGCGCGCTCTGCGGCCGCGTTGTCACCCGCAAGCGCAAGGTTGAGGTTGGTGGTGAGGGACGCCTGCACGGACTGCAATGTACAGCCCGATCCGGCATGGGCGCAGCCTGAGACGCAGACTGCGCTTCGAGCGTGTGCCATGCGCCTGTCCCTGCGATTCTCGGCGAATGCAACGATGCTTGCGTGCAAGCTTTACGAAGTTCTTGGACAATTTCGCAGAGAATTGTCTGTGAACCCTGATGGCAGATGCTTCAATTCCGCATGACTCAATGCCTGCGCGCGACTCTCGCGGGCGATTCTGTGGTCATGCGTTCCCTGGCAGAGTGAGTCGGACGACGAGGAGAGTTCAAGATGAAGCTCAGTTGGTTCGCCGTGGCGATCGCCGCCGTTGTGTCGTGTGTGAATGTGCATGCGCAGGTGACTTGGCATGTGGACAACAATTCGGCGGACGACGCGACCGCTGGCTACGCGCCCCCGGCGGGCACGCCTGCGGGCCAGATCAAGACAGTGATCCAGGACGCGGTGAATGCTGCGGCGAACGGTGACACCGTGCTTGTCTATCCGGGTAACTACACCTCGACGAACTCTGAAGTAGTGAACTTGCTCGGCAAGGCGATCACGCTGCAGGCGGCAGTGGTGTACGACGTGAATGTCGCGACCACATGGGCGACGATCGACGGTCAGGACGCGAGGCGCTGCATCGTCGCGACGCTGAATGAGACGAATCAGACTGTGGTGCGTGGC
The DNA here is from genome assembly GCA_041183345.1 of Planctomycetota bacterium. Classification (GTDB taxonomy): domain Bacteria; phylum Planctomycetota; class Phycisphaerae; order Phycisphaerales; family SM1A02; genus QWPT01. The sequence continues at coordinate 26,125 of JBEGLX010000002.1, forward strand.
CTGCGCATCTGGCGTGGCCGCGCGTCGGCTGGCGGCGGCATCTATGTGGTGAACGGCAGCCCGCGTATCGAGGACTGCTGGTTTGCGAACAACGTTGCGACGGGAGGCGTTGCGTCGGGCGGTGGCATTCGGTTGCTGAACAGCGCGTCGGTGATCGACGGCTGCTACTTCACGGACAACTCGGCGAACGCCGAGGGCGGCGCGATCTTCAACGCGGGCGGCGCGATCATGGTGACGGGGTGCGATTTCACGCGCAACTTCGCCGTTCGCGGAGGAGGGTTCTTTACCCGCGAGGACGCTGCGACGATCACTGGATGTCAGTTTCGTGACTACGGCGTCGGCGGTTGTTGCGGCCCATCTGTCTACGGAGTCGGCGCCTACGCATTGGACTCGACGGCCTCCTTCGGCGGTTGTTCCTTTCGAGACATGTCAAAGACTGACTGCTGCAGTAGTGAAGGTGTCGGCCTCGGTCTTTTCGTGCTCGGCGCCCAGTCGGATGTCCGAGTGACCAGTTGCGAGTTCTTGAATCTGCGCGCGTTCGCCAACGGTCGCGGCGGCGCCATCGCGCTCGGCTGGCCGGGCAACAACCGGGGCACGCTTCGAATCTTCCGGTCGACCTTTCGCGGTAACTTGGCCAGCATCGACGGCGGCGCCATAGCGATGCAGAGCACGGATCTCCTCCAGATCGACGGAGAAGGCGGTGTGCCCACGATCTTTGAGAACAACTCCGCGAGCCGCTACGGCGGCGCGATCTCCGTGAATGTGGACTGGGTGAACTCGGGAACCCTACTCCTCGACGAGGGGCGCTTCCGTAACAACGCGGCAGGTTCGGCGGGCGGAGCGATCTGGATCCGCCAGACGGGTGGCTCGGGCTCCCGCGTACTCACCGACTCGGTGTTCACGACGAACTCTGCGGTGAACGGTGGCGCGCTCTACCTCGAGGGTTCCGCCATCCGCAGCCAGCTAGGCCGTACCGTCTACTGCGGTAATGACCCGAACGACGTCCAAGGCGCGTACCTTGAAAGCGCCCCCAACTGCTTCACGACAAGCTGCGCTGACACCGATGGCGATGGCTACCCCGAGACGTGCGAGATCCCGATCACCGACTGCAACAGCGACGGCATCGCCGACGACGAGCAGCTCGTAAATAACGACGTGAACAACGACCGTATCCCCGACGACTGCCAGACGCGCTATCTCGACTTCGCTGGGCTTGAGTCCGAGCTGGTGCCGATCCAGAACGCGGGAAGCGGTGGCTATCCGGCCACGACAGCCCTCTGCTGGCGCGTGTACGCGAAGACGATCAACCCGACGGCTTCCGTGATCTGCGTGTTTGGCAACTCCGAGCGGACGTTCTCGATCTCAGCGCCCGGTGGGCTCTATCAGAACGGCTCAGGCGGCGACACCGTCGAGGGCATCTCCTGCACGAAGGCGAACCCTGTCCTCTTCGACAGCTACTTCACGATCGAGGCGACCTGCGACCAGCAGATCGAGCTTCAGACCACGCCGTCGTTCCCCGCGTTCAACACGAGCGGAAACTTCAGCACCGCGAATGGCGCCTACTACGTCACTCCGGGTGCCGCTGGAAGCCAGGCAGGGGACGACAACCGGATCCTGCTCATGCAGCTCACGACGAATCAGGCGATCAAGCCGACGACTTCGATCAACATCCTCGGACGTCACGGCGTGCCCGATCCCAACAACCAGTGGTTCGAGTGGCAGGCGTTCGGACTGCAGATTCCTGATCCGATCCTTGTCGACTGCAACAACAATGGCATCCACGACGCCATCGAGATCGCCACGGGGCAGGTTGCCGATGCAGATCGCAACGGCAGCCCTGACAACTGCCAGCAGTGCCGCGGCGATGTCGATCTGAACGGCGCCGTCGACGTCGACGACCTCATCGAGGTCTTCATCGCCTGGGGCAACGTGATCTCGGGTCCCCCGGTTGCGGGCGATGCAGACCTGAACAACGACGGCATCGTGAACGCGATCGATCTCACCCAAGTCATCTCGGGCTGGGGTTCGTGCCTGGCTCCGTGATCGCAGCGAGGTCTGCCATGAGGCTTTGTTTCCGTCTCATCCTCGCGTCACTCGTCGTGACCCCGGTCGCCGTCGGCGATACGGCGGTGCTTCCGACACTCATTCGCTCGCCACAGGCGTCGCCGTACAACGTCTTCGGCGGTGATGTGGCGCTCGCGACTCCGACGGTCTGCGCCGTGGGCGTGCGCGGCGCGGACGGCAGTGCGTCGAACCAGGGCGCCGTCGATTGCTTCGAGCTCAAGGTCGACGGCTGGACATTCATTGAGCGCCTGCAGCCGATCGACCTCGCCGCCGGCGACCAGTTCGGCGAGAGCATCGCGGCCGACGCCAACTGGCTCGTCGTCAGCGGCACCAGGCACGACGCCTCGGGCGTCGACTCGGGCGCGGTCTGGGTGTACCGCCGCGAAGCGGGCCTCTGGCGATTTCCCCAGCGGCTCATCCCCGGTATGGGTTCCGATGGCGCGCGCTTCGGGTCGGCCGTCGCCGTCTCTGGTGGTCGGCTCGCAGTCGGGGCTCCCCTCGGCGGCGTCGCCGGCACGGTCAGCGTCTACAAGCTCGTCGGCACGGACTGGCAGCTCGAGCAGACCATCCTGAATCCGACGCCCGCGCAGGGTGACCGCTTCGGCGACTCGATCGCGCTCGAGGGCGATCGGCTGCTGATCGGCGCTCCATTCGACGACGAAGGAGCGATCGATCGCGGCGCGGTGCACGCCTATTCGAGCAACGGCCGTTCGTGGCAGCTGCAGTCGACGCTGCTTCCGATGAGTGCGTCGGACCGCCAGTACTTTGGACGGTCGATCGCGATCCGCAACACGCGTGCTGCGATCGGCGCGAACGGTGCGGACGCCCTCGATGGAACCAGCGCGAGCGGAATGGTCGAGGTCTACGACTTCGTTGGCGCCAGTTGGTCGCGCAGCGGCGAACTGCGCCCAGAGACCGCGGTCGCCGGCGGGCACTTCGGCTGGGATGTTGCCATCGAGGCCGAGACCATCGTCGTCGGCGAACCCGGCTACGGCACGGCGACCTCGCCGGCGCTGATCGGGCGCGCGCGTGTGTTCGCGCGTCAGCCGAGCAGCCAGTGGATTCCGGTGACCAGCATCCTTGCCATGGAGCCAGCCGCAAACGACGTGTTCGGCGCTTCGGTCGCCTTCGCGAGCGGTCGCTTGGTCGTCTCTGCACCTGGGCGTCTCGGTCAGGAGGGCGCGGTCATGTCGCTCAATCTCGGCGCCGACTGCGACCAGAACCAGGTCTCCGACGTGCTGCAGATCGCGGGCGACCCTACGCTCGATTGCAACGGCGACCTTGTGCTCGACACCTGTCAGCCCGACACTGACGCCGATGGCATCCCAAATGCATGCGAGTGCCCGTGGGACCTGAACGGTGACGGCTTCGTGAGCTCTGCCGACCTCAGCTTCATCCTCACCGAGTGGGGCAACTATGGGCAGGGGCCCGCGGACGTCAATCGCGACCTCCGCGTCGATGCACAGGACATCGCGGTGTTTCTGTCGAGCTGGGGATTCTGCCCGAACTGAGTTTGTCTAGATCACGACCTCCGCACCCGCCGCGATCTCCTTCGGGAGCTCGGCGTCGGCGAGGTCGTCTGCCTCGAGCGCGGTCTCCGCGAGGATCTCGACGCGTGCGTCGACATCGCCATTCGGCTTGCGCGGCACGCGCACGCCGAACTTCTCGAGCCACGCACCGTTTCGGTTCGACTGGATCTGGTGGCTCGACGCGGGACTGTCATCGCCCGACGCGTTCTTGATCGGTGCGAACTCCTCGACGCGCGCGGTTTCCATCACCAGGCTCTTCGCGGCGAGCGCGAGCGCGTCGAACACGAACGCCTCGAACTTGATGGCGTTCGGCTCGGCGGGCTCGACGGTCTTCCCCTGCGTGTCGCACCAGTAGGGCACCTTCTTCTTCGCGCGGTGGAACGGCAGCGCGAAGTCACCGCCCGTCAGCCGGTCGAGGAACGCCACCGAGATCACGTGGATCGCGATCGAACCCGCGTTGAAGCGGAGCTTGCCCGACGCATCGGTCGAGCTCGTGAGCTCGGCGGGCATGTCGCTGTACTCGACCACGCCCGTCTTGCCGGCGATGTCGCAGAAGACGCCGACCTTCTCGGCGGCGTCGCGCTTCGCGACCATCTTGCTCGACATCTCGCCCGACGAACCGCTCGAGCGCGCATGCAGCCCGAGAAACACGGGGTCGACGATGCGGACGAGCGGATTGTCGACCTGGAAATACGAGAGCTGCTCGATGCCGCGGCCCTTCATGTCCTCGAGCGCGCCGCTCGCGTGCAGCGCACGGAGCGCTCCGCCGTGACCATCGGGGTTCACCGCGAGCGAGCCGCGCGTCTCGAGCATGAGCTTCCCGTCGAAGGTGATCGACGGCATCGTGCCCTGCGGGAACAGGAAGGTGTCGGCGGGGTTGCGGCCGAACCAGTTGTTGTCGCGGAAGAACGCGCGCGTGTCGGCATCGTTCAGCGGGCTGGTCATGATGTACCAGGGCACCGCGCAGCCGAAGCGCTTCTCGGCCGCCGCGATCTGCTCCGCGAACACGCGGAAGAGCGGCTTGCCCGTCACGCAGGTCGCCGGATACGTGCCCTTCGGCCCGCGCCAGCCGAGGCGGGTGCCTTGTCCGCCCGCGACCGTGAACGCGGCGACCTTGCCTCCGCGCAGCAGCGCCTCGCCGTGGGCGCGCGCGTCGGTGGTGGGCGACCCGAGCGCGACGTACGGCGCGGGCGCGAGCTTCGAGAGATCGGTCTTGGCGTCGCCGCCTCCGGCGATCAGCTTCGCCATCAGCGCGAGGTCGACCTCCGCGAGCTGCTCGAGGAACGCAGCGCGTTCGCGTGGAGCGAGGGCATCGAGGTGTCGCAGCACATGGCTCTGCCCGGAGGCACGGAAGGCGTCGGTGATCCGAGGCTCGGTTTCTGCAGAAAGCAACGGGATTCCTCGATGTTCTTCGGTCGCGGCGGATCGGTCACTGCGTCGGCGGCAGGGGCTTCGACCAGCCTTCGGGGCGGTGACGGACGATCAGCCCCGCGTGGAGATAGATGACCTGCTCGCAGATGTTCGTGCAGTGGTCGGCGATCCGCTCGATCGACTTGGTGATCGACAGCAGGCGGAACGCGTATTCGACCGGCAGCGTGCCTGCAGCAACCTGCTCCTGCGCCGACATCATCAGCTGCTTCTTCAGCATCGCCACGGTGTCGTCGAAGAGGAGCACCTGCTGGGCCAGGTTCGTGTTGCCGTCGGCGAGCGCGCGGTTGGAATCGCGCAGCATGCCGATCACCGAGTTCGCCATGACGCGGAACGCGTCGGGAATGCGCGCGGGAAGCGGCACCTCGCTGCCGACCGCCTCGGCGATGTCGACGGCGCAGTCGGCCACGCGCTCGAGCTCGTTGTTGACCTTGACGATCGTGAGCACCGAGCGGATCGACTTCTCGTCGGTCACGCCCATGGCGAGCAGGGGGATCGAGGCGCGCTCGATCTCGACGTCGACGCGGTCGATCTCCTCGTCTGCAGCGATCGCCAGCGCCGCCTTGGTGCGGTCGCCATCGAAGTAGCACTCGACGGCCTTGAGGGTGATGTCGAGGACGCGGTCGCCCTGGGCGACGATGTCCTGGCGGAGCTTGGCGAGGCTGGAGTCGAAGTTCGGCACGGCGCGCGAGTATACCTGTCGCGCGTATGCTGACGGCCCTTCGAGGGACAAGCAGCGATGCCCGAACTCTGCGTGAACATCGACCATGTCGCGACCGTCCGCCAGGCGCGCCGAACCTATGAGCCGGACCCCGTGCAGGCCGCGATCGAGGCCGAGGCGGGCGGTGCCGACGGCATCACCGTGCACCTGCGCGAGGATCGCCGCCACATCCAGGACGCAGACCTGCCCAGGATCAAGGCGGTCGTCCGCACGAAGCTGAATCTCGAGATGGCCGCGACCGACGAGATGATCAGGATCGCGATCGGCCTGAAGCCGCAGTTGGCGATGTTCGTGCCCGAGCGGCGGCAGGAGGTCACCACCGAGGGCGGGCTCGACGTCGCCGGCCAGGAGGCGCGGATCAAGGAGGCGGTGGCTCGGCTGAAGGGGGCGGGGATCCCCGTCAGCGCCTTCATCGACGCCGACGAGCGCCAGATCGCCGCCGCGGGGCGCGCGGGCTTCGACTTCTGCGAGATCCACACCGGCCCCTACGCCCACTCATTCCACGACCATCCCGGAGGACTCGTTCACGCCGTGACCGCCGCCGAGCATGCGAAGGTGGTCCGGGCCGTCGCGGCGGTACAGGCGGCGGGGATGCGTGCGAACGCCGGGCACGCCCTGAACTACGTGAATGTCGGAGCCATCGCGGGGATCGCGGGCGTGCGCGAGCTCCACATCGGTCATGCGATCGTCTCGCGCGCCGTGTTCGTCGGGCTCCGCTCGGCGGTCGCCGAGATGGCCGCGGCGATGTCCGCTGCGAAGACTGCGAATCGCTAACATCGCGGCATGATCCAGTTCCGTGGCTGCTACACAGCGATCGTCACGCCGTTCACCTCCGACGGCATCGCCATCGATGAGGCGCGCCTGCGCGAGCAGATCGGCTTCCAAGCCGATGGAGGCGTGCGCGGCATCGTCGCCTGCGGCACCACGGGCGAGTCGCCCACGCTTGAAGAGGACGAGCATCGGCTTGTCGTCGAGACAGCGGTCGAACTCGGGCACGCGCGTGGCATGCAGGTGATCGCGGGCGCTGGCTCGAACTGCACGCGCCATGCGGTCGAGCTCCAGAAGCTCGCCTTCGAGCTTGGGGCGGACGCGGGACTGCAGGTTTCGCCGTACTACAACAAGCCTTCGCAAGAAGGGCTTTATCGCCATTTCATGACGGTCGCCGACTCGTGCCCGCTCCCGGTGATGCTCTACAACATCCCCGGCCGCTGCGGCGTCGCCATCAATCCCGACACCGTCGCGCGGCTTGCCAAGCACCCTAATATCGTGGCGATCAAGGAGGCGACGGGCTCGATGGATAGCGCCAGCGAGATCCGCCAGCGCTGCGACATCACGCTGCTCTCCGGCGATGATTCGCTCACGCTCTCCTTCGCAGGCTGCGGCAGCCAAGGCGTCGTGAGCGTGGTATCGAACCTGCTTCCCGGTCGCGTGCAGGCGCTGTGCAACGCTTTCCTCTCCAACGATCTCGAAGGCGCGCAGACGATTCACCGCGAGCTCTTCCCGTTGGCGAAGGGGCTGCTTTCGCTCGACGTGAACCCCGTTCCCCTGAAGGCAGCGATGAAGCTGCTCGGGCGTGACTCCGGCGCCGTGCGTCTGCCGCTGGCGGAGGCCTCTCGCGAGGCGCAGGCGAAGATCGGCGAGATCCTCGCCCACTTCGGACTCGCTCGCCTCGAGACGGTCGCCCGCGCGTGACTCCGCATCCGCCCTCCCATCCGCCCTCCGATCCGAGCACGGGCAATCCACATGATGTGCGCGCGATGCCCTACAAGATCGCGGTGCTCTGCTACCTCTACGACGAGGAAGGGCGGCTTTTGCTGCTGCACCGTCGGAAGCCGCCGAACCGGGACATGTACTCCCCCATCGGCGGGAAGCTCGAGATCACAGTCGGGGAAGGTCCGCACGACTGCGCCCTGCGCGAGATCCGCGAGGAAGCCTCCGTCCACCTTCGCCCCGATGAGATCCGACTGATCTCGATCGTGAGCGAAACCGCCTACGAAGGCGAAGACCACTGGTTGATCTTCCTGTTCGAGGCGACGCGACCGATCCGAGCGGGGGAGATCCCGCACTCCGAGTTTGACGAAGGGCGCCTTGAGTGGCACCGCGTCGAGGACGTCGCCAGCCTTCCGATCCCTCAAACCGACCGTGAAGTGATGTGGCCGAACGTCTGCAAGCACCGCGGTGGGTTCTTCATGGTGCACATCGACTGCTCCAAGGAGCCGATGGAGCCACGCATGTGCGAGTCCTGGCGCCTGCAGCCGACCTCCTGACAGTCATCGCCTGAAGGACCCTCTGCGTCCATCTGTGCGCTCGAACCCGATAACCGATTCGGACTGTGCGGGTTGTTCCGGTCGCTCCGCCGCGATGGTCCGAGACCAAATCGTAAACAGGGGAGGGGTCTTGGCTTACAAACAATCATCGGCAATTTGTGCCGTATGGACTTTGATCGGCCCAATCTTGAACTACCTTCGACTTGGGTAACTAGGGAGTGGGTGACCATTGGTCACCCTTTGGGAGGGTTTTTAGGGATGGTTTCTAACAAGTTGTATCGTGGAACGGCTTTGGCCGTTGGCTGTGTCGCCTTCGTGTCGGCTTCTGGTCTGTTTGACCGATCCGCTGAAGCGGCGCTCACCGCATCTCTGTCGGGTTACGCCGCTGGTCGCTACGAACAGTGCGGCTTCAGCTCCGGCTACTCGTGGAACTCGACGGGGTCGATGACCCTCTGGTCGGTCCGCGCCCAGCAGCACATCTTCACCGAATCGAACGGCAACCAGACTCTCACCTGGTGCACCGAGGTGTACCAGGGCGTGAACCTGGGCAACACCTACACGTTCAACATCACCGCTGCGGAGAATGCTCCGAGCAGCCCCGTTGCGCCTGGCCCGATGGGTGCGGCGAAGGGTGGGGTCGTTCGTGATCTCTTCGCGCGCTGGATCAACGCCACCACTGGCTACGTCAACGGCAGCCAGTCGGACCGTGACGCCAAGAGCGCCGCGTTCCAGGTCGTCCTCTGGGAAATCACCCACGAGAACTTCACTGCCACGACTTCGCAGGGCATCCTCGGTCAGCTCTCGCTGGCCACGGGCGCCTTCCGCGCGAACCTGAGCGGTGCGTCGGCCTCCTGGTACAACCAGATCGTCGCCTCTCTCGGCGTCGGCGGCTTCCTGAATTCCGACATCTACGGCTTGACCAACGACATGGCTCAAGACCAGCTCGCGATCGCCGTCCCCGCGCCGGGCGCCATTGCGCTGCTTGGTCTCGCCGGACTCGTCACGCGCCGTCGCCGCTGAGCCGTTCGCGGCTCGTCTGTGCGCCGATCTCTGCCCGGTCATCCCGCGCAGGTATCCCGTACTTGGATCTCATGCGATAATCCCAAGCTGATGTCGGTCGAACTCTCGCCGCCGCAGCTGCCCAACTACCCGATCGAAAGACCGGTCGCAGAGATCGCGCGCACGTGGCAGGTTGACCCTCGGATACCCAAGACCATCCCAGGCTTCGATGCACCCTTCTTCCAGGCGGGGCTCGCAGGCTACAGCGACGGAGCGATGCGGCTCGTCGCGCGCCGACACGGCGCACCCTTCTGCGTGACGGAGGCTTTGCTCGATCGGACCCTCATCAACGGTGGCAAAGGCCGCCGCAAGGAGGACCCAGACCTGCTCGCCACCGAGTGCGGGATGGGCGAGATCGAGGACAACGTCGCCGCAGGTCTCGACGATCATCCGATCGCGGGCCAAGTGATGGGAACCCTTCCCGACGAAATGGCGCGGGCGAGCGAACTGCTTGTCCAGATGAACTACGACGTCATCGACGTCAACCTCGCCTGTCCGGTCAAGAAGATCAAGAAGTCGAACCGAGGCGGGCACTTCCTTGCCTACCCGGACGACGCCATCGAGATACTGAAGGCGGTCCGGGCGGTCGTTCCCCAGCGCATCCCGTGCACCGTCAAGCTCCGCCGTGCGTTTGACGACACCGCGGAGATGGCGGAGCGGTTCGAGCGCATCTTCGCCGCGTGCTACGAGCTGGGATACGCATGGGCGGTCGTCCATTGCAGGACCGTCGAGCAGAAGTACCTAGGCCCCGGCAAGTGGGAGTTCCTTCGCGACCTCTGCAGCCGCTATCCCGACCGCGTGATCTTCGGCTCGGGCGACATCTGGACGGCGGATGACATCTTCCGGATGCACGCGTACACGGGCGTGCATGGCGTCAGCGTCGCGCGAGGTTGCATCGGCAACCCATGGATCTTCACCCAGGCGCGCGCGCTCATGCGCGGCGAGCCCGCGCGGACGCCGACCTTGGCCGAGCAGCGGAAGGCGCTCGAATTGCACTTCGATCTGGCGATGCAGTTGCACGGCGAGGGTGCGGGCGGGCGCCGCATGCGCAAGTTCGGAATCAAGTTCGCATCGCACCATCCGCGGGCCGAGGAAGTGAAGCGGGACTTCATCGAGTGCGAGCGGGTTCCGGACTGGAAGCGGACCCTCGAGAAGTGGTATCCCGCCGATCCTGAGCGACTCGGATCGATTGAGCGGACGGCGTGATGTCGTCGATCGCATAGAGCCCGACTCCCGGGCTCGGGCCAACGGACTCCTCCTCGACGAACAGATGACCGAGCAGGGCGGCGCGCACGTCGTGGCCGCCGCCAGCGGCTTCCGATCGGACAACTCCTGCGGCGCTTCCGCAGAGGAGCATCGGTATCCGCGCGTGGCTCTGCAGCACGCGAGATGGCGTTTCGCAAGGGTCATCGCGCAGGAACAAGAAGCCGCCGCCGCGGTCCTCCGTGCCGTCGCCATCGTCGATTCCCGGGGCGCCGATGACGATCATCCGGGCATCCATCGCGACCGACGCGCCAAATCCGATGCTTGCGCCCGTTGCGTTCGATCCGAACTGTGGCACGAGGCGAACGGGGGGCCGCTCTTGTGCAGCGAGATCGAAGATCCATGCCGCGCCCGAGCGCACTCCAGACTGCATGGCGCGCGGTTCGCCGACGAGGAGCTTCGCTCCATCGATCGCCAAGGCGGACCCAAACCAGGCGTGGCTGCTCGGCGTTGCCGCCGACAGCGTGCGCGTCAGCATGAAGAGCCCTGAGGCATCGCGTTCGTAGACGTGCACGCACCCTGCTCCAGGTGAGCCGTTGATACGCGCGCCAGGCGCACCGACGGCAAGCCAGCGATCGCTCAGCGCAACCGAGCTGCCGAACCACAGGCTCAAGGCAGGGCTCGGGGGAACGATCGACTGGATGCAGCGCCAGTCTCCCGATCCGCGTGCGCGCAGAGCAGAGGCCGCTGACGGCATCGCGCCGCGGGCGAAGGTGTGGACGGCACCGCAGTCGAGCATGCCTTCGACATCCTCGCGCCGGGCACCGATTGCCATCGTTGTGGCTGTAGCGTCGAGCGCGATGGCGCCTCCGAACTCAGCGCCAGGCTGCGGGATCAGCGCGGTCAGTCGGGCCTGCGGAGTCGCGTCGGTCTCGCCAAACAGGAACACGGCGCCCTCGAATCCGGAGCGGACCCATGCGCGGTCCGCGCCGACCGCGATCACGGCGGAACGGGCAGAGAACCCGCCATCCCGCGCCATCGCCGCAGCGCAGCCGAAGTGATCGCCTTCGCCGAGCGATCGCAGTCCGCGGACGTGGCTGCAGTCCCACGAGCCATCGGCGCGGACGGAGAGCCGCACCACATCGGCCGCGCCCGCACCCGCGCCGAGGTCGCCGTCGACGGGCGCACCGATCACTGCGAACTCGCCGCATGTGGCGACGACCTCGCCGTATCGCATCATGGTGCGCTCGGGCGGCGTGATCATCATCGTCGGCGTCTGCCCGGGCGGCGCCGACGCAGAGACGCGAAGCGTGCAGAGCAGGGCGGCAGTCGCCACCACGATGGCTCGGCGCAGGCGCGCGCGAGCATGCGGCGCCGCCGAGGTCTTCCTGTGGACCTTCATCATCCTTCCCTCCTTGATGAATCTGAGTGAACGCGCACAGTACGAAGCCGAGCGGTCATCCCTCCGACTTTCACGTCGGATTTTGCCAGATGAGGTTCTTGATGAGATGGGGGTCGCCAGGTCACCCGGCATGAAGGGCGAAAGCGACTTCGCGCATGGAACAAGCCCGAGCTGCCCAAACTCATGCCGAGGCAGCGGTCTGGCTCCAACGGCCGTGGGCGTCCGCTGCTTGAGTGCGTGGAGATCAAGCGTCGTATACGGTGCGATGCACGTCTCCGCGGAATCTGCCATGCCAGCGAGAAATCCACGGTCGCACGGAGCGCATCGGCGATCGACTCCGTACGGTCACTCCGGTCTCGAGCCGGCTTCGTTCACGCAGTACTTCGAATCCAGCCCGCTGCCATCTCAGGGCAGCTTCGCTTCACGGTGGATGGAATCAGACCCCGAATCGGATCGTGCCGCGAGCCGCGGATCATGGCGAGCGGTTCATCGGCACATGCCTCTTCCGTTCTGGTTCGGGCAAACAGGCGCCAGGAGCGAACTGCCGGCACCCTTGCACCCTCAGCGAGACGTTGTCTGTGCGCGGCGTTCAGCCATTGCGGGACAGTCTGACCCGCATGGGCGACTGGTCGTACAGGCTGCGTCCACTGCCGATGAAGAGCGAGTTCGGCGTGAACTTGCCCCAGAGTCCGGAGTCATATCCCAAGGTGAGATTTCTGACGTAGGCGACGAACGAGCCGCTCCGCGTCACGAGGACATAGCCGTAGAGGCTGTATGAGCCCCCATTGAAGTAGAGCGTGCCCTGCACGATGTACGCCCCATTTCCATCCGCGGTCAGCGTCAGGTAGATCGAGCCAACCAGGCCGTATTGCTGAAGTGTTCCGGAGTAGTTCCCCGCGAGATTCGGCATCGCGACAAGAGGCTTGCCTGCGAGCGAGACACTGCTGCCGTAGTCATCGGTGAGCCTTGCCGCGATTGAGCGGCCCGGACGCGCAGAGCCAGCGATGGAGAGTGATGCTACGGGCACGCCGTCGGCCTCGACCTCGATCGATCCCATGAAGCGGTTGCCCGTGGGCAGCCACGTGCCCTGAACATCGAAAACCTCGGCAGTGAGTCGGCTCATGAAATAGCCGGCAACGCCCCCCTGCGAGTCGAACTCAACGTAGGCGATGCCATTGACCCGCGCACCCTCGAGCGAGCCGCCAACCCGCATCTCCCAGACGCCCGTCGGGGCGTACGAAACGCCGCCAGCTTGCGCGAAGACCGGAGCCGCGGTGAAAAGAGCGAGGATCGCGAGAAGCGCGCGTGCGCAGATCAGCCTTGCGGTCATGTTGGACACCCCAGGAATTCAGGCGGAACCGATCAAGACCCAGGACGCATCCGTTGTGAATCCCGAGTGGAACCGATCCACTGTGATCTCGGAGTCGTTGAATGTCAAACAACTTGGCTGAAAATCGGAGTGATCGCTAGGCCATTCGCTCCAGGCATGTCGCGCCTCCAGCCTTGGTAGGCAGGGGCCGGCGACGTCGATCGCGATGGCTACGTTCTCGGCACCACGACGGCCCCGCGCGCCACCGACCTGCATGATTCGAGATGAGGCATCCGTGTGATTTCGTACACTCCCGCGCATGTCGATTCCAGCGCGCTCGGGACTGTTTGGCTACGTCGATGGGAGCACGGAGCTCGAGGGATACCTGGCCTATCCGAACGAGGTTTCCAAATCGCCGCGGCCAGTCGTGCTCGTGGCCCACGCGTGGGGCGGGCAGGATGAGTTCGCGCGCGCGAAGGCGCACATGCTCGCCGACCTCGGCTACATCGGATTCGCTCTCGACGTCTACGGCAAGGGGCGCCGCGGCAATTCGCCAGAGGAGAACTCGAAGCTGATGACGCCGTGGGTGCAGGATCGCGCCGCGCTGCGCGCACGCCTGCTCGCGGCCGTCGCCGCCGCGCGGACGGTCGAGGGCGGCGATCCCGAGCGGCTCGGCGTGATCGGTTTCTGCTTCGGCGGGCTCTGCGCCTTCGATCTCGCTCGGGCAAACGCACCAGGACTTCGCGCCGCCATCGGCTTCCACGCGCTGTTCATGCCGCCGAGCCTTGGCGCGCAGGCGTCGATCAAGGCGAAGGTGCTCGCCCTGCACGGCTACGACGATCCGATGGCGACGCCAGACGCGATGGTCGGCTTCGCCAATGAGATGACCGCCGCGCACGCCGATTGGCAGGTGGTGGCCTACGGCGCCACGGGGCACGCCTTCACCAATCCGCACGCGCACGATCACGCGAACGGGCTCTTCTACCGCGAGATCATCGCCAACCGCGCCTTCCGCGCGATGCAGAATCTCCTCGCAGAAGCGCTCTGAGCGCTTCCCTTCCGCTCGCCGCCGCGCGATACTGCGGCTCATGCGCTGCCGCCTGGCGATCGCACTTCTTTCGGCGAGCACCGCGGCCGATGCGGCGCATGCCGTCGACTTCGACCGAGACGTGCGCCCGGTGCTCGCGGCGCGCTGCTTCTCCTGCCATGGACCCGACGCCGACGCACGGAAGGCCGGGCTCCGCTTCGACACATTCGAGGGCGCGACCGCGGTCCTGAAGTCGGGCAACCGTGCGATCGTCCCTGGCGATCCTGGCTCGAGCGAGATCCTCCGCCGCGTCGCAGCGCGCGCGCTCGATGATCGCATGCCGCCCGAGGGGCACGAGCCACTGACCGCCGCCGAGATCGCAGCGGTTCGCGCTTGGATCGACGCTGGCGCCGAGTTCACGGCGCCGTGGGCGTTCCGTTCGCTCGAAGCAACGGTTGCTCCGAGCGTGCGCGATGGCGCCTGGCCGCGGAGCGACATCGATCGCTTCGTGCTCGCGACGCGCGAGGCTTCCGGCCTCGCCGCACCTGCACGCGATATCGACCCAGCCGCGCTCCTCCGCCGCGCGTCGTTCGACCTCACCGGGCTTCCGCCGAGCGAGTCCGATGTGCGCGCCTTCGCAGCCGATCCAAGCGACGCGAACTTCGCCGCCTTCGTCGATCGCGCGCTTGCGAGCCCAGCGTTCGGCGAGCGATGGGGGCGCCACTGGCTCGACCTCGCGCGGTATGCCGAGACGCTCGCCCACGAGTTCGACTACGAGATTCCCGAGGCCTGGCGCTATCGCGACTATGTGATCGACGCGTTCAACCGCGATTTGCCGCCCGCACGCTTCGTCGCCGAGCAGATCGCCGGCGACCTTCTTGAGCCGCGATCTGCGCTCGGCCTTGCCAATGCCGCGCCGCTCGGCACCGCATACTGGTTCCTCGGGCCCGCGACCCACGCGCCTGTCGACGTGCGCCTCGACGAAGCCGACCGAATCGCGGGCTCGATCGACGTCGTCGGGCGCTCGCTCTTGGGCATGACGATCGCCTGCGCGCGCTGCCACGATCACAAGTTCGACCCGATCCCCGCGCGCGACTTCTATGCACTCGCGGGCACGCTGCGGAACACGCGGCGAGTCGAGACATTCCTTGATACCGACGCGCGCGCCGCGACGCTCGCGGCGGAGGCGAGGACGGCGCTCGAGGATGCGGCGGCGGTCGCTGGACTTTCGCAGCAGATCCGTTCGCTCGCGTCCGACGCAGCTCCCGGCATGGTCCGCGTCGACGACGCCGCAGATGGCGGCGCGGCATGGTCGCGCGCCGGTCAGGCCTTCGGCGCATCCGGTGCGCTCCTCGCCTGCGCAGCCGATGGCACGCTCAGGCTCGCTGAATCCGGCACGATCGACAGCGCGCGGCTCGACACCCAGCTCGTCGGGAGCGCGAGGTCGCCCGCGTTCGGCGTATCGAAGCGATTCCTCCATGTTCGCCTGCGCGGTGCATCGAGCTGGGTGCGAGTCCTGATCGACAACTACTGGCTCGATGCCAACAACGGGCTCCTCTTCGAGGGAATGCGCCGCCGGCTTGGCGATGCCGATGCTGCGCAGGCTGCGCGCGATCCCCGCGAATGGGACTGGCGCGTCGAGACCTTCGATCTCCTGCGCTTCCCAGGCGAGCGCGCCTATCTCGAGCTCGTCGACGAAGGCGGCGGATGGGTCGAGGTCGATGCCGTCCTTGCAAGCGATGAGGCGCAGCCGCCCGCGTCCGAGCTGTGGGATGTGGATGGCACCGCTGGCGCGGTCGACCTGATCGCGCCTGCGGCAGAGTCCGCGCGTGCGAAGGTCGTCGCCGCCCGCGATGCGCTTCGCGGCTGCACGCCGCCGATTCGCGCGCTCGTCGCGGAGGACTCGGGCGGTTTCGACGAGCCCGTCCACCTGCGAGGCTCGCCACGGGCCTACGGCGACCTCGTGCCGCGCGGCGAACTCTCGTTCCTTGCGCCCCGTGCCAATCCCGGCATCGTCGGCAGCGGGCGCCTGCGGCTGGCTGCAGAGGTCACGAGCCCCGATCAGCCGTACCTCTGGCGCACGCTTGCGAACCGCATCTGGCTCAAGCTGTTCGGACGCGGCATCGTCGAGACCCCCGATGACTTCGGCCAGCTCGGCGCTGCTCCGTGGAGCCAAGCGCTGCTCGATCACCTTGCCACGAAGCTTGCCCGCGGCGCGACCTTCAAGGAGCTCATCCGCGAGATCGTGCTCACGCGCGCCTATCGCGCCGCTGCGGACGACGACTCGCTGCCGCCCGCGGCGTGGAGTCCGCTCGCGGTCCGTCGCCTCGACGCCGAGGCGATCCGCGACGCGATGCTCGCGGCGAGCGGCCGCCTCGACGCGACCGTCGGCGGTCCGAGCGTCGCCGCGCGACTGACCGAGCATATGCAGGGACGCGGACGCCCCGGACACAGCGGACCGGTCGATGGAGCGGGGCGCCGCAGCGTGTACATCGCCGTCCGCCGCAACTTCCTCGATCCCTTCATGCAGGCCTTCGACCAGCCCGTGCCGGCCACGACCTGCGGCAAGCGCCACACCTCGAACGTGCCCGCGCAGGCGCTCGCGCTTCTCAACAGCGAGCTCGCCCACGAGATCGCCGCGTTCTGGGGCAAGCGGCTGGCGGCGCAATCGGAGCGCTCCGACGACGCGCGGATCGAGTCGATGTGGATCGCCGCCTTCGCGCGCGCGCCACGCGCCGATGAGCGCGCGGCAGCCAGCGAGTTCCTGGTCTCGGAGCGCGCAGCAGTGCAGGGCGACGCCGATCGCGATGCTGCCGCCTACGCGGCGCTCGCCCACACGCTGTTCTCGACGAAGGAGTTCGTGTTCCTCCGATGACGCACCACCCGAGCCATCACTGCGGCCGCTTCCAGCCGGCACCGCTCACGCGCCGCGCCGCGCTGCGCTCGATCGGCGGCGGCTTCGGCGCGCTCGCCTTCGCAGGATTGTTCGGGCGGACCGCCTCTGCTGACGATGCCGCGGCGATGCTCGGCGAGCGCGCGCTCGGCGCCAACCACCTCCCTGCGCGCGCGCGCAGCGTGATCTTCCTCTACATGGACGGCGGCCCGTCGCAGGTCGACACCTTCGATCCGAAGCCGAAGCTCATCGAATACAACGGGAAGCCGTTTCCGCTGAAGGCTGCGCCCACGCAGTTCAACAACAACGGCAACACGCTGGCGTCGCCGTGGAAGTTCCGCCAGTACGGCGAGTCGGGGCTCTGGGTGAGCGACCTCTTCCCGCACATCGCGGGCGTCGCCGACGACCTCTGCGTCATCCGCTCCATGACGAGCGATTTCAGCGAGCACACCAACGCGAACTACCTCCTGCACACGGGTGCGGGCATTCCCGGGCGACCGTCGATGGGCGCGTGGTGCTCGTACGGACTCGGCGACGAGAACGACAATCTCCCTGGCTTCGTCGTGATCGAGGGCGGGCTGATTCCGCCGGGCGGGCTCGACTGCTTCACAGCGGGATTCCTGCCCGCGCGGCACCAGGGCTCGGTCATGCGCCCGCAGGGACAGGCGATCGCCGATGCAACGCCGCGCGAGGCGCTCGACGCGCAGGCGCGCAAGCGTCAGTTGATCGCTCGGCTCGACAGCGCCTTCGCGCACGAGACCGAGTCGGAAGCCGTCGAGAGCGCGATCAAGAATCACGAGCTGGCCTACCGCATGCAGGCCGCCGTCCCCGAGCTTGCCTCGCTCGACGGCGAAAGCAAGGAGACGAAGGACCTCTACGGCTTCGAATCGCCCGATCCGCACACGCGCACCTTCGCCCGCGAGTGCTGCCTCGCGCGGCGGCTCGTCGAGCGCGGAGTGCGCTTCATCGAGCTCACCTGCCCGCGCACCATGCACGATCGCTGGGATCAGCACAGCGACCTCAAGGCCGGGCACGAGTCGAACGCGCATGCGGTCGACCAGCCGATCGCGGCGCTCATCCGCGACCTCAAGCGGCGCGGGCTGCTGGAGTCGACGCTCGTCGTCTGGAGCGCGGAGTTCGGGCGCACGCCCTTCGCGCAGGGTTCGAACGGCCGCGATCACAATCCCTTCGGCTTCACCGCGTGGATGGCCGGCGGCGGAGCGAAGGGCGGAACCGTGATCGGCGCCACCGACGAGTTCGGCTACCGCGCGGTCGAGAGCCCGTATCGCATCCACGACCTTCACGCGACCATGCTCCACCTCATGGGCGTCGACCATCGCCGGCTGACCTTCCGCTTCGGTGGGCGCGACATGCGGCTGACCGACGTGCACGGCAACGTGATTGCGGGCGCAATCGGCTGATAAACGTTCGGGCGAGGTCGCGGCATCAGGCGTAAACCGCTGCGGCCGCGGTATTTTCAGCAGTTTGATCGCGTCTTTGTATCCGACTTCGGAGTCACCGTTCCTGTGGAGGCACGGAAGGCATCGTGCGCTTCCGGGGGTCTCGGCGCTCGGTCGTCCCAGCGTCGGGGAACAACAACATAGCTCAGCCTTAGGAGAGTTGAAATGTCGAGCAAGTTCATCGCTGTCTCTGTCGCTCTGTCGGTCGCCAGCGTGGCGTCCGCGGACATCGGCTTCAACGCCGCCATCGACGCCGCCCGCGCCGCCGCCCCGCAGGGCACGCTGTTCGGCATCAAGCAGCGCGTCCGCAACGGCACGTGGATCTACGAAGGCGCTCTCTACAACGCAGGCATCACCACCCGCTACGAGCCGCGGATCAACCGCGACACGGGCGAGCTCATCCGCGTGAATGTCAACGCGGTGGACCCGAAGTCGGCCGCTGCTCTGCAGCCCATCGCTGATCGTCTTGGCGAGGTGCAGGTCGACTTCGCCGCAGCGCTGGCGACGGCGAACGCCGACTCCGGCCGCACGGATCCCGAGGTCATCCAGTACGACATCGAGGCGGGCATCCTGGCCTACCAGGTCGACTACTTCGATGGCGTCACCAAGTCGTACATCGACGCAGCCACCGGCAACGTGATCCCGCATCACGGCAACGGCGGTGACGATCCGAGCAACCCCTCGACGGTCATCGTCGCGGCGCTCGGACTGGCCAGCTCGCACATGGGCGAGGGCTGGGTCGTGATCGGGTTCGAGAACGAGGCCGAGGACGGTGGCAACATCGTCGAGGTCCTGCTCATCAACCTCAAGAGTGGCATGGCGTCGATCGTCAACATTGGCGGCGACGCAGTCCTGTCGTCGGGCGAGTTCTCGCCCGTCGGCCGTCAGGCGGAGAAGGTTGCCGAAATTCGCGCCAACTGGGGCTCGGTCACCGCTGAACTTTCAGCGGCGGTCGAGATGGCTGAATCGGCGTATCCCGGTGCAAGCATCCTCGAAGCCAGTCTCGAAGTCGAGATCGAGGACGCCGGCACCACGTTGGACTGGAAGATCAACCTGATCACTGCCGAGGGCTTCGAGATTGACTATCTCGTGAGCGCGAGTGGCGGCAGTGGTGGGAACTTCCGCCGGGCAATGGCGCCTGTGACGATGCGCTCCGGTGACTTCAATCTCGATGGCGTCGTGGACTCCTTCGACATCGGGGAAGTGTTCAGCGCGTGGGGTACCTTCAATCCGCTCATGGATGTCGACGGGAACGAAATCGTCGGCTCCGCCGAGGTCGCTGCGATCATCTCCAACTGGGGTTGAACGCGGAATCTCGGAACTGATGGCTCCAGGTAGTGGGGCGGCTTCGGCCGCCCCATTGCCCTTTTTCGCAGGGACTTAGGCTCGATCTGCGCGCGCGTTTCGCTCGGCGCTTGGTGCAGGGCGCCTGTGGTGCTAGGCTCGTCCTCGATCTGCGAAGGACGAACCAGATCGTGCCCCAGCCTCGATTCCAACCAGCCATCCTCCTGGCAAGCCTTGTGGCGCCCGTCGCCCCCGTCACCCTCGTAGCCCTCGTCGGGCTTGCGACGACGGAAACCGCGCGCGCCGACATCGGCTTCGCGGCGGCGGCGTCCGCATGCCGTGCGATCGTGCCCGACCAGGAGCTGTTGGCGCTCCGCCAGCGGACGCGCAACGGTATCTGGGTCTACGAAGGCGACTTCGCCGACAATCCTGCGACGACGTTCACGACCGCGACGATCAACCGCGACACGGGCGTTCAGATCGACCTCGCGACGGCGCCCATGCCGCCCGACGAGCGGACGGCCACGCAGCTCGCGCTGCAGCGGCTGAACTACGCGGGAACCGACTTCGCCGCGGCGGTCGCTGCGGCCAGCGACGAGACCGGCCGCACCGATACCGAGCGGGTGGACTTGCTCTACGAGGGCGGAATCCTCGCCTTCCGCGTCGGCTACTTCGATGATCCCGCGCTCGTCGAGATCGACTCGATCACCGGCGCACCGATCCCCGCCGTGATCCCCGGGCTCGGCATCGAGCCGACCGTGAGCGTCGCAGAGATGGCGGGCGCGATCGCGCACGCGGAGTTCATCGCGGGAGCGAACTGGCGCGCCATCGAGGCGACGGCACTCCAGCGCTTCGATGGCACGACCGTGCGCGTTCTGCTCGCCAACCAGCTCTCGGGGTACCTGGCCCAGCCCGAGATCGTGCAGGGTTACTTCATACCGTCGCCTGTCTTCGCGCCTCTTGGCGCGCAAGTCGTCCGCGCCGCGAACGTCGCGCTCGGCTCGCCCGTCGTGTGTCCTGCCATCGCCGCGCTCAGCGCCGTGCAGGCAGCTTCGCCAGGGCTCGGCGTCAATCGCATCCGCCTCGAGCGCGTCGAGCAGGGCGGTTCAGCGGCATACCGTTGGATCGCGGGCATCGTCGACGCGACCGAGATCGAGCGCGATGCGCACGTCGACGCCACGCTGCCCGCACCGAGAAAGTCGCCCATCTTCACGGCGCCCTTCGACTTGACGCAGGGCGACGTCACCCGTGATGGCGTCGTCGATGCCCGCGATCTCGCGGAAATCCTGTCCTACTGGGGCGCGATCAACCCAGTCCTTGATGTCGATGGCAGCGGTTCCCTCGGAGCGGGCGACCTTGCTGTGGTCCTCTCCGAGTGGCCGATCTAGGCGCGTCTTCGCCTGCCTATCCCTTGCGCCCGCGGCGTCCCTGCTTGAAGCCAGGCTTGTGGCCGAACTTGTCGCGTCCGGTGCGGCCCTTCTTGCCGCCGTCGCGCGGACGCGGCTCGAAGTACTCGCGCTTGCCGCCGACGAACTGCGCGCCTGAATCGCCGGACTCGGGGAGTTCGCTCTCGACGGTGATGGCGGCGCGGCCGAACCGCGCGATCTCCAGGTTGAGCTGGCGGCCCCGCAGGTCGATCGAGGTGATGCGCGCGACGATGCGGTCGCCGAGCCCGATCGACGCGCCGCTGCGTCCGGCGATGAGCCGTCCGCTGCGCTGGTCGCGGTTCCAGCGGTCGATGCGCCCGTCGCCGCCCTTCATATCGCGGCTCGGGATCGCGCCGTCGACGAGGTAGCGGTCGATGGAGACGAACACGGTGCCGTTCGGCATGATGCCCGTGACCGTGCCATCGAACTCGTCGCCGAGGTGCTTCTCATGCAGCAGCTGCAGCACGAGGAACGTGCGGAGGTCCTTCTCGGCGGCCTCCGCCGCGACCTCGCGGTCGCTGGTGTGGTGCCCGAGCTCGATCAGCTGCGCCTCGGTGAGCACGCGCGGATCCTCGGACAGCTGCCGCGAGAGCGCGCGGCGCTTCTTGCCGCCGCCCGAATCCTGCCCGTTGTCGGTGATGTCGAGATACGAATGCACGACGCGGTGCACGAGCAGATCGGGGTAGCGCCGGATCGGGCTGGTGAAGTGGGCGTAGTGCTCGCTCGCGAGTGCGTAGTGCCCGATGATCGCGGGCGAATACACCGCCTTCGACATGCAGCGCAGGACGGAGAGGTGGATCGCGCGCGACGCTGGCGAGTTCCGCGTCGCCTCGAGCAGCGCCTGAAGGTCCTTGCGGGTGGGTTCGTCAGGCAGGCGCCACTTGGCGAGGCGCGCGAACTGCCGGACTTCCTCGATGTCGCCGAAGGTCGGGTCGGGATGGATGCGGCGCAGCAGCGGCGTGTCGAGCCCCGCGAAGGTGCGGGCGACCGCCTCGTTCGCCTCGACCATGAACATCTCGATCAGGCGGTGCGTGAACGAGGAGTCCTCCTTCACCGCATCGATCACGTGCCCCGCATCGTCGTAGACGAGCTCGACCTCGGGCAGGTCGAGGTGGATCATGCCCGCGGCCTGCCGGCGCGCGAGGATCACCTTCGCGAGCTTGTCCGAGCGCTTGAGCGCATCGATGAGCTCGGGCGTGTAGTTCGGCTCGGTCTTCGCGTGCTGCCGCGCGATGTCGAGCTTGCCGTCGATGAGCGCCTGCGCCTCGATGTAGGTCAGGCGCTTCGCGCTCTTGATGACCGTGCGCGCAAGGCGCTGGCCGACGACCTTGCCCTCGTCGTCGAGGGTGATGAACGCGCTCAGCGTGAAGCGCGCGACGCCTTCCTGCAGCGAGCAGACGCCGTTCGACAGCGTCTCGGGCAGCATGGGCACGGTACGGCGGGGGAGGTAGACGCTGGTGGCGCGGGCGCGGGCTTCCTCGTCGAGCGCGGAATCCTGGGTGACGAAGTGGGCGACGTCGGCGATGTGCACGCCAAGCTCCCAGTGCCCCGTGGTCTCGCTCTGCTCGATCGAGATCGCGTCGTCGAAGTCCTTCGCATCAGGCGGATCGATGGTGAAGATGAAGCGCCCGGTGAGATCCTCCCGATCGGTCCAGGCGCCGCCCGCGGTCGCCGCATGGGTCGCCCGCTCGAAGGCGACGGCCGCTTCGCGAGCCTGCTCGATGGCTTCGGGCGGAAAGACCTCGCGGATCATGTAGGTCGCGATGACGGCCTGGGTCTCGACGTCAGGTCGCCCGGCCTCGCCGAGCACCTCGGTGATCACGCCCTCTGCCAGCGCGCCCTCCTCGGGCCACAGCAGGATCTCGACGACGACCTTGTCGCCTTCCTTCGCATTCTTCGCGCCTGGGTCGCGCACCACGATCGGCTCGCGGATCGATCGGCCATCCGGCTCGACGAGCCACTCGCGTCCGCGCTTGACCAGTGTGCCCGCGTATCGCGACTGCCCGCGCTCGAGCACCTCGACCACGCGGCCGAACACATCGTCGCGCGCGCCCGACGGCGTCGCTCCGAAGCCGCGGTTCCAGCGGTCGCCTCGCCGCGCGACGCGCACGCGCACGCGATCGCCGCTCACGGCGTCCTTCGTCTCGCCCTCGGGGATGAACAGGTCGCCCTCGCGGCAGAGCACGTCGGTCTTCAGGAAGCCGAAGCCGCGCGGGGTGATCTTGATGGTGCCCGTCGCCTCCTCGCCGAGGCGCGGCAGGCGGATCTTCTCGTCCTTGCCGATCTCGAGCTTCTCCTCCTCGGCGAGCTGGCGGATCGCCTCGCCGAAGGCGGGCTCATCCTCCTCGGCGACGCGCAGCTGCCGCGCGATCTCGTTCATATAGATCGGCAGGTAGCTCTTGTGAGCGAGGTGGTCGAGGATGCGGCCCTTGAAGCGCAGAGGCATGGGCGCAAGTGTACGCCCGACTTCAGCGCTTCTTCTTCGCGGGAGCCTTCTTCTTGACGATGTTTCCAACGCCGCGACCGATGCGCGACTGGTGCGTCGCGCGCGCCTCGATGCGCTTGTTCTCGGCGGCGGCTGCCGCGGCATCCGGCTTCGGCTCGGGCTTCGGCTCGGGCTTCGCTTCCGGCCTCGATTCGGACTTGGTTTCGGACTTGGATTCGGACTTGGACTCAGGCTTCGAGTCGGGCTTCGGCTCGGTCGCCTTCTTGTCTGCGTCGGCCGCTGACTTGTAGCCTTCGCTGCGGTAGTCGGTCTCGTAGAAGCCGCCGCCCTTGAAGATCACGGCGCCGCCGGTCGAGATCTTGCGCTCGACCTTCTTCTTGCGGCACTTCGGGCAGACCTTGATCGGATCCGCCTTGATCGACTGGAACTCCTCGAACTCGTGCTCGCAGGCGCGGCAGATGTACTCGTACGTCGGCATGGCTGTTGTGCATCACGCCTCGGGCGCGACGGCGACCTTCGCTGGGCGCAGCACGCTCTCGCCGAGCCGCCAGCCGGTCTGGAAGCGCATGCTGATGCATCCGGGCGCGATGCCCTCGGCGGGCTGGCGCATGACGGCATCGTGCTGCAGCGGATCGAACGGCGTGCCCGGCGTCGGATCGATGCGGGCGATCCCGTTCTGCTCGAGCGCCTTCTGGAGCTCGGCGCGCGTCATCTCGATCGACTTCGCGAGCTGCTCGACGGTGAGCTTCGCATGATCCTGCGCGAGCGCGAGGTCGAAGTGGTCGAGCACAGGCATGAGCGCACGGGTGAGCTGCACGAGCCCGCCCACGCGCGCCCGCGCCTCGTTCTCGATCGAGCGACGCTGGAAGTTGGCGAAGTCAGCCTGCGCGCGCAGCTTGGCCGCGAAGGCCTCGTCGCGCTCGGCAAGCAGCTTCTCGACCACCTGCGCCAGGTCGTCGGTCTGCGTCTCGCCTTCGGCGGGGATCTCGGGATCGATGTCGTTGTCGTCAGCCATGACTCATTCCCTGCATCAACTTCGGGGTGTCAGCCGCCGAAGGGATTGATCTTCTTCCAGAAGCTCGACTCGCCGCCGCGCACGTCGACCTTCTCGGTCTGCGCGTATTCGGCGAGCAGCCTGCGCTGGTCGTCCGTGAGTTTCTTGGGCACCACGAGCTGCAGCACCACGTGGAGGTCGCCGCGCTCGGTGGTCCCGCCGCGCGAGTTGAGCGCGGTCATGCCCGCTCGCTCGATCACGATGACCTCGCCGTGCTGGCTGCCCGCGGGGATATCCATGTCGAGCTCGCCATCGAGCCCGTCGACCTTCACCTTGGCGCCGAGCGCCGCCTGCGCGAACGCCATCGGATGCACGGTGATGAGATCGGTCCCGCGGCGCTCGAAGCGCTCGTCCTCGGACACGCGCACGACCACGTGCAGATCTCCGCGCGGGCCCTTGCCATCGGGGCTCACCTCGGGTGGCGTCGGCTCGCCTTCGCCAGCGAGGCGAATGACTTGCCCGTCGTCGATGCCCGCCGGGATGCGCACTCCGAGCTTGCGCTTGGTCGCGACGCGTCCCTGGCCGCGGCATTTGTCGCACTTGTCGGTGATGACGTTGCGGCGTCCGCGGCACTCGGGGCAGGCGGTGACCATGCGGAACATGCCGCCGAAACCGGTCTGCGCGACCTGTCCCTGGCCGCCGCACACGGGGCACGTCTGCGGCTTCGACCCGGGCTTCGCGCCCGAGCCCGAGCACGGCTCGCACACGTCGAGGCGCTTGAACTCGACCTCGCGCTCGCAGCCCTTGTAGGCGTCGATGAGCTCGATCTCGACCTCGGTCTCGAGGTCGTAGCCACGCGCTGGTCCGCGCTGGCCCCGTCCGCCCGCCTGCTGCCCGAAGATGTCGTTGAACATCGAGAAGATGTCGTTGACATGCATCGAGCGGAAGTCGTGGCCGGGATTCTGGCGGAGCCCCGCGTGCCCGTGGCGGTCGTAGAGCTGGCGGCGCTCGGGGTCGGAGAGGACCTCATACGCCTCGGTGCAGGCCTTGAACTCGGTCTCCGCCTCGGCGTTGCCTGGGTTGCGGTCAGGGTGCCACTTCATCGCCAGGCGTCGATACGCCCGCTTGATGTCGTCCTGCGACGCGGTCTTGTCGACCGACAGGATTTCGTAGTAGCACCTAGTCTGCGGCATATGGTCTGCGGCATACGGTCTGCGGCATACGGTCTGCGGCATTCGCCTTCGCCGACCGAGCCCTTGTGAAGCGCCCGCACGCGGTTTCCCGCGTGCGGGCGGTGTGTGCCTGTCAATCTCTCAGACGACCGCGCCTTCGACGGCGGGGGTCTCGTCCTTGAGCTCGGTGATGATCACGTCGGTCGTGAGCATCAGGCCGGCGACGCTGGCCGCGTTCAGGAGCGCGGTCTTCATCACCAGCGCCGGGTCGATGATCCCGCTCTTCACGAGATCCTCGTACTCGCCGGTGGCTGCGTTGAAGCCCGAGTTCGCGGTCTTCGCAGTGCGCACCTTCTCGACGACAAGGTCGCCGTCATGGCCGGCGTTCTCGGCGATCTGCTGGCAGGGGCGGGTGATGGCCTCGGCGACGATGTCGAAGCCGAACTTCTCGTCGCCCTTCGCCTTCTTCTTCGCCTCGAGCACGGCATCGGCCGCGCGAACGAGCGCAACGCCGCCACCGGGCACGTAGCCTTCCTTCGCGGCCGCACGGGTCGCATGGAGGGCGTCGTCGACGCGATCCTTGGTCTCCTTCATGGCGACCTCGGTCGGTCCGCCGACGGAGATCATCGCCACGCCGGAGGTCATCTTGGCGAGGCGCTCCTGGAGCTTCTCGCGGTCGTAGTCGCTCGTGGTGCGGTCGATCTGCGCCTGGATCTGCGCGGCGCGGGCCTCGATGTCCTTCGACTTGCCGGCGCCCTGGATGATGGTCGTCTCCTCCTTCGAGATGACGACCTTCTTCGCGGTGCCGAGCTCCTTGAGCTCGACGTCCTCGAGGCTGCGGCCGAGGTCCTCGGCGAAGAACACGCCCGCGGTGAGCACGCCGATGTCGGCGAGCATCGCCTTGCGGCGGTCACCGAAGCCGGGAGCCTTCACCGCGCACACGTTCAGCACGCCGCGGAGACGGTTGACGACGAGCGCCGCGAGCGCCTCGGCCTCGACGTCCTCGGCGATGATCATGAGCGGCTTGCCGGACTGCGCGACCTTGTTGAGGAGCGGCAGAAGGTCCTGCAGCATCGAGATCTTCTTCTCGTAGATCAGGATGAGCGGGTTCTCGAGCACACACTCGCCGCGCTTGGGATCGGTCATGAAGTAGGGCGAGAGGAAGCCCTTGTCGAAGGCCATGCCCTCGACGTAGGTGAGCGTCGTCTCGGCGGTCTTGCCTTCCTCGATCTCGCATACGCCGTCGGCGCCGACCTTGTCGATCGCCTCGGCGATGAGCTTGCCGATCGCGGTGTCGTGGTTCGCAGACACGGTGGCGATCTTCTCGAGGTCGGACTTGCCCTTGCACTTCTGCGCCATCGCGGTGATCGCGTCGCAGGCGGCCTGGGCGGCCGAATTGATGCCGCGCTGGACCGCCACGGCGTTCGCGCCCGAGGTCACGTACTTGAGGCCGCCGTTGTAGATGGCGCCCGCGAGCACAGCCGCGCAGGTCGTGCCGTCGCCGGCGACGTCCGCGGTCTTCTTCGCGACCTGCTGGACCATCTTGGCGCCCATGTTCTCGAAGGGCGAGGGCAGGTCGACTTCCTTGGCGACGGTGACGCCGTCCTTGGTGATCGAGGGACCTCCGTAGGTCTTCGAGTAGAGGACATTGTGGCCGACGGGGCCCATCGTGACCGCGACCGCCTGCACGAGCTGGTCGACGCCGCGCTTGAGCTCCGCGCGCGCCGCCGCATCGAACTTCATCTGCTTGTTTGCCATTGGTGGAAACTCCGTTCTTTCGCAGGTCTAGCTGCGGTCACTTGGTCATGACGCCGAGCAGTTCGCTCTCGCGCATGATCACGTGGGTCACGTTCTTGATCTCGATCTCGGTGCCCGCGTACTTGCCGTACACGACGGTGTCGCCCTTCTTGACGACGACGGCGGCGCGCTCGCCGTTCTCGAGCAGGAGGCCCGGGCCGGTGGCGACGACGGTTCCGTGCATCGGGCGCTCCTTGGCGCTCTCAGGCAGGAACAGGCCGCTGGCGGTCTTGGTCTCGGGCTCGACGGGCTTGATGAGGATTCGGTCTTCGAGGGGTCGGACGGACATGGTGTGTGGTCTCGTGAGTGAGTGTGTTGCTTGAGTCGTGTGCGTTGAGCGCTAGGCGTCGTTCGGGCTCTATTCAGGATTCGGGGAGTCCGTCCTCGAATCCGTGAGGATCGGCCATTCAGGATTCGGGGAGTCCGTCCTCGAATCCGTGAGGCACGTCTCGATCAGAACATGCCGCCCATGCCCGGGTGGCCGTGGTCGTGGTGGTGGTCATCCGGCGCCTCGCCCTTCGGCTGAGGCTTGATCGCCACCGCGCAGTCGCAGGTGAGGATGAGTCCGGCCACGCTCGCCGCGTTCTGCAGCGCCGTGCGGTCGACCTTCGCGGGGGTGATGACGCCCTGCTTGAGCAGGTCGCCGTACTCGAGCGTGAGCGCGTTGAAGCCCTCGTCGCCCTTGAGGTCCTTGACCTTGGCGACGACGACGGTGCCCTTCTCGCCGGAGTTGTCGGCGATCGTGCGCAGCGGGACGCAGAGCGCCTCTGCGACCGCCTCGACGCCCGCGAGCTCGTCGCCCTTGACTTCCTTGCGGACCTTGTCGAGCACCGGAAGCGCGCGGATATAGCTGGTTCCGCCGCCTGCGACGACGCCCTCGGCCACGGCCGCGCGGGTCGCGTGCAGCGCGTCCTCGACGCGCGCCTTCTTCTCCTTGAGCTCGGCCTCGCTCGACGCGCCGACGTTGATCTGCGCGACGCCACCGGCGAGCTTCGCCAGGCGCTCCTGCAGCTTCTCACGGTCGTAGTCGCTGTCGGTGTTGGCGATCTCCTGACGGATCTGCTCGCAGCGGCCCTTGATGCTCGCGGTGCTGCCAGCACCCTCGATGATCGTGGTGTTGTCGCCGTCGACGATGATCTTCTTGGCCTGGCCGAGGTCCTTGATGGTGACCTTGTCGAGCTCGATGCCGAGGTCCTTCATGATCGCGCGCCCGCCGCAGAGGATCGCGATGTCCTCGAGCATGGCCTTGCGGCGGTCGCCGTAGCCCGGCGCCTTGACCGCGCAGACGTTGAGCACGCCGCGCAGCTTGTTGATGACGAGCGCGCTGAGCGCCTCGCCGGTCACGTCCTCGGCGATGATCAGGAGCGGCTTCTTCGCCTCCATGACCTTCTCGAGGAAGGGCACGAACTTGGCGAGCGAGTCGATCTTGTCCTCGTACACGAGCACGAGCGCCTTGCTGAACTCGCAGGTCATCTGCTCGGTGTTGGTGGAGAAGTTCGGGCTGAGGTAGCCGCGGTCGAACTGCATGCCCTCGACGACGTCGATGGTGGTGTCGCGACTCTTGCCTTCCTCGACGGTGATGACGCCGTCCTTGCCGACCTTCTCGAACGCCTCGGCCATGATCTTGCCGACGGCGGAGTCGTTGTTCGCGCTGATGGTCGCGACCGACGCGATGCCGCCCGAGACCTTGTCGACCGGGCGGGCGCTCTCGGTGATGCGCGCGGCGACCGCCGTGACGGCCTTCTTCATGCCGCGCACGAGCGAGTTCGGGTCGGCGCCCGCGGTGATCTGGCGGTGACCGGCCTTCACGAGCGCCTCGGCGAGGACGGTCGCGGTGGTGGTGCCGTCACCCGCGTCGTCGGAGGTCTTCGAGGCGGCCTCCTTCACGAGCTTGGCGCCCATGTTCTCGACCTTGTCGCGGAGCTCGATCTCCTCGGCGACGGACACGCCGTCCTTGGTGACGGTCGGACCACCCCAGCTCTTGTCGAGCACGGCGTTGCGGCCGCGGGGACCGAGGGTGCTCTTGACGGCGGCTGCCAGCTTCTCAACGCCGGTCAGCAGGCTCTTACGGGCTTCGTTGTCGAAGGAAAGTTCCTTGGCGGACATCTTGGTCGCTCTCCGAATATTCGGTGGTTCACTGACTGCGGCGGCCGCCTCTGGGGTGGCCCGCCGCTCCAAACGGGGTGTCGCGGGATACAAACGTCGTGCCAGAGGTTCAGCCGCGCCAAGGTGTCGAGCCAGAGCAGCACCAGACGCTGCAAGCGTGTCGTAAGCGACTGTAATGAATGGGCTTGTGCGGCGGGACTCCGCTCGGTTCGGCGGCAGGGCTCCTGACATCTGCGGAACGTCGGTCCCGCGCGCTGCCGTATTGGCAGACGCGCCTCTTCGGGGCGTTCAGCGCAGGACCTCGTCGACCTTCGGAGGTGGTCGGCGGACCGAGCGCAGCGCCCAGTGGACATTGGCCAGCCGGTAGCAGAGCCCGACCATCAGGAACATGGCGCTTCCATACGCGCCAACGGTGGCGAGCAGGATGACCTCTCGGTTCCCTGGCTCCGTGCGCGCGAGGAAGAGCGCGAGCCCACCCGCGCCCAGCGTGACCCCGGCCGCGATGACGAGATCCCGCGTCGTCTGGGTGGCATGGCGTGCGCTCCGGTACATGCGCGAGTAGGGCACCAGTTCGCGGAGGAGCGGCGTGAGCGCCGCGACGACCGCCGCGATCGCACCAAGCGTCCCTAGCGCGGCATCGAAACCGGGAGTCATGAGCGCGATCGCGCCCCAGCCGGCGAACCCAGCGCCGCCGATGACGCGTGCCCTGAGCATCGCGCGGCGGCGCTCCCACGGCAGCACGAAGACCAGTCCGATGAGCCCGGCCAACGTGCCAGCAACCGCGATGAAGGGCGCGATCGACTGGGCGCCGCGAAGGCCTGGTGCGAGCCATGCCGGCACAGCCACTGAATCGAGGGCGAAACCGAGGATCGGGGGCGCTGCGACCGCGCATCCGAGGACACTGCCGATGCACGCGAGATACACGCCCCACGCCACACGCACGAGCGCCCGCGTGCGCGCGAGCGATTCGGTGGCGGGGTCGAGCCGCGCGGCGAGCGTGACCATGATGTCCTGCGCGCATTCCGGGCATTTCGCCTGTGCCTCGAGTCCCTCGAGGTCGTATCCGCACTTGGTGCAGGCGATTTGCGTGCGGATGGTCGGGCCGGACATCGCCCGTAGTGTGTCGCGGCAGGGGCTCCGAGGCAAGCAGGGGAGGTACACTCGCGCCATGCAGGACAGGATCGAGGCCCTTCGCGCGAACATCGTCTCCGTCTACATGGGGAACGTGCAGGCCGTCGATCGCCTGATCGTGTGCCTGCTCGCCCGCGGGCACGTGCTGATCGAGGACGTGCCCGGCGTCGGCAAGACCGTGCTCGCGAATGCGCTTGCGCGCTCGATCCGCTGCACCTTCAGCCGCATCCAGTGCACGCCCGACCTGCTGCCCGCGGACGTGACCGGCACCAGCATCTACCGCCAGGACTCGCGCACCTTCGAGTTCCGCGAGGGACCGATCTTCGCGAACGTCGTGCTCGCCGACGAGATCAACCGCACGACGCCGCGCACGCAGTCGGCGATGCTCGAGGCGATGAGCGACGCGACGGTGTCGGCCGAGGGCGGCGTCCGCCACCTGCCGCAGCCGTTCCTGGTGGTTGCGACGCAGAACCCCTACGAGTTCGAGGGGACGTACTTCCTCCCCGAGAACCAGCTCGACCGCTTCCTGATGCGGCTCTCGCTCGGCTATCCGTCGCCCGATGACGAGGCGCGCATCCTGCAGAAGCAGCCGGCTCGCACCGCTCTGCCCGATCTCAAGCCCGCCATGGGAGCGGAGGAAGTGCTCGAGCTGCAGCGGAAGGTCGATGGCGTGCGCCTCGAGCAGTCGCTCGTCGACTACATCATCGCCATCGCGACCGCCACGCGGAACAGCGAGGACCTGCAGGTTGGCGTCTCGCCGCGCGGCGCCCTCTCGCTCGCCGCCGCCGCACGCGCGACCGCGTACGTCGCCGGACGCGACTACTGCGTACCAGACGACATCGTCTCGAACGTGCTCCCCGTGTGCGCGCATCGCGTGATCAGCCGCACCTACATGCACCAGGGCGACACCATGACCACGCGCCGCATCATGCAGCGCCTGCTCGAGAGCGTGCCCAGCCCGGTGTGACGCAACCGCCCTGAATCGCCCATGAAACCTGCCGTTGTCCTTCTCTCGGGCGGCCTCGACAGCGCGACCGTGCTGGCGTGGATGCGCCGCGAGGGCTTCGCCTGCCACGCGCTCAGCTTCCGCTACGGACAGCGTCACTCGGTCGAGCTCGACCGCGCTGCCGAGATCGCGCACGCACTCGGCGCCGTCGAGCACCGCGTGGCTGAGATCGACCTGCGCGCGTTCGGCGGGAGCGCGCTCACCGCCGACATCGACGTGCCGAAGGACCGCGACGAATCGTCGATCGCGCATGGCGTGCCCGTGACGTACGTCCCCGCGCGCAACACCATCTTCCTCGCCTTCGCGCTCGCCTTCGCGGAGACGCTTGGGTCGAGCGACATCGGGATCGGCGTGAACGCCATCGACTACTCGGGCTACCCCGACTGCCGCCCCGACTTCATCGCCGCGTTCGAGCGCCTTGCGAACCTCGCCACCAAGGCGGGCGCGCAGGATGGCGCGCAGTTCCGCATCCATACGCCGCTCCAGACGTTGTCGAAGGCGGGAATCGTGAGGCTCGCGGTCGAGCTTGGCGTGCCCGTTGGGCGCACCATCTCGTGCTACGACCCGATGCCCGGCGGCGCTCCCTGCGGGCATTGCGATGCATGCATCCTGCGCCGAAAGGGATTTGCCGAGGCCGGCGTGCGCGACGGCGGTTGAGTCATCCGCGTGATGGACGGCTTGGGAATGGGTACTGGTCGGGCTGCGTCCGCGCGGTCCATGAACACCCGCCGAACCATCCTCCTCCTTCTCCTCGCCTTGTCCGTGATCCCCGCGACCGGCTGCCAGACCTACTACCGCACGCCGGGCGGGCCGGCGCCGATCGGCGAGATGACGGCGCCCAGCATCGCGGAGAAGCTGCGCGCGCTACCCGAAGCACCCATGCCCGCGACGCTCGCGCTCGTGCGCATCCAAGGCGGCGACTACTACTCGTCGTCGATCGCGGGTGTTCGGCGCGGCCGCGTGTCGATCGTGCCGGCGAGCGACCTCGAGGTGCCGGCCGACGTCGAGTGTCTCCAGAAATGGCCCGACGTCGCTGCCTGCGTGCGGCTTTCCGCGATCATCGTTCCCGAGGCAAGGGATACCGGGTCGGACGCCGCGATGCTCGCGCTGCGGGAGGGCGCCGCGACGCTGCACGCCGACATCCTCGCGCTCTACACGATCGACACCACCTTTCGGGTCGACGACTACTCGCCGGGCGCGCTGGGGCTGGTGACCCTCGGCCTTGCGCCCACGAAGAGCGCCGTCGTGAACTCGACCGCCAGCGTGGCATTCGTCGATGTGCGGACGGGCTTCGTCTACGGGACCGCCGAGGCATCGTCTCGCGACGATCAGCTCGCGAATTCGTGGACATCCGAGGATGCCGTCGACCAGTGCCGCCGCCGCGTCGAGCGCGAGGCGCTCACGGCGCTGCTTGCTGAGGGAGGACGCGCCTGGCGATCCATCGCCGCACAGCGTCGCGCGCAACTCGAAAAGCGGTAGGGGTACGCCTCCCTTCGAATCGTGAAGTGGATACCGTTCCGCTGTACAGGAGATTCCATGCTCGTTGCCTCGATCCTCTCGCTTTCGCTCGCCGCCACCAACGCGATCACGCTCCAGGACAAGCCTGTCCAGCCGCCGGCGGTTCCGGCTGCAAAGGGTCCGCTGACCGCGGAGGACCTTCAGCAGCGCGTGCAGCGTCTCTTCGAGGCGCTGCAGGCGAAGTACGAGAAGCTCGAGAACCCGACCGAGGAGGAAATGAAGCAGATCCAGGAGGACGTCGCCACGCAGGCCGATGCGGCGCTCGACGGGATCGACCTCGCCACCCTCACTGCGGAGCAGATGCAGATCCTCGAGCCCGTGATCGGCATGTCGAGGAAGGGGCGCGAGTCGATGATGAAGCTGCTCGCGGAACAGGCGAAGGAGCCGACGCCGAAGGGATTCCAGGCCGCCATGCAGGCGGCGATGCTCAGCGTCCGCAGTGGCGGCGAGGCGTCGCTCACGGCCATCCTCGATCACCCTGCCTTCGTGGAGGGGGTTGCGACGGAGGATGCGCCGATGCTGCTCGATCTGCTCGCCGACCAGGTGAGCGCGGCGGACCTCGCCAAGCGCGCCGCGGTCATCGAGAAGCTCGGCACGCGCTTCACGCCCGACGCGCCGATCGCGCTCGCCATGCTGTCGGAGGGCTACCTCAAGCTGGCGCAGAAGGCGCTGCCGAAGGAGAAGTCGGCAGCAGTGCGCAAGGCCGTGCTCGCCTGCGTGGAGGCAAAGCTCGCGACCGCGGACGGGCGCGAGAAGAAGATGCTCACGCG
Source organism: Planctomycetota bacterium (assembly GCA_041183345.1). Classification (GTDB taxonomy): domain Bacteria; phylum Planctomycetota; class Phycisphaerae; order Phycisphaerales; family SM1A02; genus QWPT01. The sequence continues at coordinate 60,138 of JBEGLX010000002.1, forward strand.
GCTCAACAAGACGCTGAACGGCGCCGCCGCGCGCGGCGAACTCATCGGCTTCCCCGTCCCGGCGATGACCTGCGATTGGGTCATGCGGACCGACGGCTCCTCGCCGTGGAAGAGCCTCGCCGATCTCAAGGGCAAGGTCGTGGTGCTCGACTTCTGGGCCACCTGGTGCGGCCCATGCGTCGGGAGCTTCCCCCAGGTCGCCGAACTTCGGCAGGCGTATCCGGCGGACAAGGTCGAGATCGTCGGCATCACCAGCCTGCAGGGAACGGTCCAGCATCAGAAGCGGAAGCCCGTTCAGTGCGAAGGCCAGCCGGATGTCGAGAGGAAGGAACTCCTCGAGTTCATGAAGGACATGGGTGTGACCTGGACGGTCGCGATGACCCAGGAAGACGTCTTCAATCCGGACTTCGGGGTGCGCGGCATCCCCTTCGTCGCGATCCTCGACCAGGACGGAAAGGTCCATAAGGCGGGGATGCACTCCGCGGACGAGGACGCCATCCGTGCCGTGATCGACGAGCTGCTCGCCCGAAAGTGAGCCTGGGCGCCTCCGGGAGGGCATTTCTGGCCTCTTGTGCGGTTTGTCACACGTCCTAGGATCGAAAGGCCGATGCCATTTGTACCAGCGGTCCGGTCGGATCGCGAGGTTTCCTGTCGGCTTCGAGAGACACACCCATGAACAAGACCTTCTTCGCCGCTTCCCTTGGATTCGCAGTGGTCCTTGCTCCCGCAACCGTGCTGGCCATGCCGCTGCCGAACGCGCAGCAGACCACCCAGGCTGCGGGTGGCGTGACCTTCGAGGAGATCCAGAAGCGCATCCAGCAGGCCTTCGAGGCGATCGACAAGTTGCCCGCGAACGAGGACCTCGAGCTGCACCAGAAGAAGACCGAGGAGATCGCAGCCCGTGCGACGCAGGGGATCAACCTTCAGTCGCTCGATGCGGCTGCGTTCACCGCGGCCTTCCAGCTCTACCACATGGCGGGCGCGACCAAGTCGGCGGAGTACGACGCCGCCAGCGCAGCCCGCGCCAAGCAGCCGACCGGCGACGGCTTTGCCGCAGCCGTCCAGCGCGCCTCGATGGGTCCGGGCCGCGACTCGGAGGCGATCAGCAATCTGCTCAATCACCCCGGCTTCGCCCAGGGATTCAACGGCGTGACCGCGCGCTCGCTCCTCCTCATGCTCGACCGCGCGGATCCCGCGATGGTCAAGCCTCATGCCGCCAAGCTGGCCGCACTGCGCTCGAGCTTCACCGCTGATGCGTCGCAGGAGACCTTCTCCGCGGCGCTCGTGTGGGTGCGAGTCATGCGCACCGTCGGCACGCCCGAGCAGGCGGAGACCGCCCGCAAGGCGGTGCTCGAGACGAGCAAGGCCCGTCTCTCGAGCGCGGACGAGCGCACGAAGAAGATGCTGAGCAGGACGATCGAGGTGCTCGACGGCGCGTCCATGCGCGGTCAGCTTGTCGGCTACGCCGCTCCCGACCTCAAGATCACCTGGACCTCCAAGCCCGACGGCAAGCGCGCGGATTGGCGCAGCCTCGCCGACCTGAAGGGCAAGGTCGTCGTCGTCGACTTCTGGGCGACGTGGTGCGGTCCATGCATCGCCAGCTTCCCGAAGCTGGCTGCGCTGCGCACCGCGTACCCGACCGACAAGGTCGAGATCATCGGTGTGACCAGCCCGCAGGGCTACGTCGCGCACCAGAACCGCGCGCGCGTCGACTGCAAGGGCGATGTGAGCAAGGAGCAGGCTGAGACCATCCAGTTCATGAAGGACATGGGCATGACGTGGACGGTCGCGATGTCGGGCAAGGACGTCTTCAACCCCGACTTCGGCATCAATGGCATCCCCTTCGTGGCCGTCATCGACCAGCAGGGCAAGGTCTTCAAGACCGGGCTGCATGCAGAGGACGAGGCCGCGATCCGCGCGGCGATCGACGAGCTTCTCAAGAAGAAGTGATCGGCGTCTTTCGCGGTCGCCGCTGCGGCGGCTCCCTCTGGAGGAGCGCCGCGCGAGTGAATCGCGACGGCGCTCCAGCCACGCGCACCGCCAAAGCGAGCGAAGGCGCGCGCGGCTCTCACACGTCGAGGTTCTTGACTTCGAGCGCGTGCTTCTCGATGTACGCGCGACGACGCTCGACGTCCTCGCCCATGAGCAGCGTGAACAGCGCATCGGCTTCGCTCGCGCTCTCAAGCGTCACCCGCACGAGCGTGCGCCGGGAGGGATCCATCGTGGTCTCCCAGAGCTGCTCGGCTTCCATCTCGCCCAGCCCCTTGAAGCGCTTCACCTCGATGCCGCGACGGCCGACCTCGAGCAGCGCGCGCACGACGCCGGGGACGTTGGCGGCCTCGACAATGCCCGAATCCTTCCGCTTCGAGGACTTCTCCTCCTCGCCTTCGGATTCGGCCGTCTTCTCTGCGCTCTTCTCAGAGGGCTTCTCTCCACCCTTGCCCTCGACCAGCCACGCATAGCGCGTCGGCTCCTTCTCGCCGGTGACCGTCTCGACCTGCACCCGATCCCAGTCGGCGATGTCGATGTGCCACTGCCCGAGCTGGCCGATGATGCGCTCGATCTCGCGATTCTCGTGCAATTCGCGCAGGCTTGCGATCCTGCGGCGGTCCACGCGGGTGTCGGGGGTCACGAGGTCGTCGAGCACGAGGTCGTGCTTGGCCAGCGCGGTGCGCGCGTCGGCCTCGCTGAAGAAGAGCAGGTCGCCCTCGGGCCACGCGAGGTGCCACGACGGCAACTGGCGCTTGCCCGACGGATCGGCTGCACGCATCGAGAGCAGCTTCGGGAACGGGATTCCGCGGCGCTGCGACACGGTGACGAGCTCCTCGAGGCGCTCGAGCGCGCGCACCATGCGGCGGATCTCCTCGCCCTGCACGCGGTGCTCGGTCTCGCCCTTCTCGTCGCGCACGGCGAAGGTCGTGTGCCCGAGCGCGAGGTCGACGAGCGTCTCGTTCATGCGCTTGTCGTTGAGCACGTAGGTCGCGTTCTTGCCGCGCACGATCTGGTAGAGCGGCGGCTGCGCGATGAACACCTTGCCTTGGCGCACGAGCTCTGGCATCTGTCGGAACAGGAAGGTGAGCAGCAGCGTGCGGATGTGCGAGCCATCGACGTCGGCGTCGGTCATGATGATGACGCGCCCGTAGCGCAGCTTCGCGATGTCGAAGTCCTCGCCGATGCCGCACTGCAGCGCCTGGATGAGGATGCGGATCTCCTCGAAGCCGAGCACCTTGTCCAGGCGCGCCTTCTCGACGTTCAGCAGCTTTCCGCGCAGCGGCAGGATCGCCTGGTGCACGTGGTCACGGCCGCCCTTGGCGGAACCGCCTGCGGAATCACCCTCGACGATGAAGAGCTCCGTCTTCTCGACGTCGTCCGACGAGCAGTCGGACAGCTTGTGCGGCATGCCGCCCGAATCGAGCGCGCCCTTGCGCTTGATGAGCTCGCGCGCCTTGCGGGCCGCCTCGCGCGCCTGCGCCGCGAGCACGGCGCGCATGCAGATCTCGCGCGCCTCCTTCGGATGCTCCTCGAGCCACGCGCCGAGCTTCTCGCCGATCGCGTTCGAGACGAAGCCCTCGATCTCTGGATTGAGGAGCTTCTCCTTGGTCTGGTTGTTGAACTGCGGGTTCGGCAGCTTGACGCTCACGACGGTGACAAGGCCCTCGCGCAGGTCGTCGCCCGACGGGACGAGATCCCTGAGCAGGTTGTTCTTGCGCGCGTAGCCGTTCACGACGCGGGTGAGCGCGGTCTTGAAGCCCTGCACATGCGTGCCGCCATCGCGGTTGGGGATGTTGTTGCCGAACGCAAGCGTGAGCTCGGCGTTCGAGTCGACATACTGCATCGCGAAGTCAAGGCGCAGCGAGGTCGTCGGATCCTCGGTGGAGAACGCGATCACGGGGCTCTGGATGGTCTTCTGCTCATTGCGCCATGCGACATAGCCGCCGATGCCGTCGGGGCTGTGGAAGGTCGCGTCGCGGCGCTGGCCGCTCGCATCGACGCGCTCGTCGACGAGGCGGATCTTCACGCCCGGGTTCAGGAACGCCAGCTCGCGCAGGCGATTCTCCAGCGTTTCGTAGCGGAATTCGGTATCGGGGAAGATCTGCGCATCGGGCAGGAAGGTGATGCGCGTGCCCGTGCGCTTCTCGGTGGCGGCCGTCTTCTCCAGCGTCTCGACGAGCGCGAGTGGCTTGGTGACCTCGCCGCGCGCGAAGGCGATGTGATAGGTCTTCTCGTTCTTGAAGACCTCGACCTCGGTCCATTCGCTGAGCGCGTTCACGCACTTCACGCCGACGCCGTGCAGGCCGCCCGAGACCTTGTAGGCGTTGTCGCCGAACTTGCCGCCCGCGTGCACCTCGGTGAGGATGACCTCGACGGCGGGGCGGCCGTTGATGGTCGGGTTCTCGTGCTTCATCGGGTCGACGGGCATGCCGCGGCCGTCGTCGATGACCGTGCAGGAGCCGTCGACGCCCACGCGCACCGTGACGGTGGTGGCGTACCCGGCCATGACCTCGTCGATCGCGTTGTCGACGCACTCGTAGACCAGGTGGTGCAGGGCGTTCAGTCCCGTTCCACCGACGTACATGCCGGGGCGCTTGCGGATGGCCTCGAGGCCCTCGAGCACCTGGATCGATTCCGAGGTGTAGTTGGCCGCGTCGGCTGGTCCGGTCGGGTCTTTCACGGGGGTGGCTTCGGTCATCCGGATCGTTCCATGGGAGACCCTCAGAGGCGCCCGAGACGGGCTGCGCGGAGGGCTCTGGAGAGAGCCGAAATTCTAGCAGAAAACAGGGTGGTTCGCCTCTCCCGAGGGTGCGCGGAAACCCCTAGAAAATCAGGGGAAAACGCGCAGCCAGCCGGTCCCCGCCACGCCTCCTTCCTTGACGTCCCGCCGAAGGGTCGGAATCGCAGCTGTCGGCGGCGCGTCCTGCGGGGCCTTCACCTACACTCTGCGCCCGCAGCAGCTCAGCCGCTTCCTTCAGAATTGCCCGCCGATGGAGCAGCGAAACCCGACCATGTCCACCCGCGAGCCGATGGATCCAAGCTCGGATCCGTGGCGGGTCGCCGGCATGGCTTCGCCCGAGGAGATGCTCGGGTCCGCGATCGCGCGCGGCGAGTTCCGATGCCTCTCGCGGCGAGCCTTCGTGGGTGCATCGGTCGCTGGCGTGTTCGGCCTCGGCGCCTGCGCGTCCACGCCGAAGCAGTCGAAGGCCACCGAACTCCCGCGCGGTGCCTGGCTCGAGCCGCCCGCCTCGAAGCCCGCGCCGCCCGTGGTCGCGGCGGCGAAGCCGACCGGGGACAAGCCTGAGGGGCAGGAGCCGGCGGAAGCGCCGAAGCCGCCCGAACAGGGCGGCCAGCAAGGGAAGGGCGTCTTCAACCCCGTGGCTGAGGCCGCGCTTCCGTGGGCGAAGCCGCGGTTCCTGTGGGCGAAGGGCAGGCCGATCGTCGCGCAGATGAACCCGATGCTGCCGGTGACTTGCGTGACCGTGCATCACGATGGGCTGGAGGATCTGTTCTGGAGCACCAGGCCTGCCAACGTCTGCGCGCGGCTCGAGCACTACCGGGTCGGGCACCTTGCGCGTGGCTGGGCGGATATCGGATACCACCTCGCCATCGACCGCGGCGGCACGCTGTGGCAGGGGCGCGCGATCCGATGGCAGGGGGCGCACGTCCAGTTCCGCAACGAGGGAAACATCGGGGTCCTGGTCATGGGCAACTTCGACCTGCAGACGCCGACCGTCTCCCAGCTGCTCACGCTGACGCGGGTCCTTCGCGAGCTCCGCACGACGTACGGCATCAAGCGCGGGCGCGTCTACACGCACAAGGAGTGGCCCGGCGCGCAGACGGCGTGCCCCGGTCGCATGCTTCAGCCGAAGGTCCGCGATATTCGCAAGACGATCGGCGCCTAGCGCAGCCGCAGCCTCGGGAAAGTGGTCCGCGCGACGCATGATTGCCGATGAATTCGGATGCGGATGGGGCATCGGAGAACGTCATGAGCAACGGATCGCCAGAGGGACAGCACCGTCATGTCGCGCGCGAACTGCTGGAGTCGGCGTTGCCGCCGTCGCAGCTGGCGCGGCGCGGGTTCGTGCTGGCGAGCCTCGGCTTTCTTGCCGCCTGCGCGTCGGGCGGCGGTTCCCAGTCGCTTGCACGCAGCTCGGGGAGCGGCACGGGCTCCTCGCGCCTTCCGCCCGGGGTCTGGACGAGCGAAGGGCAGCTTCCGCCGCAGCGATGGGCGCAGCCCGTCACTCCCGTGGATCGGGATGTCCCGCCTGCGGTCGCGCGCGCGACGCAGCCGAAGCGCGCTGTGGTCCGCCCGGAGGACAAGCCTCCGCCTGTGCCCGCCAAGTACGACGGCAAGATCATCGCGCGCACGCAGTGGACCGGGTTCCGTCCTGATCCGAAGGAAATGATCCCGCTCGGCTCGATCCGCAAGATCACCATTCATCACACTGGCAATGGCCCGTTCACGGCGCAAGGTGTCGCGGACGTGAAGGAGGAGCTGCAGACCGTGCTGCGTGGCGAGCGCGCGGTCGGGCATGATGACATCGCCTATCACTTCATCATCGACCCGGCCGGGCGCGTGTGGGCGGGGCGCGACCTGCGCTGGCAGGGCAGCCACGTCCGCAACTGGAAGGGACTCGACAATCGCACCGGCAACGTCGGCGTGATGCTGCTTGGCAACTTCGAGCGGCAGAAGCCTTCGCAGGCGCAGCTGGCGACGCTCGAGAAGTTCGTCATCAAGCTGCAGCAGCAGCACAAGGTCCCGCGTCAGAAGGTGGTCGCGGGCCGCGTCTCGAAGGAGATCGGCGTCTTCACCCATCAGCAGCTTTCGCCGACGGTGTGCCCCGGCGACAACCTGCAGAACGTGTGGGAGCGCGACATCTTCAAGCGCCTGCCCCGTTCGGTCTGAGCGATCCGCAGACGCGTTCGATCACTTTGGCGGGGGACCGAAGCGCCCCTTGGCGGCGCGAGCGTCGTCGTCGTCGAGCTTCCTCTGGAAGTCGGCGTCCTTCGCCTCCTGGCGGTTCACCAACTTCCAAGCGACCCACGCAACGCCAGCCATGCCGACGATCGCGGCGATCCAGCGGAGGATGGTCAGGAAGATCTCCACGGGTGCATCCTATCCGTGGTTCCGAAGGGCGGCCTGCGCCGCGATCGCGGCACGGCGCTTCACGGCGTGGTAGCCCTGGGCGCGGGCGGGATTCGATGGAATCGGCTTCGTGGTGCGGACGGTCGCAGCGCACGCTGCATCGACCGACTCGAAGGCGCCCGCGCCGACCGCTGCGAGCAGCGCGACGCCGAACGCGCCGGACGCATCGCTCGCGAGCAGGCACACCGAGGCATCGAACATGTCGGCGCAGAGCTCGCGCCAGAACGGACTCTTCGAGCCACCGCCCGAGAGCCGCACCTCGCGCACGTCGACTCCGAGCGCACGCATGAGGTCGACGTTGCCGGCGAGGCCGGCGGTGATGCCCTCGAAGGCCGCCCGCGCGAGATGGTCGCGCCCATGGGAGATGTCGAGCCCGGCGAAGCCGCCGCGAATCGCAGGATCGGGGATCGGACAGCGCTCGCCGGTGAGATAGGGCAGAAAGACCAGTCCGTTCGATCCGAGGCCCACGCGCTGTGCCCGCTCGGCGAGCACGTCGTAGGCGTCGATCCCGCGCGCCTTCGCCTCGGCGATGGCGTCCTGCGCGAGCGTGTCGCGGAACCAGCGCAGCGAACCGCCTGCGCTGAGCATCACGCCCATGAAGTGCCAGCGATTGGGCACGGCGTGGCAGAAGGCGTGGAGCTCGCCGTTCGGCGTCGCGCGCCAGGCATTGCTTGCGGCGAACACGACGCCCGACGTGCCGATGTTGCAGGAGACCGTGCCTTCGGCGGCGATGCCGCTGCCGATCGCTGCGGCCGCCTGGTCGCCCGCGCCGCCGGCGATGCCGATTCCCGGGCGAAGCCCGAGCTCGTTCGCGGCGGCTGCGGAGAGCACCGTCGAGTGCACGGGTGATTCGGCGACGTCGGGAAAGAGCGCGCGCGGGAGCTTCATGATCGCGAGCATCTCGTCGCTCCACGTTCGCCGTGCGCAGTCGAAGACCGCCGTGCCGGAGGCATCGCTCGGCTCCGCCATGTACGCGCCTGAGAGGCGGTAGCGCAGCCAGTCCTTGGGCAGGAGTGCCTTGGCCGTGCGTGCGAACGCTGCGGGCTCGTGCTCGCGCATCCAGAGCAGCTTCGGCGCCTGGAAGCCTGGGAAGACGCGATTGCCGGTGGTGCGCAGCATGGCCGCGAGGCCGGGGTCGCTCGCGTGCAGCCGCTCGCAGATCGCCGCGCTGCGCGAGTCGTTCCACAGGATGCACGGGCGCACGATGGCGCCGCCCGCGTCGAGCGTGACGAGCCCGTGCATCTGACCGGAGAGTCCGATCGCCTCGATGCGGGTGGCGACATCCGCGCCGCTCGACGTGCAGCGCTTGACCGCCGCGACCGTCGATGTCCACCAATCCTCGGGATTCTGCTCGGCCCAGCCCGGCTTCGGATAGGAGACCGGGTGCTCGACGGTGGCGTCGGCGACCAGCGTGCCCTTCGTATCGATCACGACGGCCTTGGTTCCCGTCGTGCCGATGTCGATTCCGAGAAACAGCGGACCAGCGTGACTCATGGACGCGAGTGTATCGCGGGCGCGCGACTTCTCCCGCGCGGCGAATCCTGCAGCCGCTGCCGGCGAAGCGCGTCCCATGCACGAACTGCCCTCGTCTCTTCCAGCCCATCTGCGCGAGCGGAGCAGGTTGGTTTCCGACGGCGGGACGCGCGCTCCGGGCGGTCGATGCGTCCTCTATTGGACGCATCATGCGCTTCGCATCGCCGAGAATCCGGCGCTGGAGGCTGCGGCGTCGATGGCTGCCGCGCAGGGAATGCCGCTGGTGGTCGCTGCGGCGGTCTCGGCCGCGCATCCGATCCTGACCAACCGCCATGTGCGCTTCTTCCTCGAGGGCGTGCGCGACCTCGCGCTCGACCTGCGCGCGCGCGGCGTGGAGATCGTGGTTTCGCTCGATGCGCGTGCGGATCCCGTGGAGTTCATCGCGGGACTGGCGGCTGATGCGGCGCTGGCCGTGACCGACGACTTCCCCGCGCGCCCGCACGCGGAGTGGATCGACGCACTTGGGGCGCGCCTGCGCTGTCCGTTGATCGCCATCGATGGCGCATGCGTGGTTCCGCTTGGCGCGACGGAGAAGCCATATGACCGCGCATTTGCCTTCCGCGATGCGACGGCGCGGGAACGCGCGCGTCAGCTCGCGTCGCCATCGGCGGACTTCCGCTGGCCGAACCTGCCGAAGCGCGACGCGGCAGGCGCCGCGCAGTCCATCGACTGGAGCTCCTGCGACATCGGCGATCTCGCCGCCTCGCTCGAGGTCGATCACTCGGTCGGGCCGGTGACGGACACCGAGGGCGGAAGCAGGGCCGCGGAAGCGCGCTGGCGCGCCTTTCTCGCTGGTCCGATCGACGCCTACGCGCGCGATCGCAACGATGCGGTGCTTCCCGCGACGTCGCGCATGTCGGCGTACCTGCACTACGGCATGATCTCGCCGATGCGCGTCGCGCGTGATGCGCGCGCCCGCGGTGGCGAGGGCGCTGAGAAGTTCCTCGATGAGCTGCTGGTCTGGCGCGAGCTTGCCTACCACTGGTGCCGGCACGTTCCCGCGCATGCATCGCTTGCGGGAATCCCGGCGTGGGCGCGTGAGTCGCTGGCGCGTCACGCCCTGGATGCGCGCGACGTGATCGCGCGAGAGCGGCTGGCGCGGGGCATGTCGGGGGTGCGGCTCTGGGATCTCGCGCAGCGATCGCTCGTCGTCCACGGCGAGCTGCACAACAACCTGAGGATGACGTGGGGGAAGGCGATCCCTCAGTGGACTTCATCGCCACAGAGTGCGCTCGACACGCTCATCGACCTCAACGACCGCTATGCGCTCGATGGCGGCGATCCGTCGAGCTACGCGGGGCTTCTCTGGTGCCTTGGGCTCTTCGATCGGCCGTTCGCGCCCGAAGTCGAGGTGCTCGGACGCGTTCGCCCCCGCCCGATCGCCGGTCACGCGGAGCGGCTCGATCTCGACGCCTACGAGCGCATCGTGCGACGGCCCGCCCACGCCGCGCGCGTCGCGGTGATCGGTGCCGGGATCGCGGGCACGGCCTGCGCGCGGGTCCTGGCCGAGCACGGCGTCGACGTCACCATCGTCGAGAAGTCGCGCGGCCCGGGCGGCCGCATGAGCACGCGGCGCGGAGATGCTGGTGCGTTCGACCATGGCGCGCAGTACTTCACGGCCCGCGACCTTCGGTTCCGGTCGCGCGTCCAGGAGTGGATCGAGCAAGGCGTGGCGGCGCGCTGGGATGGGCGCTTCGCGGAGATGACCGCGCGCGGGCTCCGCGCGGTCGAGGCGCCGCCGCGCTTCGTCGCGATTCCTGCGATGAACTCGCTCTGCACGCATGTCGCTGCGGGAATCCCGATGGAGACGTCGGCGCGGGTCGCGTCGATCCTCCGCGAGGACCGAGCGTGGCGGCTCGACATCGAGGCATCGGATGGCTCGCGACGAGCGCTCGGCCCGTTCGATGCCGTGCTCGTCACGACGCCCGCGCCTCAGGCCGCCGAGCTGCTCGGCGTGCATGCACCCGCGCTTGCGGAGATCGCGAGGCAGGCAGCCATGCAGCCGATGTGGGCGCTGATGCTCGCCTGTGGATCCGCGATCGGCGTGCCCGCCGATCACGTCCGACTGGCCGATGCAGGCGGCCCGCTGTCATGGGTCTCTCGCATCTCGAGCAAGCCCGGACGCGCGCAGGACGGGCAAGATCGCTGGGTCGTGCTCGCGGGCGCGGAGTGGTCGCGCGCGCATCTCGAGAAGGACGCTTCGGCGGTGGCACCGGCGCTGCTGGCGGCCTTCCAGGATTTCTGCGCTTCGCAGGGCGGCGGTGCGATCGAGCCGCTGCACGCCGTCGCGCATCGGTGGCGGTTCGCGCTGCCTGCCTGCGAGGGAGGCCCGACGAGCGTCTTCGATGCCGCGCTCGGGCTTGGCGCGGGGGGCGACTGGCTGCGCGGGACGCGCGTGGAGGATGCGTATCTTTCCGGCGTTGCGCTCGCGGGGCGCGTGCTCGCTGCATCGACGCGCGCCATGCGCGCACGCTGAGCGCTGTCGCGCGGCGCGCTATTTCTTGGCAGGCTCGACGAAGACCTTCTTGGCATCGATGACGAACGTGCCCTTGTCGTCGATCTCGCTCACGACGCCCTCGACCACCACCAGCTTGAGCGGCTCGAGGCCGCCGGCGGCCTGCGCTCCGACCTTGAGCGGCTTGCCGTCGGTTCCGGTGAACTGGATGGTCGCCAGATTCGCCTTCTTCGCCTCGGATGATTCGCAGCAGTAGTCCCACGGCTTCGTGCACGTATCGCCGGGAATCTCATCGCAGCTCTTGAGCGAGCGGTCGGCGACCATGAACACCGCGCGGTTCTTGGCGAATGGCTCCGAGCGCCCGCCGATCTTCGCTCGGACCACGACGGTGTCGCCCTTCTTGGCAGACTTCTTCAGGGCCGCGACGTCCTTCGCGTCCTTCGGCGCCTCGGTCACGAACACGCTCGATGGGATCTTCGGCGGGGCCTCGGCGGGCGGGGAAGGCGGCGCAGCGAGCAGGAGGAGCGAGCAAAGCGAGGCGAGCATGGAGATGGGCATGGGTGCATCCTATGAGCGAAGTGCGGTTGGGATGGGGAGCGCGAGGCAACGGATGATCGCGGGCAGCGCACCGAGGGCGCCGAGCAGGATTCCGGAGGAGATCCCCGCGAGCAGCGCCGGCGAATCGATGGTCAGTCCGAAGGAGCCCATGCTGAAGCCGATGGCGAGCCCATCGAGGAGGAGCAGCGCCGCAAGGCAGCCGATGAGCGCGCCCGCGATGCAGGCGACGCTGGACTCGATGAGCAGCGAGACTGCGATCGCGGTGCGGCTGAATCCGAGCGCCTGGAGCGTGCCGACCTCCCGCACGCGGGAGGAGAACGCCGCGTACATGGCATTGATGCCGCCGAGGATGCCGCCCGCCGCGACGAGGAGCGCCGTCGCCAGCACCAGCACGCGGATCGGCGTCAGGAGCGACGTGAGCCGCTCGTAGTAGTCCTGCTCCCGCATCGCGACCGTCTCGAGATCGAGTCGCATCGTCGTGAAGGCGTCGATGTCGTCGAACTCCGCGTCGCCGAGGGCTGCGATCACGCATGAGTGGGTGGTGCGCTGCGTGAGCTGCGCGAGGCGATCGAGGCGCATCCAGCATTCGCCGTGCATGGCGGTGCCCGGCGCCTCGAACAGGCCGACGATCTCGAAGTCGATGCCCGCCACCGTGATGCTGGAGCCGAGGGTCGCCCCGTCGAGCTTCGCGAGCGCGCCGGGCGCGGCCGCGATCTCGTCGGCTCCGCGCGCGGGCCAGCGGCCTGCGGTCAGCCGCACCTGCGGATGGACGAGGAAGGCCTCGGGCTCGAATCCACGGAAGATGGCGGGCGGCTCGCGCCCGTCCCGCGATACGCCTGTCGTCGCGGCCGGGAGCGCCGCATGGATCTCCGGGCTGACGGCCGGCTTGCCTGCGACGATGCGCAGCCCATCGATGCTCGCCGCGAGGATCGAGGCGGTCGTCGGGGGGATCTCGCTGCGCTCGACGCTTTCCTCGCTGCCTGCGCCGAGCACGAGCGCGTTGGTGGCGAGTCCGCTCGCAGCGAAGGACCGCTCCATCCCGCGGCCGAAGCCGACGGCGGCGAGCACGAGCATCGAGACGATCGCGCTCCCTCCTGCAACGAGCGCAAGGCGCTTCGGCGAGCGACCGAGATTGCGGATGGCGTAGTCGAAGGGGAGGAGCCTCATGCGGCACGCAGCCCTTCCACGATGCTGCGCCGAGCGGCGGAGAACGCGGGGATGGCGCCCGCGGCGAGTCCGACGGCGATCGCAGCGGCACACGCCGTCCATGCAGCGGACCACGATGGGCGGAACTCGACCATCACGCCTTCTGCGCCGACGCCCAGGTTCCCGACGGCAAGCGTCGCCTGCGCGATCCCGGCACCCACCACGCTCCCGACCGCCGCAAGGGCGACGCCCTCGACCACGATCATCCATGCGAGCGTCGCGCTGCGGAAGCCGACCGCCTGCAGCACGGCGATCTCGCGGATGCGCCCTTCGAGCGAGAGGACGATCGCGTTGGCGACCAGCGCGAAGACGGCGACGAGGGATGCAAGCCCGACCCAGCCGGCGAACCGCGCGATGGTCACGAGATCGGCGGCGGCGCGGGCGACGAAGGCCTTCTCCGCGCGCGTCGCCGTGGGCGCCGACTCCGCGAGGAACTGCTCGTCGATCGCGCGCGCGACGGCCTCGAGGCGGGCGGGATCATCGACCTCGACCTCGAACTGGGTGACCTCGCCGCCCTGGATTCCGCCCATCGATCCCTGCAGGAAGGGCAGCTGCACGTAGCAGGCGTTTCGGTCCTGCGGTCCATCGGACTCGACGATGCCCGTCACGGTCACGCTCACGCCCGCGGACGCGAATCGATCGCCGATCCTCAGTCTTCGCCGTTCGGCGAGCGCGGCGCCGACCAAGGCGCCGTCGCCGCGACCAAGGAAATCCTGCATCGAGCCCGCGAGGAATCGCAGGCGCGGCGCGAGCGCCGATCGCGCATCGGCTGCGCGGACCCCGCGGAAGACCACGACATCGAGGCTCGCACGGCAGTTCGAGACCACGATCTGCATCGGGACCGCGCTGCGGACGCCGGGAATCCGCACGATGTCGTCGACGTAGCGCTCGGGCATGCGGCTGGTGAAGGGGCAGAAGCGGTTGGCGCGGTAGACGATCAGCCGCGTCTCGCGCTCGTTCGACTCCGTCGCCTCGCGGACTCCCGCGTGCAGCGCGCGCTCGGCGCAGAGCAGGAAGACCGCGACGGCGATGCCGAGCACGGCAAGCGCGGTGCGGATCCGGTTGCGCGCGAGGATGCGCAGCGAGAGGCGGGCGGCGCGCACGAGGATCATGCCCGCACCACCGTCTGCGCCAGCGCGCCCTTGTCGAGGTGGAACTGGATCTGCGCGCGCGCCGCCGCGGTCGGGTCGTGCGTGACCATCACCACCGTCGTGCCGCGCCCGCGATGGAGGCTCTCGAGCAGGTCGAGCACCATGTCCGCGCTTGTCCGGTCGAGGTCGCCGGTCGGCTCATCGGCGAGGAGCAGCGGGGGATCGGCGACGATCGCGCGGGCGATGGCGACCCGTTGCTCCTGTCCGCCCGAGAGCTGGCGGGGGAAGTGTCCCGCGCGGTCGGAGAGCCCGACGGTCGCGAGTGCATCGAGCGTGCGGCGCTCGCGCTCCCGGCGCGTGATGGGCTGGAGGAGCAGCGGAAGCTCGACGTTCTCGAAGGCGGTGAGGACGGGCACCAGGTTGTAGGACTGGAAGATGATGCCGACGTTGCGCGCCCTCCACGCCGCGAGCGCGTCGCGCTGCATCGCCGAGACGTCGCTCGCCCCGATCCGGAGCGTCCCGCTGGTCGGCGAGTCGATGCCCGCGAGCAGGTTGAGCAGCGTCGTCTTCCCCGAGCCGGACGGTCCCATGAGCGAGACGGTCGCGCCCCGCGGGATGTCGAGGTCAAGGTCGCGCAGCGGCACGATCTCCTGGTCTCCCCTGCGATAGACCTTGGTGAGCGCGCGGCAGCTGATGAAGGCGTCGCTCATGGCGCATCGACCTTCGCGATCTCGACCGGGGAGATGCGCATGCCGTCGGCGATGCTCGGATCCAGCACGACGCGGTCGCCGCCTGCGAGTCCGTCCAGCACCTCGATCCAACCGTTGGCGCGCTCGGCGCCGAGGGTGATGGCCCGCGCTTCCGTGCGCGCCGCGCCTGCATCGGGGATCGCCACGAGCACCTGCGCGCGCTCGCCCTCGCGTGCACGGAGGGCCTCCGCCGGAACCGCGACGCCCTCGCCACCCACCCGCGCGCCGCCCGCGCGAATCCGCACCTTCGCGAGCATGTCCGGAGAGAGCGCGGGATCGGGAGACTCGATGGCGATCTTGCATTGCACCGTGTTCTTCTGGATGTCGCCCTGGGGAACGATCCGGACGACCGTTCCCCGAAACGATCGATTCGGCAGCGCATCGACGCGGATCTCGGCCTCGAGTCCGATCGCGAGGCCACCCGCATCCTTGAGCGGGACGTCGCAGCGCACCTGCAGCATCGCAGGGTCGTACAGCATGAAGAGTGGCTCCGCGTCCCCGCCGACGCGCGCGCCATCGGCCGCGAGCCGCCGCATGACGACTCCGGCGCGCGGTGCGCGGATCTCGCTGCGATCGAGCGCGAGGCGGGCTTCATCCCTCATCGCAGCCGCTGCGTCGCGGCCTGCGGTGGCGGCGTCGAGGGCTGCTGCGGCCTCGTCGCGCGCACGAGTCTCGGCCAGAAGTTCCGAGCGAAGCGTCTGCGCCGCCTCGAGGTCTCCCTTCGCGGCTTCGACCCGCGCCATCCGCGCCGGTTGCTCGGCGCGCAGCGACTCGACCTTCGCCTTGAGCGCCGCGACGCGCAGGCCGAGCCTGCGGACCTCTCCCTCGCTCACCGCGCCTGCCGCGACCAGCTTGAGCTTCCGCTCGTGCTCGTCCCGCGCTTCCGCCTCGAGCGCCTCGGTCTCGGCGACCTCGGACGCGAGCTTCGCCTGCGAGGACTCCGCTTCCGCGAGCTCGAGCCTTGCCGCGCGGACTGCGCGCGATGCGTCGAGCGCCAGATCGAGGGAGCGCGCAGCGGCGTCCCGCGTCGCCCGCTTCGCGACGACGTCAGCCTCCGCGAGACGGAGCTCGGCCTCGCGTCGAGCGAGCGCGACGCGCTCCGCCGCGCGCTCGAGCGTGGCGAGGATCTCGCCCTGCGCGACGCGAGCGCCTTCGAGCGCTGCAATCGACTCGACGACGCCTTCGCGCAGCGCCCTCACCTCCGTCGCGAATGGAGCTGGCTCGATCCAGCCGGGGGCCTGCAGCCCGCCTCCGCCGGACTGAGGCGACGCGCTGCCTGCGATGATGGCGACAGGAGCGATGCGCGCCTCGGGCAGGCGCTCGAACGTCCGCCACGAGGAGTGAGCGAGCAAGGCGCCGGCGATGCCGAGCAGGACGGTCGGGACGAGCACGCGCGCGATGAAGCGGGCGCGTGGATGGTGCTGCCCTGGGTTCATGGCTTCGCCTCCTTTGTCGCGGATTCAATGGGGATCGTGCGCGTCTCGAGCGCGGAGACCGCGCGGGCGAGCTCGATGCGGCGGACGGCCTCGCGTGCCGCCGCCTCGCCGTCGAGCGCGCGATTCACGGCGACCTGTGCGCGGGATGCCTCGCCCTCAGCGAAGGCGCGTTCTGCGATCTCGCGGGCGTGGCGCGCAGCGAGCGCGGACGCGCGCGCGGACGCAACCAGTTCGCGTGCCGCGAGGGCTCGCGCCCAAGCGTGGCTGAGCTCGACCGCAGCGATCCGCTCGGTTTCCATCGCCTCGGATCGCTCCGCCTCGACCTCTGCCCGCAGCGCGGCGATCTCGTCGCCTCGGCGGAACAGCGGGAGCGTCAACTGGAGCGTCGCGGTGGCGGAGTCCCGGTCCTCGATATCCCTGCTGACGCCGCCGCCGATCGCAGGATCGGCGCCGAGGGCGGTGTCCACTGCTGCGAGAGCCGCCTCTGCGCGCGCGAGCCGCGCGCGTGCGCGGACGACTTCGAGCGTGGTCGGAACGGAATCGCGGATCGCGTCGGGAGGGCCTGCCACGTCGGGCGCCTCGATCGGGCCGACCGACTCGACGGCGAGGAGCGATGCCAGCGAGACACCGAGTTCATGCTCCTCGAGCCGCGCCGTGATCGCGGCCTCGCGTGCAGCCTGCGCCTCGGCTTCCCGCGCGCGCACCTCGACCGCGGTCGACTCGCGCAGATCGAGTCGAGCCTGCTCGATCGCGAGCACGGTCGCCCGAGCCTCCGCGGCATCCGCGAGGGCCATCGATGCCTCGCGCGCCATCGCGAGCGCGCGGGTGAGTCCGCGCGCCTCTGCGGCGACGGCGACCGACGTCGCGACGAGTTCGCGCGTCGCGAGCTCACGCTCGCGCTCTGCGGCGCTGCGGATCGCATCGCGTCGGAGGAGCCAGCCGATTCCCTCCATGATCGAGAGCGACAGCGGCGAGCCCCCCATGCCGTCGATCGGCACGCCGAAGGAGATCGCGATCGATGGATCGGGTGGAACCGAAGCCGTCGCCTCGCGCAGCGTGAGCGCGTCGAGCCTCCGACGGGCCGCCTCGACGCGCGGCGAGACCGCGAGCGCGCGCGCTGCCGCCGAATCGGGATCCAGCGCCGAGGTCTGGTCGAGGCTCGATGCCGCGCGCGCTGGCGCTGGAGGACGGGCGGTGGCGCACGAGATCGGGACCGCCGCGAGCAGCGGGGCGAGCAGGGCGATGGTGACCGGCGCTGCGGCGCCGATGATGCGGATTGAGATGCTCTTCATGGTCTGACGCCTGTTCCGATGCGAAAACGAAGACAGCACGACGCAGCACGGGGCTGTGGCGTCGCGTTCTTAGATCCGCAGGCGTCGGGAAATGATGAGGGCGAGTCTCGGCGGCGGCTCGCCCGCGTTCCGGTCATCGTGCGCGAGCAGTCTGCCGAGGCGAGGCTGCTCGTGCCTGAACTCAGGGATCGCGAGCATCGGTGCGCCGACCGCGTCCACGTCGGGCATGAACGGCTGCGGCGCATGGCATGTCTTGACGCAGCACCCGTCGGAGCAGTTGCGAGGATGGTCGTTCTGGTCCTGACCGCCGCCGCTCTCGGCGCAGCAGGCATCGGCGCAGCATGAAGGCGCCGCCCGGTCTTCGCCCTCGATCGCATGGGCGAGGATGCGCTTCTCGCAGCAGCAGAGCGACATCCACGCCGCGAAGGCGAAGGTCAGCAGTCGGTGCAGCGTGCGCGAGAAGGACACGGTTCTCGGAATAGTGGCATTCCCGGATCGCCGTTGCAAGCGGCGGCGGTCAATCGCGGCAAAAAGGAGGATTACTCCGCGATCCGCCGCCGACGCCACGCGAGATATCCGTAGGCGGGCACGCTTATGGTCACGAAGGCCAGCAGCCAGCACGTGGCGGCTGCCGCCGCGAGCGACATGCTCGGGAAGACGACGATGGACAGCAGTGCGTATGCGCTGACGCTCAGCGTTCCGAGCGCCATGGGACCAACGGCGCCCGTCGGCACGTGCGCCCCTTGCGCGAGCCAGGTCGCCACCATGATGGTGGTGAAGATCGCAGGGAAGACCGACGCGATGCCGCTTGCGACAGGATGTCCGCTTCGGGCGAGGATGATGGAGACGGCGATGGCGGCCGCGGCAGCGAGTGCGCGGATCGTGAGCACGAGGGCGCCGACGCGCTGGGATCCGCGCGGCGCGGGGTGCGGGGTGCGGTTGGCGGCTACGCCCAGCGCAAGCCCCGCGATGAAGGCGATGCAGCCGATGGTGATCGACTGGCTCACGGTGGGCGCGAGCCAGGCGTTGAGCGCGACGATGGCGCTCGCGGCGACCAGCCAGATGAGCAGGGCCAGCCCCGTCGTCCACGCAAGCAGATGGCGTCGGGCGAAGGCGTGTGCGCCGAGCTTCGCGGGGATCACGCGCCACAGCAGCAGATAGCCTGCGTTCATCAGGATGCCGAGCGGTACGAACGCCATCGCGCGGCGGAACGAGTCGGGGTCCTCGGTGCGAAGCCAGATGCCGATCGCGGCGGGCACGATGGTCGTCGGAATGCTCGAGAGGATCCCGCCGGCGACCCCGCCGAATCGCTCGACCGCGAGCGTCGCGAGGATGGCGACGAGACCCGCGAAGACCGCTGGAACGGCGATGGCGGCGAGGGTGTCGGAGAGCTCGGGCATCGAGGGGGCGTCAATCTACTTGACGCCCGCTGGCTCGCCGGAGGAATCCCCGAGAATCGTGGCGAGCGCGGTGCGCAGTCCGCGCCATGCGCGGCGGACCGCTCCATCTTCCTCGCGTGCGCCGAGGCGCGCGGCGATCACTGCTGCGTGCGGCGAGTACCGAGGCGGGAGCGACAGCAGGCGCCGGCGCGGCTCTCCCGCGTGAATCGTCGGCCAGATCGCTCCGCGCACCAGCACGCTGCGGGCGTTCGCGAGCTCGAGCGTGCGGCCCGGCAGGATGAAGAGCGGACGGTAGGTGAAGCGCACCATGTCGCCTGAGGGAATGGCGTGCCCCATCGTCCGGATCGGCGCCCCCAGCCCGCGCGCCGCAAGGAACGCGCGGATGGGAGCGCGGCCCGGCTCGGTCGACTTCCCGCGGCGGAAGATGAGGTCGGTGGCCACGCACAGCGCGAAGAGGTCGAGTCGCACGCACCAGCCCGCGAAGAGGAGCGAGAGGATGATGATCGGCACGCACAGCGCAAGCGCGAGGAACGGGCTGATCACGAGCGCGACCACGATCAGCCCGAGCACCGCGGCGCGAAGCGCGACAAGCACCATGTCGAGCAGCGCGAACGGACTCAGCACGACGAGCGCATCGATCGCATGGAACGTGATCCAGACCGATGCGAAGACGACGAGGGTCAGCGGGATGATCCACAGGTAGCCCGTCCATTCCGAGGTGATTCCCGCAGCCTGTGCAGGCGCGCCGCCTCCGCTTGCTGCGGCGAAGGTCGCCATGATCGTGGGGAGCAGCACCCCGGCTGCGACGAGCGCGGAGAGCTTCGCCTCGAGGTACTCGGCCGCATCGAGCAGCTTCCTGATCGGGAGCGGGATCGCCGGCGAGGCGCACTTCTTGAGGATCGCCAGCGCCAGAACGGCCGTGCAGGGGACGAGCAGCCATGGATTCGCGTGTAGTGGCAGCGATCCCGCGGCGGTGCCGCCGGCCCGAAGGAAGTCGGTCCAGCCGATGGCGACCAGGATCAGGAGCGGCGAGATCGCCAGCCCCGTGACCTGCGCCACGCCCGTCGCGACGGCCGCTGCGCGCGACTCGGTCGCGGCGGGAGCCGCAGCGGCCGCCTGTGCAGCCGCCGCGGTCGCGGCCATGGCGAGCGGAGCGGCTACGGCGAGCGCGATGACGAGGCGGGTGATTCGCATGCGTGGATTGTTGCGGAAAGGCGACGGCTTGTTTCAGCGGTCGCTCCTCGTTGCGTTCGGTAGGATGCGACGCGTGCTTCCAAACCTCCAGTACGCCGCGATCCGTTACGAGAACTTCCACTCTGAAGTGCTGATGCCGCAGGTCTTCCCGCTGCGGGCGCCGCTCAACGTCGGCATGTGGCACGCGCGGGGTTCGGGGCTCGAAGGCGGCCATCCGAGCCTCGCTGAGGCGAAGCGCGCCAACTATCGGTCGGTCGAGATCGGGCTCCGCTGGGGCCCTGTCTGGTCGACCGCCTGGTTCAAGCTGCAGGGTCGCGTTCCCGCCGAGATGCGCGGGCATACGGTCGCCCTGCGGTTCTCCTGCGGCACGGAAGGGACGCTTTGGCGGGACGGCGTGCCGTTCCAGGGGTTCGATCCGTACCGCGACCTTGCGTTCCTCTGGCCGAAGGCGAAGGGCGGAGAGAAGGTCGATCTGCTGGTCGAGGGCGCGTGCAACCTGCCGCTTGGCATCTCGACGTTCTGGTGGGATCACCCCGAGCTGCAGACGCGCTGGCGTGAACCGAACCCCGGTCGCCTCGAGAGTGCAGAGCTTGTCGTCGTCGATGAGGCCGCGTGGCGCTATGCCCAGGCCTGGGATTTCCTGCGGCGCCTGATGCTGGCGCTGCCCGAGGACTCGCCGCGCGCCACCGAGATCGCCAACGGCCTGCGTCATATCCACGCCTGCATCGATGCGCAGGATCCGGTGCCTGGCATGGAGGAGACCGCGTCCGCGCTCGATGAGCTGGTGAAGGGCGGGCTGCACGAGCCGGCGACCGCATGCGTCGCCGTCGGCCACGCGCACATCGATACGGCATGGCTCTGGCCGCTGCGCGAGACGCGCCGCAAGTGCGTACGCAGCTTCGCGAACGTGCTGCGGCTCCAGGAGCGGTTCCCGCAGTTCCACTTCCTCTGCTCGCAGGCGCAGCAGTACCAGTACGTGAAGGAGGACGCGCCCGAGGTCTACGCGCAGATCAAGCGGCGCGTGCAGGAAGGGCGCTGGGAGCCGGGCGGCGCGATGTGGATCGAGCCAGACTGCACGTGTCCGTCAGGCGAGAGCTTCGTCCGGCAGATCGTGCATGGAACGAGCTTCTGGGCCAGCGAGTTCGGCGCGGCGGGCAAGCAGCGCTTCCTCTACCTCCCCGACACATTCGGATTCCCGCCGTGCCTTCCGCAGGTCGCGCGGCTCGGCGGGCTCGACACCTTCATCACCAACAAGATGAGCTGGTGCGAGACCAACAGGTTCCCGCATGTGACCTTCATGTGGCGCGGCCTCGATGGCAGTGAGATCCTCACCCATCTCACGCCCGGCCACAACTACAACTCGTCGATCGAGCCGAAGGACATGCTGTACGGCGAGAAGAACCTGGTCGTGCAGGACGGGCAGAGCTTCTTCGCGAGCGCGATCCCGATGTGGCTGCAGCCGTTCGGCTTCGGCGACGGCGGAGGCGGCCCGACCGACTGGCAGATCGCGCGCGCGGAGCTCGCGGAGGATTGCGCGGGCGTGCCGCGCTTCGAGCAGCACCGCGTCGATGTCTTCTGCGGACGGCTGCATGCCGCGCGCGAGGCGCTCGAGGGCGCGGATCGTCCGCTGGCGTCTTGGGATGGCGAGCTGTACCTCGAGCTCCATCGCGGGACCTATACGAGCCAAGCGTGGCTCAAGCGGCAGAATCGTCTCGCCGAGAGCGCGCTTCGCGACGTCGAGGCGCTCGCGTGCTCGCACCCAAAGCTCGGCGCGCGCGAGCGCGAGGCCTTCCGCACGCGCATCGATGGCGCCTGGAAGACGCTCCTTCTGAACCAGTTCCATGACATCCTGCCGGGATCGTCGATCGAGGCGGTCTACAGCGATGCGCGCGAGGACCATGCGGCGATCAGCACCTCCGCGCATGGCGAGCGCGACGCGCTGGAGGCGGCGTTCGCGAAGCTCGCGGACACCCGCGGGATGAAGTGGCCCGTGCTCGTGCGCAACGCGTCGTCGATCAAGCGCTGCGGCGTCACCGAATGCGGCGATGGGCTCATCCATGTGAGCGATGTGCCCGCCGTCGGCATGAAGGTCATGGATGCGGGCGAGATCGGCGCGCTGCCGGCACCGGTCGAGGTGAAGGCGACCAAGCGCGGCGTCGTGATCGCGAACGGCATCGTCCGCGCGGTCATCGATCTCGCGGGCCGCGTGTCGGAGCTCGAGCACGTTCCCTCGCGCCGCATCGCCAACATGCGTGATGCGCGTGGGCGGCTGCTTCCGCTCAACCAGCTGGCGATGTACGAGGATCGCCCGCGCCGCTGGGAGGCGTGGGACACCGACCGCGACTACATGGACAAGTGCGAGCTCATCGACGGAGATTGCGAGATCGCCGTGACCGAGCAGCACCCGCTGCGCGGCGAGGTGCGCGTCGAGCGCGCGATCGGCGCGAAGTCGCGCATCTGGCAGACCTACCGTCTCGATGCAGGCGGGACGCGCCTCGAGGTGCGCACCGAAGTCGAGTGGCATGAGTCGCAGCAGCTGCTGCGTGCGCTGTTCCCGTGCGCGGTTCGCGCGCGCCATGCATGGTTCGGCACGCAGTACGGCTCGATCGAGCGGCCGATCCACCGCAACACCAGCTGGGAAGAGGCGCGCTTCGAGGTGCCTGGCCACGCATGGATGGATGTCTCCGAACCTGGGTTCGGCGTCGCCATCCTGGACGACGGTCGCTATGGACGCAGCGCGATCGCATCGGCCGAGGGCTCGACGCTCGGGCTCTCGCTCCTCAAGAGCCCGCTCTTCCCCGATCCGACCTGCGATCGCGGCGTGCATGCGTTCAACTACGCGATGATGCCGCATGCAGGAGACTGGCGCGAGGCGGGCGTCGACCATGCCGCCGACTGCCTGCGCGAGCCGATGCGGGTGCTTCCGCTCGCAAAGGGCTCGAAGGGCGCGCTGCGCGGCGCGTGGGCGCCGTTCGAGGTGCTTGCGAGCGGCCCGATGCGCGTCGAGATCAGCGCATGGAAGCCGGCGGAGGATGGGCGTGGCCGGATCCTGCGCCTCGTCGAGACGCGCGGCGCGCGCGGCGATGTGCAGGTCTTCTGGAACACCGACGCGCGAACGGTGACGGCCGTCGATCTCCTCGAGCGTCCGATGGCGCGCCAAGGGCTCGCGCACGCCGCCGGCGCGGCCACGCTCCTGCGCATGAAGCCCTTCGAGATCGTCACGCTGCGCGTCGAGTGACGCGTTATCCTGCGCCCCATGCGCATGACGCTCATCGATTGGCTGATTCCCGCCGCTTTGTTCGCGGTGCTGGTGTTCGCCGCGCTGCGCACGCGCAAGTACTCAGACTCGGTCTCGGGCTTCCTCGCCGCGAACCGCTGCGCGGGGCGCTACCTGGTCTGCGTCGCCTACAACATGGCGCAGGTCGGCATCATCACGCTGGTCTGGTACTTCCAGCAGTACTACGACACGGGCTTCACGTCGATCTGGTGGGGCCTCGTCGAGAACCCGCTGATGATCGTGATAGCGCTCACGGGCTGGGTCGCGTACCGATTCCGCGAGACGCGCGCGCTCACGCTCGCGCAGTTCCTTGAGATCCGCTATTCGCGCGGCTTCCGCGTCTTCTGCGGCCTGATCGCCTTCATCGCCGGCGTGCTCAACTACGCCGTGTTCCCCGCGGTCAGCGCCCGCTTCTTCATCTGGATCTGCGGCCTTCCGCCGTCGTTCCCGGTGCTCGGGACCGAGATCGACACGTTCGCCTTCCTCATGGTCCTGCTGCTGTCGACCGCGATCTTCTTCGTGTTCCTCGGCGGGCAGATCGCGGTGATGGTCACGGACTTCCTGCAGGGCGTCTTCTGCAACATCACCTTCCTCGTGATCATCCTCTACCTGCTCGTCAAGTTCAGCTGGGGCGAGATCGGCGAGACCATGCTCGCCGCGCCCGCGGGCAAGTCGATGATCGACCCGCTCGGGATCGGCGCGGAGTCGCAGTTCAACGCCTACTACTGGCTGATCAGCGCCTTCATCCTCTTCTACACCATGCGCGCGTGGCAAGGCGACCAGGGCTACAACGCCGCGGCGATCACGCCCCATGAGGCGAAGATGGCGACGGTGCTCTCGGGCTGGCGCTGGCGCGTGCTCATGCTCGTGGCGCTGGTCATCCCGATCTGCGTGAAGGTGTTCCTCACCCATCCGAACTACGCGGCGCAGGCTGCGCCCGTGCACGCTGCGATCGCCGCGCTGCCGAGCGACACTGCGCAGGCGGAGGGGCGCGTGCCGCTTGCGCTCGGACTCATGCTGCCTGCTGGGCTTCTCGGCATGTTCGTCGCGGCGATGTACGGCGCGTACCTCTCCACCGACGACACCTACCTGCATTCGTGGGCGACGATCTTCGTGCAGGACGTCGTGCTCCCGATCCGCCAGCTGTTCACGGCGGAGCCGCTCCCGACCACGCTGCATCTCTGGCTCGTGAAGCTCGCGGTGCTCGGCATCGCTGGCTTCGCATTCGCCTTCGGGCTGTTCTTCGAGCTGAACCAATACGTGGCGATGTGGAGCGCGCTCACGGCAAGCGTCTTCGTCGCGGGAGCGGGCAGCGTGATCATCGGCGGGCTCTACTGGTCGCGCGGCACGACGAAGGCTGCATGGAGCTCGATGCTCGTCGGCATCGTCCTCAGCGCATTCGGCATCGTGGTGAAGAACCAGTACGGCTGGTTCGAGAGCCTGTTCGGCGAAGGGCAGGTCCCTGGCTTCATCGTGCAGATCCACGAGAGCTCGTGGATCTCCGGCCAGGTGCTGACCTTCGTGGCGATGGCCAGTGCGATCGGCACCTACGTCGCCGTCTCGGTTCTGCTGCCTGAGAAGCCGTTCGATCTCGACCGCATGCTCTACCGCGGGAAGTACCGCGAGCTCCTGCCCGAGAGCGAGCGCGACTTCCGCGAGGAATACGGCTCGACCCTGCCTGCGTGGATGCAGAAGATCGGATTCTCCCGCGAGTACTCGCGCACCGATACGTGGATCACGTCGATCACGGTCCTCTGGCCGCTCGCGTTCACGCTGCTCTTCATCGTCGGCAC
>JBEGLX010000003.1:0-78413 GCA_041183345.1 Planctomycetota bacterium
TCCTCAACGCCCACGCGACGTCGCGCGACTTCCTGCTCATGAGCCGCGTCGAGGACTCCGCCCCCGTGCGCCATGAACGCGCCTGGATCGCTGGAATCATCTTGCTTGCGGTGATCGCGATCGCCGCCATCGAGCCCTTCGGCTTCAAGATGTTCCACGCGGCGCTCGCTGGCGCGGGCGCGATGCTCGTCACCCGCTGCTGCACGGCGACCCAGGCGCGCAAGGCGCTCAACGTGCGGCTGCTCTTCGTGATCGCTGGCTCGCTGGCGCTCGGCGCGGCGCTCGAGAAGACGGGGGTCGCGCGGCTGTTTGCGGATCAACTCATCGCGTTGAGCAGAGGCAGCCCGATGGCCACGCTCGGCGCGATCTTCTTCGCGACGTTCGTGCTCACGGAACTGCTCTCGAACGCCACCGCCGCCGCGCTCGTCTTCCCGATCGCGCTCGCCGCAGCCGCTTCGCAGGGGATCGATCCCAAGCTCACCGCGATGGTGGTCATGGTCGGCGCCAGCGCCAGCTTTTCGACGCCCATCGGCTACCAGACCAACATGATGGTGCAGGCGCCGGGCGGCTACCAGTTCACCGACTACATGAGGATCGGCATCCCGCTCGGGCTGATCACGGGCGCCGTGACGCTCGTCGCCGTGTGGTTGCAGATGCAGAAGGCAGGAGCGACTCCATGAGTGCGATCACGATGACGAACAGCGCAACGATCGATCGGATGAAGAGTGCCGTCGAGGCAGCCGCGCGGGCCACCCGCTTCGTGCACGCCTCCACCGCGCTCGCCGGGATCTCGAAGGACGACCGCTCCCCTGTCACCATCGCCGATTGGGCGAGCCAGGCCGTGGTGGCGATGTCCCTCGCAGACCTTCGCGTGCCCCTCGTCGGCGAGGAAGAGGCAGCCGCACTGCGGGCGCCCGAGAGCGCTGCGCTGCGCGCCCGCGTGGTCGAGGCCGTCTCGCACGCACTCGGGCGAAAGACCGACGAGGCGGCGTGCCTCGATGCGATCGACAGCGGACGCGCCACGCCGAGCGAGCGGTTCTTCACCCTCGATCCGGTCGATGGCACGAAGGGATTCCTGCGGCGGCAGCAGTACGCGATTTCGCTCGCGCTCATCGAGCGCGGCACGGTCGAGCTCGGCGTCGTCGGATGCCCAAATCTTCCCGACGATGGCGGCGACTACGACAGCGCCGACCCTTCCGGCTGCATCGCCTTCGCGGAGCGCGGGCGCGGCGCGTGGATCTGCCGCGGGAGCGCTGCGCCCGCGCGCATCCGATGCGCGGCGTGGAGCGTCGGCGAGCCGGTCCGCTCGTGCGAGAGCGTCGAGAGCGGGCACTCGAAGCAGGACCTGTCGGTCGAGCTGCTCTCCGCGATCGGCGCGCCGGGCACGCCTGCGCGGCTCGACAGCCAGTGCAAGTACGTCGTGGTCGCACGCGGCGGAGCGGACATCTACATGCGCCTCCCCGTGAAGGCGGACTACCGCGAGAAGATCTGGGATCACGCCGCTGGCGCGCTTGTCGCTGCCGAGGCTGGCGCGCGCGTCTGCGACGTCGATGGCAAGCCGCTCGACTTCAGTCATGGGCGCGAGCTTGTCGCCAACCGCGGCGTCTTCGCCGGCCATCCCCTGATCGTCGAGAGGTTGCTGACTGCCTTCGCCGCTAGGACGCGATGATCCCGCGCGCCTTGAGCGCCTCGATCACCCGCGCGGCGGCGGCGTCCACCGACATCGCGCTCGAATCGATCACGAGCTCCGCGGCCTCGGGCGCCTCGTAGGGCTGGTGTATCCCCGTGAAGTCCTTGATCTCGCCCGCGCGCGCCTTGCGGTAGAGCCCCTTCGGATCGCGTGATTCCGCGACCTCGAGAGGCACATCGACGAACACCTCGACGAAGGGCAGCTTCCACTCATCGTGCAGCGCCCGCACCAGTCCGCGATCAGCGCGGAACGGACTCACCAGGCTCGCGAGCGCGATCACCCCGGCATCCCCGAGGATTCGGCAGACTTCCCCCGTGCGCCGGACATTCTCGGCGCGATCATCAGGGCTGAACCCGAGGTTCCGGTTGAGCCCATGGCGAAGATTGTCCCCATCGACCCGATAGCACAGCCGCCCGGCGCGGATGAGATGCGCTTCGACAGCGACTGCGATCGTGCTCTTGCCCGAGCCCGAGAGTCCCGTGAACCAGACCGTCGCCCCGCGCTGCGCAAGCAGTCGCTCGCGGTCCGTCCGCGCGACGACCCCTTGATGCCAGGTGGTGTTGGTCGACTTCTCCATCTCGGCCTCGGAAATGAGCGGGCGAAACAGCCCACACGCACGGTCAAACGCCGATAGGGTACAGACCCTTCGGACCGCGTGCATGGACCAGAACCGACTCCCCAACACCAAGCTCACCCATCTGAAGGAACTCGAGGCGGAGAGCATCCAGATCTTCCGCGAGGTCGTGGCCAGCTTCGAGAAGCCGGTCATGCTCTACTCGATCGGCAAGGACTCCGCGGTGCTCCTACACCTCGCGATGAAGGCGTTCTACCCCGCCAAGCCGCCCTTCCCGCTGCTGCATGTCGACACCAAGTGGAAGTTCAAGGAGATGTACAAGCTCCGCGACGAGTACGTCGCGAAGGAGCTTGGCCTCGAGCTCCTCGTCTACACGAACCCGGACGGGCTCGCGGCGGGCATCAACCCGATCACCCACGGATCGCGCAAGCACACCGACGTGATGAAGACGCAGGCGCTCAAGCAGGCGCTGGACAAGTACGGCTTCGATGCAGCCTTCGGAGGGGCGCGCCGCGACGAGGAGAAGTCGCGCGCCAAGGAGCGCGTGTTCAGCTTCCGCGACCGCCAGCACCGCTGGGATCCCCGCAACCAGCGACCCGAGCTCTGGAACATCTACAACACCGAGGTCAACCGCGGCGAGTCGATCCGCGTGTTCCCGCTGTCGAACTGGACCGAGCTCGACGTGTGGCAGTACATCTGGCTCGAGAACATCCGCATCGTGCCGCTCTACTTCGGTGCGCCACGCCCCGTGGTCTACCGCCACGGCGTGCCGATCATGGTCGACGACGACCGCCTGCCGCTCGAGCCAGGCGAGAAGCCGCAGATGAAGGTGATCCGCTTCCGCACCCTCGGCTGCTATCCGCTCTCGGGCGCGATCGAGTCGAGCGCCGCGACGCTGCCTGAGATCATCCGCGAGATGCTGCAGACGACGATGAGCGAGCGCCAGGGCCGCGTCATCGACCACGACGCGGCGGGCAGCATGGAGGAGAAGAAGAAGGAGGGCTACTTCTGATGACCATCGACCGCACAGCGGCCGAGATGGCCCTCATCGACTCGAACATCGAGGAGTACCTCGCGCGCCACGAGCGCAAGGAGCTCCTGCGCTTCCTCACCTGCGGCTCGGTCGACGACGGCAAGAGCACGCTCATCGGGCGCCTCCTCTACGACACCCATATGGTGGCCGAGGACACGCTGGCTGCCGTCGAGCGTGACTCGAAATCGATGGGCACCCAGTCGGGCGCGCTCGACATGGCGCTGCTTGTCGACGGACTCAAGAGCGAGCGCGAGCAAGGGATCACGATCGACGTCGCGTACCGCTACTTCACAACGGCGGCGCGCAAGTTCATCATCGCCGACACGCCGGGTCACGAGCAGTTCACCCGCAACATGGCGACGGGCGCGAGCACGTGCGACCTCGCGATCCTGCTCGTCGACGCCCGCCACGGCGTCGCGGTGCAGACGCGGCGGCACTCGTTCATCACCAGCCTCCTCGGCATCAAGGAGATCGTGGTCGCGGTCAACAAGATGGACCTCGTCGGCCACGCGCAGTCGCGCTTCGATGAGATCGTGCGCGAGTACGAGGCATTCGCCGCCAAGCTGCCCGCGCGCAGCATGCGCTTCATCCCGATGTCGGCGCTCAACGGCGACAACGTCGTGCACCGCAGCCAGAATATGCCGTGGTACTCGGGGCCGACCCTGCTCGAGCACCTCGACAGCGTGCCGCTCGGCACGAGCCGCAACCTCGTCGATTTCCGCTTTCCCGTGCAGTGGGTGAACCGCCCGAACCTCGATTTCCGCGGGTTCACCGGCACCGTCGCCGGCGGCTGCGTGAAGGCAGGCGACCGGGTGATGGTGCTTCCCTCGCGGAAGACGAGCACGGTCACCCGCATCGTGACCTTCGACGGCGACCTGAAGGAAGCGACGCCCCCGCTCTCGGTCACCCTCACGCTCGCGGACGAGGTCGACTGCGCGCGCGGCGACATGCTCGTCCACCCGGGCAATGAACCGCACGTCTCCCAGGACGTCCACGCGATGGTCGTCTGGATGGACGACCAATCGCCGCTGGTGCCTGGCAAGGAGTACCTGCTCAAGCACGGCCCGCACAAGACGCCGGCGAGCGTCGTGCGCATCGCCCATCGCGTCGATGTGAACACGCTCGATCAGGCGGCCGCGCCAGCGCTCGCGCTGAACGACATCGGGCAGGTCGAGATCCGTACGCAGCGCCCGCTCGTCTACGACCCCTACACGCGTAACCGCCAGACAGGCGCGTTCATCCTGATCGATCGGCTCACCAACGCCACTGCGGGCGCCGGCATGCTGCTCGACCCCAGCGCGGTCGAGGGCCACTGGACCGAGGCGCCGCACATCGCGCGCGCGCGCCCCGTCCGCTCGACGGTCACGCCCGAGGAGCGTCAGGCTCGGCTCGGGCAGAGGCCGTTCACGCTGCTCTTCGTCGGTCTCTCGGGCTCGGGCAAGGGCAAGATCGCCCGCGCCGTCGAGCGCCGCCTGTTCGACATGGGCCGCCTCGGCACCGTCGTCGATGGCATGAGCCTGCGCGCGGGCATGAGCCGCGACCTCGGCTTCTCGAAGGGCGAGCGCAGCGAGAACCTGCGCCGCGGCATGGAGCTCGCGAAGGCGATGAACGACGCGGGGCTCATCACGCTCGCCGTCTTCACCGCGCCCGAGGCCTCCGTGCGCGAGCGCGCACGCGAACTCGTGGGCGCAGCGCGCTTCGCGCTCGTGCATGTGTCGACGCCGCTCGACGAGTGCCGTCGGCGCGATCCATCGGGGCTCTACCGCGATCTCTCTGCCGGCAAGGTCGCTGGCGTCCCCGGCGTCGACTTCGACTACGAGGCGCCGATGAACGCGGAGCTCGTGCTCCCGCTGCACGAGTTGGGCGCACCCGAGGTCGCGCTGCGCACGGCCGTCGACCGCGTCATGGCGCTCCTCGAAGACCGCGGCGCGATCGTGAAGTAGCCCGGGCTCACTCCTTCACAACGCGCATCGCGATCAGATCCTGCACGTCGACGAGCCCGACGGGCTTGCCCTCGCGGTCGACGACGGGAATCTCATCGAGACGCTTCGCCTGCACGAGCTGGACCGCGTCGCGCACGAGGCTGTCGACAGTCAGCGTGGTCGGATGGCGGGTCATGACGCCGGCGATCGGCGCATCGAGCGCCGCGAGACCGCCGCCGTTCACATGACGACGCAGGTCGCCATCGGTGAAGATGCCGCTCAGGCGGCCAGCGCCGTCGACGAGCACGATCGCGCCAGCGCGTCGCCCCTCACCCGCGGCGCGGAGCGCATCGCGGACGGTCGTCGTGTCGGGCACTGCGGCGAGGTTCTGTCCGACGCGGAAGCGCAGGACCTCGGTCACTGGGCGGAGCCCCGCGCCGAGCATTCCGCCCGGGTGGTGCTTGTGGAAGTCGTCCTTGCCGAAGTCGCGGCGCTGGGCGAGCGCAAGCGCCAGGGCGTCGCCCACGGCAAGCGTCAGCGTGGTCGACGCCGTCGGCGCAAGGTTCAGCGGGCAGGCTTCCGTCAGGTCACCGAGGTCGACATGCACCGTGCAGGCGCGGGCGAGGCTCGACTTCGCCTTGCCCGACATGCCGACGGTCGGGATGCCATCCATCTTCAGGATGGAGGCGAGCGCGACGACCTCCTGGGTTTCGCCAGACCAGGAAAGGAGAAGGACGACGTCATCGGGACGGATGGAGCCGAGGTCTCCGTGGACTGCCTCCGCCGGGTGGACGAAGTGCGACGGCTGCCCAAGGCTCGAGAGCGTCGCTGAGATCTTCGCTCCGACAAGCCCCGACTTGCCCATGCCGCTGACCACCACGTGCCCCTTGCAGCCCTCGAAGAGGTCGAGGGCCGCGTGGATCCCGATCTCCTCGCCTGCCGCCAGACGGGCGGCGAAGCGGGTCACGGCGCCCGCCTCGGTGGCGAGTACCTCGCGGAGGAACGCGCGCTCGTTCGAGCGGATGTGCGGGTCTGCTGCGGCGGCTGCGGCGTCGGCCATGCGCCTAGTGTAATGCCTGCAAATTCGCGCAAGAAGCGCGCGTCTTTTGGTAGGTTACAGGGCGATGTCGCAGACCGACTGGCTTGTTCGTCTTCCGGTGTTCCAAGGTCCGCTCGACCTCCTGCTGTTCCTCGTGCGGCGGGCGGAGGTCGACATCCACGACATCCAGATCCACACCCTGACCGACCAGTACCTCGAGTACGTCCGCCATCTCTCCCGAGTCGATATCGACATCGCGGGCGAGTTCCTCGTGATGGCGGCGACGCTCGTCGAGATCAAGTCGCGATCGCTCGCGCCGGCGCAGTCCGCAGATGACGGCGACCCGACCTCGCCAACGGCACCCGGAGAGGATCCGAAGGCAGAGCTCATCCGCCAACTCCTCGCGTACCAGAAGTTCCGCACGGCGGCTGATGTGCTCGACCAGCGACGCCGCGAATTCAACGACCGTGCTGCGGCGCGCGTGCGTCCCGGCGCGACCGATGAGGAGACACCTGATGTGGTCGACTGGGAGATCGAGGATCTCCACCTCGGCGACCTCTTCGCTGCATTCGAGAAGATCTCGGCATCGATCGACCTCACCCGAATGGGCGACCACAAGGTCGAGTACGACGATACGCCGATCTCGCTCCACCAGGAGGATCTCGTCGATCGCCTGACGCGCTCGGACGCGCACCAGCTGACGCTCACGAGCGTCTTCGAGGGCCGCTCGCACAGCGAGCGCATCGGGCTCTTCCTCGCCGTGCTCGAGCTGGTTCGCCAGGGCCGGGTGCGCGTGCGTCAGGACGAGCTCAACGACCCGATCGAGCTCAATCTGATCGAGGAACGTGATCCAAACGCGCCGACGTTTTGAAGCGCGAGCGACTTGACGCGCTGGCGGCTGCTTCGCAGCCGCGGGCGCGTCTTCGCTCGCTTTGGTGCTCGATCACGAAAATCCGGCGCCCAATGGGCGCCGGGTGGCACGAGCCCCGAGCGGTGAGCGAAGCGAATCCGAGGGGTCGTGCTCGTTTGACAGCCGTACCGCGCCTTTCGGTGGCGGCCGTGTATCGAGCTCATACTTATCCCACAGAACGCCAGTCCCAATCGGGTGCCTCAAGCAACCCCGACAGCCACACCGCGCCTTTCGATGGTCGCGGTCATCACGCAGGCATGACTGAGGTCCTTACGCCGCTTCGCGCATCACCATGGGCGCGCGATCGTTCCGCCGAACCCAGCGCGCAACAGCCGCGGGCTCCATCGTGACCTGCAGGTGGTTGAGGTACTCCCGCAGATCGGCCTCGGAGAAACGGGTCAGCCACTCGGTCGAGGCGGACGGGTTGATCTCACAGATGGACGCGATCAGGGTGGCCTTTTCAGACACGGGAACCTCCGTGAAGCGAAAATCGGCACGAGGAACCCGTGATCTTGAACGGCATCGGAAGATTGGGGAAGTTCCGGCGGCGCGTCCGCCGAACCTGCCTATCGACCCTGCAGAAGCTCGGTGAGCTTCCGCTTCAGCAGCGACACCCGCAGCAGGCTGCGCACGCGCGTGACCAGCTCGAGCTTGTTGACCGGCTTGGTGAGGAAGTCATCGGTGCCGCTCTCGACCGCACGCTCGTGGTCGCCGACCTCGTGCAGCGCCGTGACCATGATGATCACGATGTCGCGCGTCGCAGGATCGCTCTTGAGCTTCCGACAGACCTCGAAGCCTGACATCTTGGGCATCATCACGTCGAGCAGCACGAGATCGGGCTTGTGCTTCTGGATCGCCTCGATGGCCTCCACGCCGTCGCGGGCGGTGAACAACTTGCACGGCAGGGTCTCGAGATACGCCTGCATGAGCTCGAGGTTCTGCTGGTTGTCGTCGACGAGCAGGATCTTCGCGGTCGAAAGGTCGGTGAGCGCGGACTCGTCAATGGCTGGGAGCGTCGAACCGGACATGGCTCCGATTCTAGCAGAATCGCCCTGCCGCCCGCCCGTCACAGTCCGAGCGCCCGCGCAGCCAGATCCACGGGGTGCAGTGCATCACGCGCCGTCCCATCGTGGATCTGATGGCGGCAACTCGTGCCCGGCGCGCAGACGACGGCGCCTTCCGCGGCGCGTACGGCGGGGAAGAGCTTGTCCTCGCCGATCTTCATCGACAGCTCGTATCGGCGGTCGACGTAGCCGAAGCTCCCGGCCATGCCGCAACAGCCCGTATCGAGCACGCGAAGACGCTCGCCGAACAGGCGGCGCAGGAACTTCGCGGAACTTTCCGCGCCCCAGAGCGCCTTCTGGTGGCAGTGTCCGTGCAGCACCACGTCATCGGCCTGGGCGGGAAGCTCAGGACGCTGCGGGTGCGCATCCCAGTTCTTCTCGAGGAACTCCTCGACCAGGAACGTGCGCATCGCGAGGTTCTGCCGCTGCTCCATGGCGAAGTCGTTCGGCATCTCCGGGGGAAGCTCGAGCCAGTCGTCGCGAATCGCGCTCGCGCAGCTCGGCTCGAGCACGAGCACCGCATCGGCATTCGTCGACTCGAGCAGTCCGACGAGGGCCCGCGACGCGGCATCGATCTCGCGCCGCGCCTCGGTGAGCATGCCGGTCGAGATCAGGCTCCGTCCGCAGCAGCCGACGTCGGCGAGCACCACGCGATACCCGAACGCCTCCAGCAGACGAACAGCGGACTGGCCGATGCCGGGCTCGTTGTACGCGCTGAAGCAATCGCCGAAGAGGATCACGCTGCGCGGCGCGTTCGCAGGCTCGCGCTTGCCGAACCACTCGAACAGCGACGGGCCGAACGTGGGAATGGATCGCCGCGGGTCGATCCCGAGCAAGCCATGCGCGAGGCTCTTGGCGAACCTCGTCGCATTCACCGCATTGGCGATCGCGTGGAAGCGCGAGCCGAGCGCATTGAGCCTGCGCACATGGCCGAACACCCGCGTCGCGAATGGCGTTCCATGCTCCGCGTGCCGTTGGGCGGCGTACTCGGCCTTCAGCTTCGAGATGTCCACGTTCGACGGGCACTCCGTCTTGCATGCCTTGCACGACAAGCAGAGGTCCAGCGTCTCCATCGTCTCCGGATCAGCCCAGCGGTCCTTCGACAGCTGCCCCGTGACGGCGAGGCGCAGGGCGTTGCCGCGTCCGCGGGTCGCGTGGCGCTCGTCCTTCAGGACGCGGTACGAGGGGCACATGGTTGTGCCGCCGGTCAGCCGGCGGCAGAGCCCGGCGCCGTTGCACGACTCGATGGCGTGGTCGAATCCCTCCTCGCGGCGGTACGAGAAGAACGTCTCGACGTTCGGCGGATGCGCGTCCTCGCCATGCGGCGCGATGCGCAGGTTGCTGATGATCTTCTCCGCCGGGCCGGTATCGACGATGTTGCCGGGGTTGAGCACGCCGCGGGGATCGAACGCCCGCTTCACGTCCCGAAGGGCGTTGCAGATGACCTCGCCGAAGTACTCGCCGAGGAGCGGCGAGCGCACGCGCCCGTCGCCATGCTCGCCCGACAGCGCGCCGCCATAGCGGGCGACCAGCCCCGCGATCTCGCGGGCGATCCGCACCATGATGGCGCGGTCCTTCGCGTCGTGGATCGCGACCAGCGGACGGATGTGCAGGCAGCCGACCGACGCGTGCGCGTAGTAGGCGGCGCTCGTCCCGTGGTTCGAGACGATGGTGCGGAAGTCCTCGACGAAGTCGGGCAGCCTGGACGGATCGACCGCTGTGTCCTCGACGAACGTGAACGGCTTGCGAACGCCAGGCACGCCGTGCAGCAGCGGCTCGCCCGCCTTGCGCAGCTTCCACGCCTTCAGGCGCTCGGCGGCGCCCGTATAGGTCGACATTGGCTCGCCCGGCAGCGCCGCGCGCAGCGCGTTGAACCGCTCCCCGATCTCGCGCGCGTCATCGGCGAAGTACTCGACGTAGAGCACGGCGCCAAGCCCGCCGCTGGGTGGCTTCGGCATGAGCTCGACGTACTGTCGGTACTCGTTGTTGCGCATGGCAACATCGATCACGACGTCGTCCACGAGCTCGACCGCCGCAGGCTTCGTCGCCAGGATCGCCTTCAGGCGCGCGAGCGAATCGCGCACGGTCTCGAAGCCGATGATCGCCAGCCCCCGCTCCTTCGGCTTGGCCACGAGTGCGAGCTCCGCACGCAGGGTGGTGGCAAGCGTGCCCTCGCCACCGCAGACGAGGTGCGCGAGGTTCACCCGGTCGAAGGTGCCGGGCGTCGAGCGCTCGAGCTGGTCGAGGAAGATGTCGAGCGAGTAGCCATCGACGTGGCGGAGGATCTTGGGAAACCGGGCGCGGATCTCCGCTGCGATCGGACGCACGATCGCGGCGAGCTGCTCGGCAAGCGCGCGCTGGGCGGGATCTCGGTCGCAGCTGCCTTCCTCGAGGCGATGCACCGACCCGTCGGCGAAGGCGACCTCGAGGGCGACGAGATTCTCCACCGTGCGCCCGTAGAGGATCGAATGCGCGCCGGCTGAGTTGTTGCCGATCATGCCGCCGAGCGTCGCGTGCGAGCTGGTGGCGACGTCGGGGCCGAACATCAAGCCATGCGGCGAAAGCGCCTCGTTGAGCTGGTCGAGCGTGACTCCGGGCTCGGCGGTCGCGCGCTTCCTCGCCACATCGATCGCGAGGATCGCGCGGCAGTGCTGCGAGAAGTCGACGATGACCGCCTCGTTCACGCTTTGGCCGGCGAGCGCGGTCCCGGATCCGCGCGGCAGAACGGCGACGCCTTCCTCTGCGAGCACGCCCAGCGCCTTCACCGCGTCATCGACCGAGTGCGGAACCACGACGCCGATCGGCTCGACCTGGTAGATGCTCGCGTCGGTCGCGTACAGCATGCGGTCGTGCCGCCCGAAGCGGACATCCGCCTTCGCCGCGGAGCGAAGCGCCGACGACAGCCTCAGCCGCAGCGCATCCAGTGCATCGCCCCGCTCGACGAGCGGAAGACTCGCTGACTGAACCCGTTTCACTGCCGCCACTTCGGACATGCGGACAGGATAGTCCACCCGTCACTTCGCTGCGGGAGCGGGCGCCTCGCAAAGCGCCTTCAGCTTCTCGCGGATCTCACGCTCGGTTCGAGGAGAGCTCCCCTCCCACATTCCGGCGATCTTCCCGTCCGGAGCGATGACGAAGGTGGTCGGAAACGCGCGGATCAGCCAGCGCCGCGCGGCCTGTCCGTCGAGATCAAGCACGCACGGAAGCTCGACCTTGCGCTCGCGGAAGACCTTGGCGATGCTCGCTTCGCGCTCCTCGCGGCTGCCCTGCTCGCCCGCGTTCACCATCATCGCCTCGACCTTGCCCTCGAAGTCTGCCTTGAGCTTGGCGAGCCCTGGAAGCGCTGCCTTGCACGGTCCGCACCAAGTCGCCCAGAAATCGATGAGGACTGGCTTCGGCCGCTGCGCGACCAGGTCCCAGTCGCCTCCGCCGATCTTGGGAAGCGCGAGCGTTGGCGCCGGCTCCCCCGCCTTCAGCGAAGCGACATCGCGATCAGCGGCGGCGCCAGGATCGCGCACGATGAGCGCCGCGAGCCCATCGACCTTCTGCTTTCCACTCGAGTCATAGGCAAACATGGCCGCATCCGGCGCCTTTGCAGGGATCTTCGCCTTGGAGCGGATCGTCCAGGTGAGTTCCGCACCATCCTCGACCTCTTCGCCCGACTTCTTTGTCCCAACCGTGCGCTCGATCAGCTTCGTATCAGGATCGAACGACATGCGGATGCTCTGCGTCGCGTCATCGGACTCCAGCACGACGACTTTCGCCGCCTGCCCATCGATCTCCTCGTCCTCGACGCGCACGGGAAGGACCTCAGGCAGCTGCGGCAGAAGCTGCATGCAGACCTCATCGGTCGCATCCTCGCCGAGGGCGAGCGCGAGCTCTGGGATCGGCAGCGCCTGGAAGGCGTTGAAGAGCGCGTAGTACGGCGAACCGTGGTCGGAGACCTCGAGGTAGGCCAGCTGGTTCGAGTCGTGCGTCGCCACGATCTTGCCGCGCGCGATGCGCAGCTGGTAGTCGCGGAGCGCGACGATCGCCTGGCGCTTCTCGCCGAACGTCGCCTTCAGCTTCACGGCGGGCGCATTGCCGCCGCCGCCGCCATTGCGCGCGCCGACCACCACCTCGACCTCGACCTCGACGCCCTTCGCAGATCGATACGCCTTCACGATCTCGGCGATCGCCTCGGTGGCGGCCTTGCGGTCCGCCTCGGCATCGCGCGCGGATGGCGCCGCCTGCCCGCCGTCCTGCAGCATGCGCGTGTCGGCATGCGGCGTGGCCCCCGTGGCGGTCGGCACGACGCAGGGGCTGAGAAGCGCGGCAAGAAGCACTGCGGGAATCCGGGCGGTCGACATCGTGGGCTCCTGTGGCGTCAGGCAATGTAGGCGCAACGCTCGGTCTGGGAAAAGAAGCCGCGCGCAGGAATCCTGCGCGCGGCTCCAATTTTACGGGTGGTCAGATCAGCCGGCCTTCGGCTCGAGCGCCTTCTGGCACTCTTCCTTGAGCTGGTCGACGATCTTGGCGGGGTTCGCCGGATCGATGCCGTTGTGGATGGCGGCGATCTTGCCATCCGGACCGATCACGACCGTCGCGGGGATGCCGCTGAAGCCGTAGGCGCGGATCGCAGCGTCATCCATGTCGACGAGGCACGGCATGGTGAAGCCCTGCTTGGTCCAGTAGTCGACGATGCCCTTGATGCGCTCCTCACCCTTCTTCTGCTCGAGGGTGTTGATGCCGTAGACCTCGATCGGCTTGCCCGACTCCTTCGCCCACTTGGCGAAGTCGCTGATGTGCGGGAGGCCGCGCTTGCACGGACCGCACCACTCGGCCCAGAAGTCGATCACGACGACCTTGCCCTTGAGGCTCGCGAGACTGACGTCCTTGCCGTCGGTGGTCTTGAGCGCGAAGCCGGGGGCCTCGGAGCCGATCTCGACCGCCTGCGGCTGCAGGCCATCGGGCGAATCGACCTGCTTCTTGCCAGCCTCGTCGAACGCGATGGCGCTCGAGAGCTTCTCAAGCGACGGCTTCATGCCGAGGACCAGCGGGAACACGATTCCCGGGGGCGCGCCAGGGGGAACCATGTTGAGACGCCCCTCGGTGAGGAGCGACGTCTTCGGATCGATGGTGAACACGGCGACGCCGTCGCCCGAACCAGTCACGAGCACCTTGTTGGTCGCCGCGTCGTAGCCGGCGACCTTCGCGCCGGGAATCGTCTTGCCCGAGATCTCCTCGGCGACGTTCGAGGACTCCGCAGGATCGACGATCCACGTCGGCACGGGCAACTCGAAGCCCTGGAACTCCTTCGCCAGGGTCTTCATCATCGAGCCCTCGAGCGCGTAGGCCACGAACTTCTCAGG
Source organism: Planctomycetota bacterium (assembly GCA_041183345.1). Classification (GTDB taxonomy): domain Bacteria; phylum Planctomycetota; class Phycisphaerae; order Phycisphaerales; family SM1A02; genus QWPT01. The sequence continues at coordinate 13,584 of JBEGLX010000003.1, forward strand.
GGAGTCGGGGCTGACGATGTAGACCTTCTTGTTGACGGCGATGACCTGCATCATGCCGAGGTCGAGCCGCGAGCCGTTCTCGTCGCGCGCGATCGAGAGCGTGTTCGTCTGCTTCTGACCCATGTCGACGGTGACGCTGAGGCTGTCGGAGTAGCTCTTCGCCTCGCGGTAGGTCTTGGCGACGTTCTTGAGCGCCTCCTCGCCGGCCTTGATCGCCTCGGGGGTCTTCATCGCATCGGTGAAGTCCTTGGCGATGTCCGGCGGCTTCGGGAACTCGAACTGCGGTGCCTCTCCGCCCGCCTGGCCATCGGCAGGAGGTGCGTCCTGCGCGAGCGCGGGCGAGAAGCCGAAGCAGGTCGCGATCGTCGCGAGGAGGGCGATGCGGGCGAGAGACTGGGCGATGCTCATGTGGTTCTCCATTCGCGCCCGAGCCGTGGATCGGCGCGGGCCAACGTGTCGGGCGTCACTTCGACGACACCCCCGCCTGCATCCGCCTGGTTGTCCTCGGCCTTGGTCCGAGGGCTGGCGGCAGGTGACTTTCGGTCGATCTCAACCGAGCGGAAAGTCGCAGAGCGGACCCGTCCTGACCGCATCCGAGCGGCCCGGACAGGCACGAAGCAGCGATTCTACCCGTTCCCCCGTCACAGGATCCCGCGCCTGGGGCGCGATTTCCGCGAGGGGGACCAGGACGAAGGCCCGCTCGCGGAACCGCGGGTGCGGCACGGAGAGCGCTCCTGTCGTCGATTCAGACGCGGAAGAGTCGCCGCCACCCTCGACGCATTCCCCGAAGAGGATGAGATCGAGATCGATCGTGCGGGCGGTCCATCGGGTCGCCGAGCGTTCGCGACCGAGCGACTTCTCGATGTCGAGCAGCGCGGTCAGCAGCTCGCGCGGCGACCGCGTCGTGTGCACGGCAGCCACGGCGTTCAGGTAGCGCGGCTGGTCGGGCGGACCGACGGGCGCCGTGTCGTAGGCAGACGAGCAGGCGACCACGCGCACGCCATCCGTCGCATGGAGCATCGCCAGCGCCTCGCGCATCGTGCCCGCGCGATTGCCGAGGTTGGCGCCGATCGCGACGTAGGCGATCGTGCCCCCGTCGTGAATGCCGCCGTGGCTGCGGTCGTCAGGCGCGTTCGACACGGACCGCCTCCGCCTCGCTCCACAGGAGCGCTCGAGTGGGTTCTCCGAGCAGCGTGAATCGCGCGCACGCGAGGGCAAGGTGCGCGGTGCGGCGGCGGACGGTGGTGCGGTCGCCTGGGAAATGGAATCGGCGCGAATAGACAGCGCCATCGCGCACCGCCACCGCGACATAGACGGTGCCGACGGGCTTTGCCTCGGAGCCACCCGCGGGACCCGCGATGCCCGTCGTCGCGAGGGCGAGCGACGCACCCGTGCGCGCAAGGGCGCCGCGCGCCATCTCGCAGGCTGTCTCGTGGCTCACCGCACCGTGCGCAGCAAGCGTCTCGGCGCGCACGCCGAGATCCGCCTGCTTTCGCTCGTTCTCGTAGGTCACGTAGCCGCCGCGAAACCACGCGCTCGAACCAGCGACGTCGGTGATGAACGCGCCAAGCAAGCCGCCGGTGCAGCTCTCGGCGGTGGCGAGCGCGAGCTTCCGCTCGAGCAGCATGCGCCCGACGACTGCAGCCAGCGGCTCGCCGTCCCGCCCATAGATGATCGACCCAGCACGGCGCTCGCACTCTGCGATGGTCGCGTCGAGCGCCGCCCGCGCGACGACCGCCTCCCCGCTCGAGCGGACTCGGATCGACACGATTCCATCGCTCGCGGTGGTGCCGACCGAAGGCTCGCGACCGCGCACCATGAGGTCACCGAGCCGCTCCGCGAGCGTGCTTTCGCCGATCCCGATGGTGTGGAGCGCCGCCGTGAGCACCACCGAGTCGCCACGCAGCGCCGGTACGACTTCGGCTGCGAACATCGGCTTCATCTCGTTGGGCGGACCAGGCAGGCAGAAGATCGGAACGCCACCTTCGGCGGCAGCGGCGATGCCGGGCGCCGTTCCGTTCGGGTTGTCGAGGAGCCGTGCGTCGCGCGGTCGGAGCGCCTGCCTGATGTTCGTCGGCGGCATCGCCCGACCGCGGCGCTCGAACCAGCCGCGCAGGTGCTCGACGCCGATGGGATCCTCGATGAGCACGCCGCCGGGGTCGACGACATCGAGGAGCGCCTCGCGGGTGAGGTCATCGAGCGTCGGTCCAAGACCACCGGTGACGATGACGGCATCGTGCGTGCGCGCGAGCTCGCCGAGCGCGCGGGAGAGCTCCCCGCGATCGTCACCCACCGTGCGCCGCTCGGACGGCATCGCGCCGATCGACCGCAGCTCGCGGGCAAGCCACGAGGCGTTGGTGTCCTCGATCTGGCCAAGGACGAGTTCATCGCCCACCGAGAGGATGCCCACGCGCCGAATGGTCATGTCGATCCTCCTGCGATCCGCGCGTACTGTCCGCTGAAGAAGATCCCGAGGCGAAGACGCAGCTCCTCTGAACCCGATGCGCCGCCTGGCCAGAGACCGGAGCCCTTCCAGCCGCCGCGCAGCCAGCCCTCGCGCACGGCGGCGCGTCCCTCGCGGGTCGCGAGGTCGTGCGATGCGCCGCTTGGCCCGTCGACACCCGGCATCGCATCGAACGCCTCGAGCAACGCCTTCAGCTCGGCGTCCTCGACGTCCTTCGCCGTCACCAGCGCGCGGTCCTTTGGATACGCGGGATGCGTGCGGATGACGGCCCATGCGCGCGCGAGCTCGTCGCGCCGGTCCGCGCAGAGCGCGCTGAAGACCGGCGCCACGAGCGCGCGCGCGTTGCGATCGGGATCAGGCACTGCCGTCGCAAGCGTGAACGGATCGACCTGATCGACGAAGTCCGCGGAATGCGCGGCGATGAACGAGCGCAGGATCGGCATCCGGCGGAGCTCGAACTCATGCGGCCCAAGCTCGCCCTCGCCGCGCTTCCGCGCGCGGAATTGCCAGAGCGCCTGCCCCTCCTCGGAGAGGGTGAACTCGATGAAGCGCACGGCTGTCTCGCGATTCGGCGCTCCCGCAAGCAGCGCGACGGGATCGGCATCGACCACGGTCTCTCCCTTCGGATCGACGTAGCCGATCCGATCGCCGCCCCCAGCGGCCAGGATCGCCTGCGCCTGGAAACGCCCGTAGAAATCGATGGTCGGACCGGCAGCGCTGTCGCCCGAGGCGACGTCGAGCGAGACCTTCGGAGCGCTCGACGCGACGCCGCGCGCATTCGCCGACATCCGGCGGATGATCTGCCACCCACGCTCCCAGCCGACGCGCTCGAGGATCGCCTCGAGCGCGGTCGTGATCGACGCAGACTGTGCGGGATTCACCATGGTGATCGCGCCGTGATACCGCGCGTTGGCCAGGTCCTCCCACTGGGTCGGTTCCTTGAGGCCGAGGCGCAGCAGCATGTCGCGGTTGTAGACGATGCCGAAGGCCGACAGCGCGGTGCCGAACCAGTACCCATCCGGGTCGTGGAGCCGCTCGCCGCCGATCGAGTTCTCGCCGTAGACGCCGTCGAGCCATGCAGCGTCGAAGCCCGGCGACTCGAGGATCCTTCCCACGCGCTTCTCGCCGTCGACGTCGACCGTCACCTCACGCTTCAATTGCCCGAACTCCCAGCTGCCTCCGCCGAACACGATGTCGGCGTTGCCGCCGATGGGCCGCCCATCGCGGAGCGATGCCTCTGCGTTCGCCTGCAGGATGCGGCGGATGTCTCCCGCTCCTCCGGGCGTGTTCCAGACGACCTTCGCGCTCTCGCCGTACTTGCGCCGATGCCACTCGGAGAAGCCACGGCCGAACTCGGAGCGGATCTGCTCGTTGTGCGGCGTGTACGCGATTACCCAGCGCTGCGAACGACCCTCCGAGCCCCGCCCCACGGCGAGCACCACGGGGAGCGCCGCGAGGAGCACGAGCGTGGCGAGAAGGGCGATCCGTCGAAGAATCAAGGAGTTCCTCACGCGCGAGGCGCGATGGCGCGGATTTCATCGGCGAATGCACGCGCCGCGTCGCGGATGGCCTGCTCCCATGGGACGGCAGCGGCGTTCTTCGGGTAGATGACCGAGCGGCTGGCGGTGATCAGCGCGCCCTGCTGCGGAGACGTGAAGCAGGCGCGGACATCATCGGCTGTGCCTCCCTGCGCGCCGTAGCCAGGCACGAGGAAGATCGTGTGCGGCATGCGCGCGCGAAGCGAGGCGATCTCGGCGCGCTTGGTCGCGCCGACGACTGCGCCGAGCGCCGAAAATCCGCTCGCACCGATCGAGGCTGCGCCGAGCGCCGAGACCATGTCGGCGACTGCTTCGGCAACCGTGCGCCCGTCGGCGAGCGAGAGCGTCTGCAAGGCGTCGCCCGACGGATTGCTGGTGCGCACGAGCGCAAACGCGCCGTGACCTTCGGCGAGAAACGGCGCGATGCCGTCGTTGCCGAGGTAGGCGTTGATCGTGGTCCAGTGCGCGCCGGTTGCCCGAGCGCTCGCCGCGTAGTGCTCGGCGGAGATGCCGATGTCGCCGCGCTTGAAGTCGAGGACGACGGCGAGTCCGCTCGCGCGCGCGGCGGTGAGCACGCGTCCCATCGCGGCGTAGCCCTCCGAACCGAAGCGCTCGTAGCAAGCGGCCTGGATCTTGACGGCAGCCGCGTCCGTCGCGACCGCCGACAGCACGCCCATCGAGAATGCCTCGATGGCGCGGGCGCACTGGCCGTTGTCGCCTGCATTCGCTGGCGCGAGCGATGGAGGCAGGCGATCGATCACGGGATCGAGCCCCACGCAGGTCGCGCTTCCGACCTTCGCCATCCGCGCACAAAGCGCGTCGGCGGCGTGGAAGCTGGTGGCGGGTTGGGTCATCGTCGGGGTGGCGGCCGCAAGAGGCATGTCACGATTGTACGGAAAGGCGGATCACGCCCTCGCGACGGGTTTCCCGTGTTGCGCGCCGAGATCGCGGAGGTACTTCCAGGTGTAGATGCCGGTGTCGTGCCCATCGCTGAAGCGGATGCGGAGCGCGTAGTGCCCCACCGGCTCGACGGTGTCGGCGCGGAGCGGACCGGAGCCCTGCGGGCTCGCGGGGAGGACCGTCAGCGGGTTGCGGGCCATCTCGGCGCGAAGCTCGCGCTGGTCCGCGGACGGGGAGTGGCGGCGCAGCACCGCGATCGGCAGCAGTATCCGGGCTCCGTCGCTCCAGTCGATCGTGAGCCCGCGCTCGCGGTCGAGGTCGAGGTGCAGCGGACGAGGGTCGCCGTCGGAGGTGGACATTCCCTCATGCTACGCTCACCTGCGATGGCGTTGCACAGCGACTTTGCCCATCTCGCGCGACCGCAGATCGCGTTGCCGAAGGACGCGCCTGCGACCGGCGTGTTCGCGCTCACGCATCGGGTGGGCGTGGAGGAGACGAGCGCGCTTGTTCCGCACGCGAACAACATCGTCATCCTCGGCTGGATCGATCTCGTCGCTGCCCGCCACGGCGACGCCTGCGGCGCATCGCGCGAGGAACTCGCCGCCAGCGGGCGCATGTGGTTCGTGGCGCGGCACGAGATCGACTATCTCGGCGAGTCGTTCGTCGGCGACGAGGTGCACCTGGTGACCTGGATCGAGAAACTCGGACGCACAAGCCTCTCGCGCGCGACGCGCGTGGTCCGAGCCCGCGATGGGCTCGAACTCGTGCGCGCGACGAGCCGCTGGGCGCTGGTCGACCTTGCGACGCGAAAGCCGACGCCGATCGCGGAATCCGTGCGCGCGAAGCTGATGGAGTGACGCGCGGGCAGCGGCTGCTTACTTCATGAGCGGTTTGCGATACGCGTCCATGGACTCGCACGCACGTGGCTCCGCAGACTTCGTCTGCGGGCACTCATCGCAATCGGACTCGCGCGGTTCCGAGCACTCGAGGGAGCCGCCGCAGCGGCGACCGCTCAAAGAAGGAAAAACCCCGTTCGATCAGTAGACTGAGCGGACGGGGCGGAGGGGAGAAAGATGACACGTTCAGCCGCGCGACAATCCCGCGGTTCGCCACCGAGTCGCCCATGCATCCACAACCTCTGGATCCATGAAGACGTCCCGCAGGCGGGCTCCTGAACCGACTCCGCCTCCCTCGGCGGAGTCGAGTCCAGTGCCTCGCAGGGAGAACCCCGCGAGGTGCCCCTTTGTTCGGCCAGGCGCCCGATTCGGGATTACATTTTTCTCCACCCCGCATCCAAGCCGCGAGAAGCGGTTTCGGACCCAACGCCGCCAAGACCGCGGGCGGTACTCTTTCCGAATGCCGTTTCTTCCAGTGCTCCTCGCATCAGGCGCTTTCCTGATGCCCTCCACTCCGCCGTCCTTCGAACGTGCGCCCTCCGGCCAAGCGCTCGACGGGCAGAAGGTCCAGCACGCCGCCGCACCGAGACGCCAGGTCTTCGCGATCGTGCCGGACCGGACGACTGGTCGCGACTGGGGCCTGCGCTATCTGCGCGAGGCAGTGACCGATCTGAACCGCGAGCTCCCTGACGCGGTCTTCTGCGTGGGCGACCTCGTGCAGGGCTACTCCCGCGACCACGACCACGTCTTCAAGGAGCGAAGCGACTTCCTCGACATCGTCAAGGCGCTGCGCATGCCCTTCTATCCGACTGCGGGCAACCACGACGTCGTCAGCGGAAAGCGCGACGGCCGCGACCGCTCGTTCGCCGATGAGTACCGCGAGCGCTTCGGACCGCTGTACTACTCGGTCGAGGCTGAGTTCGCCAGCTTCGTGATCCTCAACACCGAGGACGGCGAGGGACGGATCGAGCCTGGATTCTCCGACACCCAGCTCGCGTGGCTCGATGGCACGCTTGCACAGCTGAACCAGCTCGGCAAGCCGATCATCCTGCTCTTCCACCGTCCGCTCTGGGACCACGGCCCGACCAAGTGGAACGAGCGCGTGCAGCCCATGCTGCTGAAGCACGGCGTCGACTACGTCATCGCCGGCCACTACCACGCGCTGCAGGCGTTGCCGCCGCGGGATGGAATCCCCTTCCTGGTGCTCGGCACCTGCGGCGGCGCCATCGATCAGCATCCGCTCGCCGGGCAACTGCAGCACGTTTCCTTTGTGATCGTCGATGAGAAGGGCACGATCGAGGTCTACCACCAGGTCGCGGGCTGCACGCTTCCCGTCGACTGGATGACGAAGTCCGACCAAGACCTCGCCTACAAGCTCAAGTCCGCGCGCGATGCCGTCTCGATCAAGGGCGTCGTCGCCGATCCGCTTGAGCGCGAGGCCAGCGGGGTCGTCGAGGTGAAGCTCACCAACCCGCTCGACCGTCCGGTCGAGTTCGCCCTGCGGAAGGCGCAACCTCCCGTGGCGTGGGAGGTGACCGAGCGTGACGGCGCCGAGCCCATCACGCGGGTCTGGACGAGCCGCACCGCGTTCGACATCTTCAATCCGTTCACGACCGACCTGCAGACGCCGTTCGGACTCGACTTCGACCCCCCGATGGTGACGGTCCCGCCAGGCGAGTCGCGGACGGTGAAGGTGACCGCACGATGCGGCCCGCAGGCGGTGCCTCCCAAGCCGCCTCCGTTTGAGATCGTGGCGAGCTACGAGGACAGCAAGTCGCGGCGCGTTCCGCTGCTGCTCCGTCAGCGGGTGCCGCTTGCCCGCGAGATCCGTCCCGCGACGGGGATGGATGAAGCAGTTCCCTATTCGGTCTCGGTGTGGAACTGGTCTGAGTACGACACAGCCGAGCGCGACGCGACCGCCCGTTTCGTGCGGGGCGACGGCGAGACTCCGCTCCGCATCCGCGTCTCGGTTCCAGATCGGATGCTTTCGACGCTCGCCAAGCCGAGCGACGGCAAGGCCCTGTTCGACGACCCGCTCGGCGACGGCGTGCGGCTCGTGCTCGGCGAGGGTCCGACCGCCCGCGAGTTCCTGATCACCTTCAACAGCGATGGGCCTAGCCCTGTCCTGCGGGCGCTCTCGCCCGATCGAAGTCGAGCCGAGCCGAGCGGCGAGCTGGGGCTCACCCTGATCGCAGGACGCGGCGAGGAATGGATGCTCACCATCGACGTCGCGCGCACCGCCCTTCCCGCCGGCGCGGAGATCGAGGGGCTCGCGGTCAACCTTGGGGTCGCGGACAACGATGAGACCTACCACACGCAGTGGCGCTGGCTCGCCCCACGCGGCAACCCCGCCCGCCTTCGGATGGGCACCGAGTGACCTCGAGCGGGCATGTCGAGGACCCCGCATCCCTCGGAAGTCGCGTTGGAAACGGGACGCCTGCAGCCCTTGACGCTCCAACCCGCGTCGAATTGAATATGATCCTTGGAGTCGGCGAGACGGCTCCCCCGCGCTCGCCATCCACGAATCGCTTCGCCACAGTTTCCGTTCCGCCGCTGCGCCGATGTCGTGCGCCTCGTCGGGACCACGACAAGCCAACTTGAAAGGACCCACATGAAGAATCTCGTCGCCATCGGATGCGCCACTGCCTGCCTCTTCCTCGTCGCTTGCGGCGGCGGTGACGACGGCAACAGCGTCACCACCCTCGATTCGAGCCAGATCCGCCCCGCGGGCGGCGAGCAGGTTGCCCCTCCGGGCGACGGCATCAAGCTCGGCTCCAACAGCTCCGGCGGCGCCGGCGCGGACGCGCCCCCGAAGAAGGAAGGCAACTGAGCCTCCGCTTGAATGCATGAACCACACGCGCCGCGGGCAACCGCGGCGCGTTTCCTTTTGCGGCGCGTTTCCTTTCCCGTGCCGTGGAGGACGGGAGTCGGCAGTTCTCGCCACCGCCCGCGCAGCCGAATCCGCGGATTGGACGTTCCGCGGAAAAACCGTGCGCGTGGCTCAACTGCCCCCTTTGGATCGCTGATGAACAGGTGCCGCCTCGCTGCACGCAAGTGCATCGGACGGCCCAAACTTTCGGCCATCCACCCGCCGCTGCTCTGGGCCACAAACTCAGACAGCGGTTTTATCTTTGACACGCGCGCCGGCGCGGCCCGATCACGTTCCGCGCATCAGCGCGGTGATGACTTCGAGCCCGCGCGCCAGCGTCTCTTCCTTCGCCGCAAACGACAGCCGGAAGTGCGTGTCGCGCGTCGAGAACACCTTGCCGGGGATGATGAGCACGCTGCGCTCGATCGCCTTCTCGACGAACTGCGTCGCAGTCATGCCAAGGCGCTCAGGCACCTTGACGAAGGCATAGAACGCGCCGCCTGGGGTCGCGACCTCGGTGAGCCCGCGGAATGCCTCGAGCACCGTGTTGCGGCGCTTCTCGAAGCGATCCACCCACGGCTGCATGTCGATGTCGTAGGCGTGCACGGCCGCATACTGCGCCATGCTCGGCGCACACACGTAGGTGTACTGCTGAAGCTTCGCGATCGACTGGACGATCTCGTGCGGTCCCGCCACGTAGCCGAGCCGCCAGCCGGTGCAGCCGTAGGTCTTGCCGAAGCCGCGGATGAGCAGGCAGTCCTTCGTGTAGCGTGCAGGGGTCGGGAAGCGCCCACCCTCGCGCGACTCGCTGAAGGTGAACTCGTCGTAAATCTCGTCGGAGATGAGCAGCACGCCCTTCGCTGCGCAGAGGTCGACGATGTCGGCGAGCTCCTTGTTCGAGAGCACGACGCCGGTCGGATTGCCGGGGCTGTTGATGAGCACGGCCTTCGTGCGCGGCGTCATCAGCTTCTCGATGCGCGCCGCCGTCATGCGGAAGTCGGGGTAGGTGTCGCAGAGGACGATCTTGCCGCCCGTCAGCGCCGCGAGCTGCGGATACATGACGAAATACGGATCGGGCACGATCGCCTCGTCGCCTGCGTCGAGCAGGCACATCATGCCGAGGACAAGCGCCCCGCTCGTGCCGCTGGTGACGATCGCGGAGAGGTTGTCCTGCCCGTGCACCCAGCCCACTTCCTGCCCAAGCCGCTTCCAGATCGCACCGAGGAGCTCCGGGCAACCCTGCGTCTGCGTGTAGCCGTTGCGGTTCTCCTCGATCGCCTTGATGGCGGCGAGCTTGAGCGCATCAGGCACAGGGAAGTCCGGCTGCCCGATCGAGAGATTGATCGGATCCTTGAGATGCGCTGCGAGGTCGAAGACCTTGCGGATGCCACTCGCGTCGATCGACTTCGCGCGGCTGGAGAGGACCTTGTGGACGTCAAGTCGGGCGTGGGCGGCGGTGGACATCGGCGTACTTCGATCGGGAAAGGAAACGCCTCCGACGGAGTCGGAGGCGCTTCAATGTACCTGAGTATGATGCTGCGCATCGTGCGCGCGGTGGCGCGCGGCGGAGCGGCATTACTTCTTGGCAGCGGGCTTCGCAGCGTCGGCTGCGCCAGCGGCGGCAGCTTCCTTCTTGGGCTTCTTTCCTGCAGCCACCTTGATGCTGCGGACCTTCGGCAGACCGAGCGGCGAGTTCTTGCCGGCAGCGAAGCGCTCCGACTCGGTGAGCTTGGCGACGCGCTCGTTGCGGGTGAGGACGTTGCGGTGCTGGTTGAGGGCACCGGACTTGGTCTTGAGGCTGCTGTGAATGCTCATGATGGATCTGCCTGCGGCGTCAGCCGTTGTAGAGTTTGGCGTAGCAACCGCTGAAGTCGGCGTTCCCACGACCGGCTGCCTTCCACTGAAGACCGACCTTGAGGATGCGCGCCTTCAGCGCCTTCGCTCGAGCACCCTCCAACTCCGACTTTGGAACGCCGGGGAGGATGGTGATTTCGCGAAGTCGACCATTGTGATCGGGAACCACCCATGCGTCAAGCCCACGGTCGCGGCAGAACTGGACGATCTTGTCGGCATTGGCCTCGAGGACCGAGGCAACGACGAAGTAATTGAGGCCGGACTGGCGGGGATCGATGCCCCTGGGCATCGGTCCGAGCGGCTGATCCGAGTCGGCGACCGGCGTGGCTGCACGGTTTTCGGACGCAACAGAGGGCTGGGTCTGGGGTGCGGGCGCGGGAACGGCCGCCGATGCGCCCGCTTGGGGGCGGACGGTTTCACTGACGCGGGCAGGATCGCGACGCCCGGAGGCAACGGGAACTTCGACGGCGAGCGCGGCTGCCTCGGTCGCGCGGTTCGCGGCGGGCGGCGTGGAGGGCTGAATGAACGCAGCTGTGTCGGGCTGCTCATCGCCCGAGCCGCGCGAACTCCACAGCTGGATGACGAGAATGAGCGTGACGATGCCGAAAGCCGCGCCGATGACGCCCCAACTCGGCAACTTGATCGGCTTCCGAACCCGCCCTGCATCGGCAGGCTTCTTCGGCGTCTGCTTGCCCGTGCCAGTGGTCGATCCGGACGGCAACTGCACGCCAGAGCCCGACGAGGACCGAGGCGGCACGTTGTTCGGCACGTTGTTCGGCACCCTGTTCGGCGCCTTGTTCGGCACCTTGTTCGGCGGTTGGATAGGGACCTGAACCGGGGTCACAGCCTTCCCGTCGGCGGACTTGCCTCCGCGGGAGCGGCCGAGGAGTTCATAGAGCGCTGGGGCACCTTTGCGGGCCATGCTGGATTCTCCGTTTGCGTGCAGCGAGATTGAGAGTCTAGCAAGCCCCCCCGCGGGGCAAGCATCATCGCGGCGAAATCGGCGAAACCCCGCGAATTCGCCTTCATTCCGCGGATTCAGAAGCGCCCGAGCGCGGACCAGCGGGACAGCACTGCAGCCAGGCCCTGGGCAGGTTCCGCCCATTGGCGCGCGTCCACGACGGGACTTCGCGTGAACGCGATGGTGTCCAGCGCGATTCGGAGGGCGAGCGCGTCAAGCCGCGATTCGCGAGGTTCGAGGATGGGCACGCGGAGGCCCGCTCGACCGAGATCAACGAGCCGAACCCCACCAAGACGGGCTTGCGCCCTGCAAGCGAGCGCCGCCGGATCGCCACCCGCAGCGAGGACTGCGGCGCAGTCGACGCTCGCCGTGAAGGGCGGACTCAGCAGCTCGAGTTCGTTCGGCTCGACGATGGGAAGCAAGACGTCGACCCCGTGGCGCGCAGCGGCCGCCGTCATCGCCGAGAGAAAGTCGCCAGCATCCTTCGGTGCAAGCGGCACTGTCACTGGCACGCGCCCGAGCATTGCCGCGAACTCGATGGCTGCTTCGGTCGCTTCGAATGCGCGGGCCATGTGCGCGGGATCCGCGAAGTGCGCCGGCGGAATGAAGAGGTCGATCCCCGAGCAGGCGAGTTCAAGCCGAGTCATGGTCGCGGCGAGGTCGCGACGCGCCGACATCGAGAGCTCCCGCGGTCGCGTCTCGGGGTCGGTCGCGGAGAGCTGCACGCCGCGGTATCCAGCAGCTCCGAGCCACTCGAGCGCAGTGCGCGTGTCGGCGCAGGTGCGCGACGACACCAGCGGCGAGATCGTCGCCGCCAACGCTGGCCTCGGATCGATGTGCGACGCGGGCATGGCGCGCAGTGTACCCCCGCTCGCATGGATACCATCCGACCATGCTGCGGCTCGCCAACGTCGTCTTCTGGATCGCGCTTTCGCTCTGGCTCTCATTCGCGATGGTCGGGGGAATCGCGGCGATGGCGATCTTTCCGGCCTCGAGGGAGCTGCCGCTCTCGATGCAGGGATACGAGGGGTTCATCGCAGCCGAACCCGTGATGGGTCGCGAGCTCGTCGCGGGGCACCTCGTCGAGCGCGTCTTCGCTCTTGCCGACATGCCACGGCTGGTTTGCGCGATCGTCTGCGGGCTTGCCCTCCTCACCCAACTCGCCCTCACCCGAAAGCCGCCGCTCGCGCGCACCCGCTTGGTCACCCTCGCAGCCGGTGCAGGCGCCCTGCTCGTCGGCACCTTCTACACGCTTCCCGCCTTCCAAGCGAAGGACCGCGCGTACCGAGAGGCTGCCGCAACCCAGGGCGATGCTGCCATCCAAGAGGCTCGAGTTCGGCACAAGGATGTCACCGTGGCGCACGAGATCGCCTCGAATGTGGCGAGCGCCGAGGTGGGCGCCGTGCTCGCCCTGATCGTCCTTTCGTCGATCGCCGTGGCCGGGGCGGGTCGCCGTGAGTGAGCCACGACGCGCCACGCCGAAACTGCCGAGGAAGACCCCCGCCCAGAAGGCGCGGGCTGCGGAGCTCCTTGCCGCCCTCAAGGCGCGCTACCCCGATGCCCACTGCGAGCTCACCTGGACGCAACCCCACGAGCTCCTGATCGCGACCATCCTGTCCGCCCAGTGCACCGATGTCTCGGTCAACAAGGCGACCCCAGGGCTCTTCAAGGCGTTCCCGACCCCCGCCGACTATGCGAACGCAAGTCCTGATCAGATCGAACCCTACATCCGATCCATCGGACTGTACCGGAACAAGGCGAAGGCGGTCCACGCGACCTGCCAGATGCTCGTCGAGCGCTTCGGCGGCGAGGTCCCGAGGACGATGGACGATCTGCTCCTCCTCCGTGGCGTCGCCCGCAAGACCGCCAACGTGGTCCTCGGCAACTGCTTCGGCATCAACGAGGGCGTGGTCGTCGACACCCACGTCGAGCGGCTGTCGCACCGCATGGGACTGTCGCGCGGCAAGACCCCGCAGGCGATCGAGCGCGACCTCATGGCGCTCTTCCCGCAGGACGACTGGTGCCTGCTCTCGCACCTCCTGATCTTCCACGGCCGGAGGGCGTGCAAGGCGCGCGGCGGAAGCTGCGCGGACGACGCCATCTGCCGACGATTTTGCACGGATGCGAAGCCCGCGCGCGGAAGCTCGGCCGCGGCCAAAAAGCCAGCGTACACCCCCGCCAAGAAAGTGGGGAAGAAGCGTGGTACAAGTCGATGAAGTTGCGTCCCGCGCCGCGCGGGTCGAGCAGTCAACCGCATCGCAAGGAGCGCGATTCGCGTGAGCATCAAGCACCACGAACTCGGACGGCGAGAGCCCGTGTCGTTCCATGGACGGAACCTTCACTTCGTTGGCATCGGCGGATGCGGGATGAGCGGACTCGCGCTCATGCTGCGGAACCGCGGCGCGCATGTGACCGGCTCCGACCAGTCTGATGGCGACATGATCCGCCGACTCGATGCCGCGCGCATCGACGTGCGCGTCGGTCCCGCCATGCAGTCGCTTCCCGGCGGCACCGATCTGGTCGTGGCTTCCGCAGCGATCAAGCCGGATCATCCCGAGATCCTCGCGGCCAACGCGAAGGGCATCCCGTGGATCAGCTACGCAGAGGCCCTCGGCATGGCCCAGTGCGGCATGACCTCGGTCTCGATCGCGGGCACGCACGGCAAGAGCACCACCACCGCGATGACCTCGTGGATCGGCATCCGCTGCGGGCTTGATCCGAGCGTGATCGTCGGTGCCACCTGCGATCAGCTCGGCGGCGGCACCCGCACCGGCTCGCGCTTCATCCCCACGGGCCTCCAGCAGGATCGCCCAGGCATCCTGATCTGCGAGGCATGCGAGTTCAACCGCTCGTTCCACCATCACCGCCCGATGATCGGGCTCATCAACAACATCGAGGAAGACCACCTCGACTACTACTCCTCGCTCGACGAGATCATCGGGAGCTTCCGCGACTTCGCCACGCTCATCCCGACCGCGGGCGAGGGCGGCAAGCTGCTGATCGCCCAGGAAGGCGCGCATCGACGCCAGGTCGTCGGCGGGCTCAACTGCCAGGTCGCGACCTTCGGCTTCTCGCCCGAGGCCGACTACCAGGTCGTCCATGACATCGCCGCGAACCGCGTGGGGGTCCTGTGGCACGGCCACTGGATCGCCGCATGGAACAACCGCATGCCCGGCAGCCACAATGCGCTCAACGCGGCGGCGGCCGGCATCATCAACAACTGGCTGGGCGCCGACTGGGATGAGATCGCCATCGCGCTCGGCGAGTTCGGCGGGCTTGATCGCCGCAGCCAGTGGCTCGGCACGCGCACGCTCGCCAACGGCGCGCGCGTCAAGGTCTTCGATGACTACGGACACCATCCGACGGAATGCGAGAAGACGCTGCGCGCGCTCCGCACGGCGCAGAACCCGAAGCGCCTGATCTGCGTCTTCCAGCCGCACCAGCACAGCCGCACGCGCTTCCTTCTCGAGCAGTTCGCCACCAGCTTCTCGAGCGCCGACAAGGTCATCGTGCCTCACATCTACTTCGTCCGCGACAGCGAGGCGGAGAAGACGCGGGTGTGCGCGCAGGATCTCGCCGACCGCCTGATGTCGCGCGGCACGCCTGCGACGCACATCGGCTCGTTCGATGCGATCGTGGAGCACCTCGAGCAGCAGTGCGACGACGGCGACCTGATCGTCACAATGGGCGCCGGCCCCGTGAACGAGATCGCCAGGAAGTTCCTGCTGCGCGGCCAGCTCCGGTCCGAACTGGCGCCGACGCTCGCGGGGCAGGTGGCATGATCGTGGCGAGCCCGTCGAAGCTCTACTCGGATCTCGACGGGCGCGGCCCGCGCGCCGCGCCGCTCGCTCCCCTCACATGGTTCGGCATCGGTGGCCGTGCCGACGCCCTCGTGCGTCCGAACACCATCGAGGCGCTCGCGACCCTCGCCCACCGCTGCCGCCGCGACCTCGTGCCGCTGCGCGTGCTTGGCTCGGGCGCGAACCTGCTCGTCGATGACGCTGGAGTCGATGGCGTGGTGGTCCAGCTCGACAGCGAGCTCTTCCGCAAGGTCGAGTTCAACGCCGAGGGCCGTGTCGAGCGCATGCGCGTCTACGGCGGGGCCTCGATGGAGCGCCTGGTCCAGGAGTGCGCGCGGCGCGGCCTCGCGGGCATCGAACCGATGTCCGGCATCCCCGCTTCGCTCGGCGGCGCGATCCGCATGAATGCGGGCGGCAAGTTCGGCG
This sequence comes from Planctomycetota bacterium, assembly GCA_041183345.1. Lineage (GTDB taxonomy): Bacteria > Planctomycetota > Phycisphaerae > Phycisphaerales > SM1A02 > QWPT01. The sequence continues at coordinate 29,292 of JBEGLX010000003.1, forward strand.
CGATCGGCGACGTCGTCGACGCTGTGGCGATGATCGGTCCCGATGGAGACCTTCGACTCTACACGCGCGACGAGCTGCGCTTCGAGTATCGCCACAGCAACCTTCCGGACGGCATCGTCGTCTGGGCGAGCCTGCGCGTGCAGCCCGATGATCCCGTCGCCTGCCGCCAGCGCGTGCGCGACATCTTCGCCTACAAGAAGTCGACCCAGCCGATGTCGGCCAATAGCGCCGGCTGCATGTTCCGCAACCCGACCATGCCTGATGGTGCGCGAGAGAGCGCGGGCCGCTTGATCGACCGCGCGGGACTCAAGGGCGCGCGCGTCGGCAGCGCCTTCGTCTCGATGGAGCACGGGAACTTCATCGCCATCGAGAAGCACGCCGCAGGCGCGCGGACGGACGACGTCCGAGCGCTCGTCGAGCTGATCCAGGAGCGCGTGCAGCGCGAGTCCGGCGTGGAGCTTGAGACGGAGGTCGTCTTCTGGCGGCGTGGCGAGCACGGGTGATCGACGGACGATGCCTCGAATGGGAAGATCGCGAAGGTACACAGAGGAGTTTCGTGTGACGAAGAACGCTGAACACCCCCCGACTGCCGACGCGCGCAAGCCGCGCGTCGTCGTCCTCATGGGTGGTCCCGACGCGGAGCGTGAAGTGAGCATCATGTCGGGCACGCAGGTCGCACAGGCGCTTGTCGCGAGCGGAGCCTTCGAGGTCGTGCCGATGACGATCGTGCGCACCGATGCCGACGGCATCCTGGCGGAGCGGCCCGACGTGGTCTTCCCGATCGTGCACGGACCGTGGGGCGAGGGCGGACCCCTTCAGGAGATCCTCGAGGCGATCGAGCGCGCGCAAGGCGTCGGCTTCGTTGGCCCGAAGGCTAGGCCCGCATCGATTGCGATGAACAAGATCGCGACCAAGATGGTCGCGACGAGCGTCGGCGTGCGCACGCCGCGCTCACGACAGCTTGTGCGCGGCGAACCGCTCGACCTCACGGCACCGCTCGTGCTGAAGCCGTCGAACGACGGCTCGAGCGTGGACCTGCGCATCTGCCGCACCGATGCCGAGGCTGCCTGCGCGCGCGCAGAGCTCGAGGTCCGCCGCGAGCACCTCATGGCCGAGGACTACATCGCCGGGCGCGAGATGACCGTGGGCATCGTGAACGGCGAAGTGCTGCCCATCATCGAGATCGTGCCGAACGCGAAGGCGGTCGAGTTCTACGACTACGAGGCGAAGTACACCCGCGATGACACGCAGTACGTGCTCGAGCCTTCCCTGCCCGCCGCGGTCGCGGACGAGATGCGCACGGCGACCAAGCGCGTGTTCGATGCGCTCGGGCTTCGCGACGTCGCCCGCGCCGACTTCATGGTCGATGACCGCGGCGCGTGGTTCCTCGAGATCAACACCGCGCCGGGCATGACCACCCACTCGCTGATCCCGATGGCGTCGCGGCATCGCGGCGTCGAGATGCCCGAGCTCTGCACAGCGCTCGTGCACTCCGCGATGGCCCGCGCGGGCGCGCGCCCGGCGATGCGCGCGAGCGTGGAGACGACCTTCGTTCATTTGGAATCCCGCACCTCGGCAGGTGCGGCGAGCTAGCACGCGCGGAGACGCGCCAACAGGAGAGGCCACGGATGGCCCGCAAAGAATCGTTCTTCAACACCTACATCGCAGGCACCTTCGATCGCGTCTCGGCCGCAGTACGCGGCAGCGGGGATGAACCCGACGGCGGCGAGGGCGGAGGCGGCAAGTCGAACTTCGCCTTCTACGCCACCTGCGCCTCGATCCTCGCTGCGGTTGCGTTCCTCGCGATCTTCGTGCCACGCATGCGGTCGTACCTCGAGCAGCGCAGCTTCGTGGCATCGAACGACATCTCGGTGCGCTTCCTCAACCCGCCGGCGTGGCTCGACCAACGCCGTCACGAGGAACTGCGCACCGCGGTCGCCAGTGCCGTCGGCGATGGCTCCTCGGTCGATCCCAAGCGGCTCGCGGATGCGCGGGCAGCTCTCCTTCAGACGGGATGGTTCAAGGACATCCGCCAGGTGAGCCTCGAGGGCGTGGGCGGCTTCGCGGTGGACGCCGAGTTCCGCACGCCGTTCGCCCTCGTCCTCTACAACGGGCTCGAGCACCTGATCGACAGCGACGGCTGCCGCATGCCCGCCCACTGGACCCTCGGCGAGCGCCCTGCCAATCCGCACTGGGTGACCTTCGTCAACGTCGCAAAGCCGCCCCTCGGCGAACCAGGACAACCATGGCCAGGGGCCGATCTGGCTGCGGGAATCGAACTCCTGAAGGCGATGTGGAACCGTCCGTGGGAGCGGCAGGTGACCGCGATCGACGTCTCGCGAATCCAGGAGGACGGCCTGATCCTCGTCACGAGCAGTGGCGGCTACGTCTACTGGGGCTATCCGCCAGGACTCCCCACGTCCGCGGAGCCCACCGCGGAGGCGAAGCTCCGCAACCTCGACTACCTCTTCTCGACGACTGGTCACATCGATTCAGGCGGCGGGCGGGTGGTCGATCTGCGCACCGACGTGCCGTCCGTCAAACAGCTCGCGGTCGAGACGCCTCGCGCGCAGTGACCCCTACCATGGTCGCTCGGCGCCGCGTGGCGCCGCTTGGCGCCGTGAACCCGCATGGAAGACACCGCAGCGACCACAGCGCCGACAGATGATGCATCGGAGCCGCTTGAGCGGCCGCTGTTCATCCCGCGCGGACTCGTGGTGCTCGCGTCGGGCTGGGTGTTCTTCTCATGGGTGCTCCTCTTTGGGTTCCACCCTCCGGTCCAGCCACAGGCAGCGAGCTACTCGCCCTCGATCCAGATGCTCATGATGCTCGTCGGCGTGGGCATTGCCATCGCCTGGCCCATGCTGCGGCTTTCCGGGCGCCCTTCGTCGATGCCGACGGCCCAGGCCGCGCTGGATGGACTCTCGATCTTCGTGCTGCTCCAGGTCGTCGTCTGGCCCCTGCGGCTCGTCACCAGCTGGACGCTCGCACGCGCCATCGCAGTCGACGCCGCGATCGCCGCCGCGATCATGCTCACGGCCGGCGTGCTCGCTTCGACGCAGGGAAGCCGCTCTCCGCGGGTCAGGACGTCCGGCATGCTGCTGTTGATCGCGCTCGTGCTCGCACCCGCACTTGCGTGGCTCATCGCTCCCGCGGCTTCGCGAGGCGAGCAAGACGGAGTCGCGCCGACGCCTGCCGCCGATTCAGCCCTCTCGTTGATCCTGACCGCCCCGTCCGCCCCCGCCCTACTTTCGCGCTGCGCCGAGCCATCGACGATCGATCCGAGCCAGTTGGACCGCGGGGTGCTCTTTCGCGCCTTCGCCCTCGGAAGCGCCGCATGGGCCGTTGCGATCGGGGTCTACGCGGCGCGGCAGCACCGCGATCATGCGAAAAACCCGTAGGGCCTGCAGGGTCGACCGAAGCCCCCGAATCGGCTATTCTCCTTGCGCGACGCGGGAGTCCTCTCCCGCGTCGCACGTTTTCCCGCGCGGCTGTGTCGCGCCAGACCGTCAGGTAGATCGCCATGGATTTCATAACCGCCGAAGAGAAGACCATGCTCCAGGAGAAGCTCGCGGAACTGCGGGCTCTCGACAAGGTGCTCATCCAGCGCATCGCCGAGGCGCGCGCGCTCGGCGATCTCCGTGAGAACGCCGAGTACCACGCGTCCCGCGAGGACAAGGCGATGAACGACGCCAAGATCAAGGAGATCGAGGAGCGCATCCTCACGGCGCAGGTCGCCGATTCGAGCGCGCTCCCGCAGGACATGGTCTTCGTGGGCGCCACCGTGCGGCTGCGCGACGAGGATCGCGGCGACGACGACCTCTACCGGCTGGTCGGACAGGCGACCGGACGCTTCGACCTCGACTACATCGAGGTCACGACCACGAGCCCGATGGGCATGGCGCTCATGAAGGCGCGCATCGGCGAGACGATCCGCGTCGATCTCCCCCGCGGAGAGAAGCGCTTCACCATCGTCGGGATCATTCTGTAACGACGCGCGTGCCTCGCGCAGCGGCTTCGACGCGGACCTCGCGGGGGCCTTGGCCTGCGCGGAGGTATCGCACGCGCACGTCGACCGAGCCTGTTCCCGCACCCAGCCCGAAGTGAACCTCGGGCGCGACGTTTGACTGGAAGGGCCCGCCACCCACGATCCAGCGGCGCTGCGTGCGACCGTCGGCTGTCACGGTGATCTCCGCGCCGATCGCCCTTCGGCGGTCCTTCGGCGCGACGACGATCCAGTCGTCCTTCGCGTCATGGTCGTTGCGGATGACCCGCAGCGGCTCGTTCAGACCTGCAATCACGGCATCGACATCTCCGTCGCGGTCGAGATCGGCGAAGACGGCGGTGCGGTCGACGTGCGGCTCGAGCTTCCACGCGCCCGCTGAGGTCACGGTACGGAACCGCGCGCCATCGCGCTCCATCAGAAGCGGCGGCTGCGCGTACTCGGAGTCCATGACCCGCTTGGTCGCCTGCGGATAGACGTGACCATTCACCGAGAGCAGGTCTTCGTCGCCGTCATGGTCGAAGTCGTGGAATCCCGCGCCCCAGCCGACGTAGGTGCGGCTTGGCGCGCCGAGCCCGAACTGGTTGGTCCGGTCGTCGAAGTTCGCGCCGTCGAGGTTCAGGTGGAGGGTGTTGGTGTCGCTCGAGAAGTTGGTGGTGAAGACGTCGGGGCGGCCGTTGCCGTCGACGTCCGCGATCGCGACGCCCATGGTCGCCTGCGCGGACCCCTCGCCGTTGACCGCGATCCCCGAGCGCAGCCCCTTGTCGGCGTAGCGCCATGGCTCGGCGGCTACGAAGAGGTTGTTCTCCTGCGAGTCGTTGCCAACGAAGATGTCCGGGCGCCCATCGCCCGTGAAATCCACGATCGCGGCGTTGAGTCCGTAGCCAGGCTTCACGGCGGCGATGCCGCTGTCGGCGCTGCGGTCGATGAAGGTGCCGTCGCCGCGATTCTCGTAGAGTGCGTCGTGGGCTCCTGGGTAGCCGCGCGGTCCCGCGATCACCTTCTCGCCCTTGAAGGTCGCGGGTGCGAGTGGCTTGGCGGGATCGAAGTCGACGTAATTGCAGACGTAGAGATCGAGGTCGCCGTCGAGGTCGAGATCGGCGAACGCGGCGCTCGTTCCCCATCGCGGGTCGCCGACGCCAGCCTTCGTGGTGATGTCCTCGAAGGTGCCATCGCCGCGGTTGCGGAGAAGGACGTCGGGACCGAAGCAGGCGACGAAGATGTCGTCGTGTCCATCCGCGTCGACATCTCCGACCGCGCAGCCGAAGCTCCAGCGGGTGTGGCTGATGCCGCTTGCTGCCGTGACATCGGTGAAGCGCAGGCCGCCATCGTTGCGGAAGAGCCGCGCGCCCGGTCCCTTGGCGGGATCGGCGAGCGTCGCTCCGTTCGGCACGAAGAGGTCGAGGTCTGCATCGCCATCGAAATCGATGAGCGCAAGGCCGCCGCCCTTGACCTCGAGGATCTGCGAGCTCGGCGATGCCCCGCTCGTCAAGGTGAACTGGATGCCGCTCTCGGCGGTCACATCGCTGAAGCGCAGCGCGCTCGCGGGCGGGTCGCCGGCGGCAAGCGCGCAGGCGAAGAGCAGCGTGTCGACGATCATGGCTTCTCCCGCTCGGGCTGGCTCGGTGGCGTTGCGTCGGACGCCGGCTTCGCGGGCTGCTCAGGCTCCTTGCGTCCAAGCGCCTCGAGCACGCGCTGCGCGTTGGCGCGGGCGGCGTCGGCTTCGGCAGTCTTCCCAAGCCGGTCCTTCACGCGGGCGATCTTCGACCAGGTCTCATGCTGCACGGGGCTCGCGCGAATGGCGCGATCGAGCAGCGCCTCGGCTGCGGCGACATCGTCGCGGCGGAGCGCGAGATCGGCCATGCGCGTGAGGACGCGCGCCTGATCGTTCGCCCGCGGCTTCGGTTCGGAGAAGCCCTTGAGCGCCTTCTCGAAGCACGCTTGGGCCGCGTCGAGCTTGTCCTCGCCGAGCTCGACGAGCCCGAGCCCGAAGGTCGAGTCTGGCTCGTCGGGAACGGCCTTCAGGTGCTCGTTGAACGCCGCTCGTGCCGCCTCGAGATCGCCGAGGTGGTAGGTGCACCATCCGAGGAAGTGCGCCACATGCTTCTTCTCGGGGTACGGCTGCGTGGAGGCACGAGCCTTCTCAAGCGCCTCGCGCGCCTCGGCGTACTGCTTCTGCTTGTTCAGCGCGATGCCGAGGATCGCCTGCGCGCGATCGACGTTCGGGTTCGCCTTGATGACGGTGCGCGCCGTCAGGACCGCCGCATCGAACGCTCCCGAGCGCATCATTCCGAGCGCCGTGGCAAGTCGCGGGTCGTCAGGGAAGCCCTCGACTCCGATCGGAAGCGTGGTGCCGGGCGCAAGCGTCGGAGCGGGCGCCTTCGCGGGGGGTTCTGGCGTCGCAGGGGCGACTTGGGAGCCAATCCCCCCCGCCGCCGCCTCGGATGGCATCGGCATGCCGGATGCAAGCGCGGCGAGGCAGAGGAAGGATGCTCGGGGCAAACGGATCACAGCGCGCACTATAGGGCGTGCCGTTGCGCGACCGCGGTCGACGAAGCCGTCCGCGCGGGGACGAGAACATCGCGCCCAAGTCCGACTTCTTTCTGCGGTCGCGACAACTTGTACTTTTGTGAACGAAGCGCATACGCGCCGCTTCCACCTGCGTACTCGACGGATAACTTGTGCATGTTGCCCTCGACGCAGAAGGCAACCCAACGCTTCGCCAGAGATTGAGTTGTGCTGGCGTATCTGCGAAGCCGCGGTGCCCTCCATTGACGTGCGTCTTGTCCCCCATTGATCCGGCGCCGTGTGCGCTGGTGTTCGTCCGAAGGCCCGTCGTCACGAGCCCGAGGCAGAGAGTCCGGATCTTCGTATGGCACTCGATATTCGTTCGAAGGTTGCGTTGTCGTCCACGGGCGCGTTCGTTGGCGCCTTCGTGCTCGCAACGGCGGCCCATGGTGGCGGAGGCGTGCAGCTTCAGCCCAAGGCCGGCGATCCGCTGTCCGGACTCACCAAGGCGCAGGTCGCTGCGTTCTGGGCAGGGCGTACGTCCTACGCAACGCCATTCGGTCCCGAGACCGGTCTCGGCCCGATCATGAACAAGTCCAACTGCCAGAGCTGCCACTCGAATCCCGTGGGCGGCTGGGGCTCGATCTCCGTCACGCGCTTCGGCGCCGACAACGATGGCGTCTTCATCCCGCTCGAGGAACTCGGCGGCTCGCTGCTGCAGAGCCTGTCGATCAGCGGGCTGTGCGCCGAGCACATTCCTGCCGAGGCGACCGTGGTCGCGTCGCGCCTGACCAACTCGTCGATGGCGTTTGGCCTCGTCGAGGCGATCCCCGATGCGGCGATCGCCGCGAACGAGGATCCCATCGACACCGACGCCGATGGCGTCTCGGGGCGCGTGCACTGGGTGCTCCCGCTCGAGTCGAGCCCGACGAGCCCGCTCCGCGCCGGCCGATTCGGCTGGAAGGCGCAGGTCGCCACCGTGCTCACGTTCTCCGGCGACGCGACGGCGAACGAGATGGGCATCACCAACGCGCTGATCCCCACTGAGAACGCACCGAACGGAAACGCTGCGACGCTCGCCGCCTGCGACACCGTCGCGGACCCAGAGGACGTGCCCGATGCGTCGGGACTGACGTTCATCCAGCGCGTGACCAACTTCCAGCGCTACCTCGCACAGCCCCCGCAGACGCCGAAGAGCGGCATGTCTGGCGAGGCGGTGTTTGTCTCGGTCGGATGCGCGAAGTGCCACGTCCAGCAGTTCACCACCTCGAGCAGCCTGAGCCTCGAGGCGGCGATCCGCGGCAAGACCATCCGCCCCTACTCCGATTTCCTGCTGCATGACATGGGCCTGCTTGCCGATGGCGTCAGCGATGGCACCGCGAGCGAGCAGGAGTTCCGCACGCCCACGCTGTGGAACCTGCGCACCCGCGACCCGATGCTGCACAACGGCGCTGCCTCGGGCGGCACCTTCGAGTCGCGCGTCACCGCGGCGATCCTCGCGCATGGTCCGTTCGGCGAGGGCGCCGGCGCGGCGGCTGCGTTCGAAGCTCTCAGCGTCACCCAGAAGAACCAGCTCTTCGCCTTCCTCGATTCGCTCGGGCGCGATGAGTTCGACATCGACGGCAGCCGTGCGATCGATGCGGTGGACCTCGCCTCGATGGCGGGCTGCCGCCTCCAGAGCGGCATCAACGCCGACAACCCTTGCGCCATCGGCGACATCAATCAGGACGGCTTCGTCGACATGGTCGACATGGACGGCTTCCTGCTGGCCGCGGCCCGTGACGGCGTCGATGTGAGCGGCGACTGCGACGGTGACGGCACCGTCGACTTCGTGGAGATCTTCAACGGCGCGCCCGATGCGAACTTCGACGGCGTTCCGGACAACTGCGCGCCTGCGTGCCCCGCCGACCTCGATGGGTCGGGCGCGGTCAACGGCGCCGATCTCTCCATCCTCCTCGGCGGATGGGGCTCGGCGACAGGCGATCTGAATGGAGACGGTCTGGTCGGCGGAGCGGATCTCGCGATCCTGCTTGGCGCCTGGGGTCCCTGCAACTAAGGGATCCGAAGCACATCATGGGGGAATCGATGGCGGCGTCCCGGTGGACTCCGTCGGAAGATCGAAGCGGCTTCCGTGCGACTGGCGCGCGGAGCCGCGGTGAGCATCGCAGTCCTGCTGCGCTGCAGAGTGGAGCCCCCATGCGCATCGAGTCACGCCTTCTCGCGCCCGTGTTCCTCGCCTCGACGGTGGTTGCCGCCGGATTGGCGAGCGCCCAGACCGCCACGTGGGTCACCTACGTGAATGAGTCGAGCAGCCGCATCGTTGCGTCTCCGAGCCTGATCGGCCAGGACAACCTCGAGAAGGACTTCGCCTGGGGCGACTTCGACCAGGACGGCGACACCGACATCGTCTGCATGCGCAAGTTCCCTGGCTCGATCCAGGGAGGCTTCCGCGACATCCTGTTCATGAACGAAGGCGGCATCCTCGTCGACCGCACCCTCGAGTACGGCAGCGCAGCCGACGTCGCGGGCTCGCAGGGCATGTTCGATGCCTGCAACGACCGCGATGTGAAGGCCGTGGACGTCAACAACGACGGCTGGCTGGACCTCGTGACCGCCACCACCATGAGCGACCAGGTGTCGACGCTGCTGGGCCAGCCGCGCGTCTACATCAATCTCGGCGACAACGCCGCTGGGCAGTGGCTCGGGTTCCGCTTCGAGGACGGGCGCATCCCGCAGCTCTTCGCGATGAACGGCACGGCCGCCAACCCGCGCTTCTGCGAGGCGGCGATCGGCGACTTCACCGGCGACGGCTACGTCGACATCTTCTACACCGACTACGACACGCCCGAGACGAGCGGCACCATCTGCTTCGACCTCAACGCCGATGGCGACACCACCGACGCGGGCGAATGCCAGCAGAGCCCTGCCGAGACGGCGACGAACGACTTCAACAACAAGTTCCTCGTGAACCTCGGCGCTGCGAACCCCGGTCACTTCGTCGACACCACGACGACCCGCATGACCGCAGCCCAGCTCGACTCGGCGTTCGGCAACTCGGCGCTCGCCGCCGACATGAACGGCGACGGGAAGCTCGATGTCGTGCGCGTGAATACGCTGACGGCGGGCCAGAACGTCGCGACGATCTACTCGAAGCCCGACGGCCTCGGCAACAGCTTCGACGGTCCGCTCACGGCCGTCGCGGGCGCGCCCTACTTCATCGACAAGGCCGACCTCAACAACGACGGCCGCCTCGACCTCGTCGTCGTCGATGACGGGCAGGACAAGGTCCTCATCAACACGGGAAACAACGCCAGCGGCTTCGCCAACTTCACCTCCTACACGATCGCCGACAGCCTCGCCGAGTTCGGAAACACGACGCGCGTCGCCGATCTCGACAACGATGGTCGGCAGGACGTCATCATCTGCGACGTCGACGCCGACCTCGGGCCGTTCTGCCCGAACACGGGCCGCCGCACGCACATCTACAAGAACACCGGCGTCGTCGGCACGGGACTCCTCGATGAGCCTGGCCTCATCCTGCCCGCCGCGAGCCAGAACGCGCTCTTCGACGTGGCGACCGTGGACGTCAACGGCGACGGATGGCTCGACCTGCTCGTCGGCCGCTGCGGCGGCATCGAGCTGTTCATGAATCGCCCGCCGTTCTTCCTGACCTTCAGCTATCCGAGTGGTCGTCCGACGACCATCAACCCGACCACGACGACGACCTTCCCGGTCGACATCGCGGTGACCGGCGGCGGAACCATCGTCGCGGGCTCGGTGAAGCTCTACGTTTCGACCAACTCAGGCGCGAGCTACACCGCGTATCCGATGGCCCCCGTGACGGCCACGCGCTTCAACGCGACGTTCCCTGCGGTCACCTGCGGCCCGAACCTGCGCTACTACGTGGCTGCCGATCTCTCGAACGGCGGTCTCAACCTTGATCCGGCAAGCGCCCCGACGGCGTACCACTCGGCGCCGATCCAGACCAGCGAGACGCTGATCGTGAGCGAGAGCTTCGAGGGCGCGAACGCGGGCTGGACGGTCTCGAATGACGCTGCGCTGACCGCGGGCGCCTGGGAGCTCGGCGTGCCGATCGGCACGATCTCGGGAACGCAGGCTTCGTCGCCCGCTTCGGACGCCACCACGGCGCCCGGCACGCGTTGCTGGACGACGGGCCTCGGCGTTGCCGGCGGCCTTGCCGCAAGCCAGGACATCGACGGCGGCACGTCGACCCTTGTCAGCCCCGCGTTCAACCTCGGCGCCGCGACGGGTGCATCGCTCCGCGTGTCGCTGTGGTTCTTCTGCAGCGACATCGTGACCAACACGACGGCCGAGATCGATGCGCTGCGCATCGAGGTCTCGAACGGCGGCGCGTGGACGCTCGTCGACGACATTCGCACGAACCTCAACACCGCGACGTGGGCGACCCGTACGTATGAACTCGGAAACTTCGTGACGATCACGCCGACGATGAGCGTGCGGTTCGTGACCGGCGATCGCCCCGAGAATTCGACCACCGAGGCCGCCATCGACGAGTTTGTGCTGACGGCGCGCTACTGCGAGGCCGCCCAGCCCTGCCCGGCCGACCTCAACGGCGACGGCTCGATCGGCGGCGGTGACCTCTCGACGCTGCTCGGCGCATGGGGTACCAAGGCGGTCGACCTCGATGGCGACGGCATCTGCGGCGGCAGCGACCTTGCGGTCATGCTCGGCGCGTGGGGTCCGTGCCCGTGAGTTGAGCGGTCGCCGCATTTGAGCGGTTGCCGCTGCGGCGGCTCCCTCTGGAAGAGCGCCGCGCGAGTAAATCGCGACGGCGCTCCTGGAACGCGTGCTTGAGCGGTCGCCGCTGCGGCGGTGGCCTCTGGTGCTTGTTGGCCTTTCGGAATCGACTCCTCGCGCGCGTGGTTCCGCAGATTTCGGCGTTGCCTCCATCTGCGGGCACTCGTTGCAAGCGGACGCCGACTGAAGGGGTCAGCGATGTTCACGCGAAGTGGGATCGATCGAGTTGACCTTCACCTCGCGGAGTCCGAAGGAAATGAGTGCCCGCAGACGAAGTCTGCGGAACGGGTTGCATGGGAGTCCATCCCAGCCGAGCTCCAAGGACTCCTGATGACGAAGTCGCCCCGCCACAGGAGCCCCGTCGCAGGAGCCCCGTTCTACAGACCGCCGAAGCCGCTCGCCTCCCGTACCATCCGCGCCAATGCCCGACCTCTCGGTCAACCTGGCTGGCGTCACCCTGGCGAACCCCGTCGTGCTCGCTGCGGGCACCTGCGGCTACGTCAATGAACTGGCCGACGCCTTCCCGCTCAACCGAATCGGCGCCGTCACCACCAAGTCGATCACCCGCGAATCGCGCGACGGCAACGCGCCGTGGCGCATCATCGACAGCCCGGCGGGCATGCTGAACGCGATCGGCCTCGCGAACGTCGGGCTCGACCGCTTCATCGCCGAGAAGCTGCCCGCCGCGCGCGGGCTCCCGACCAAGCTCATCGGCTCGGTCGCCGGGCACTCGACCGACGAGTACCTCGCCGTCGCGGCGCGCTTCGACGGCGCGGCCGAGATCGCCGCCGTCGAGCTCAACGTCTCCTGCCCGAACACCTCCGACGGACTCCAGTTCGGCGAGCACCCGCAGGCACTCCGCGGTCTGCTCGCCGAGATCAAGCCGGCCGTCCGATCGAAGCCGCTCATCGTCAAGCTCTCGCCGAACGTCGGCGACATCGTGGCGATGGCGCGCGCTGCGGTCGACGGCGGCGCGCAGGCGCTCGTCGTCGCCAACACCTTCACCGCGATGGCGATCGACGTCGAGACGCGCGCGTTCCGCCTTTCCCGCGGGCGCGGCGGGCTCTCGGGTCCCGGCATCCATCCGATCGTCGTCCGCATGGTGCATGACGTCTGGCGCGGCGTCGCGAAGGACGCGGGCGTCCCCATCATCGGTCTCGGCGGCGTATGCAACTGGCGCGACGCGGCGGAGTTCATCCTCGCAGGCGCGAGCGCCGTCGGCATGGGCACGGCGCTCTTCATCGATCCGCGCGCGCCGCTCGCCGTCGTCGACGGACTCTCGGCGTGGGTCGCGCGGCAAGGCTGCAGGTCGGTCACTGAACTCGTCGGCGCTGCGAAGGCATAGCCATGACCCGTTCCGAACGCGAGCGCTTCGACCGGCTGTTCGAGGAAGTCCTCGACGCGCTGCCGCCCGGCATCCACAAGCTCATCGAGGAAGTCCCGATCGTGCTCGAGGATCGTCCGAGTCGCGAGCTCCTGCGCGAGCTCGGCATCGAGGACGACGACGAGATCCTCTGCGGCGTGCACACCGGCGTGCCGCTCACCGACCGCAGCGTCGAGCGGCCCGATGCGTCGGACGTCGTCCAGGTCTTTCGCGAAGGCGTCATCGACATGGCGGGCGGCTGGGAGGAGGACGAGGATGACGAGGGGCCCTTCGGCGGCGTCGAGCGCATCCGCGAGGAGATCCGCATCACCATCCTGCACGAGCTTGGCCACCACTTCGGGCTCGACGAGGATGACCTCGACCGGCTCGGCTACGCCTGATGACCTTCGCGCGCGCTTCGCCTACCATGTGCGCCCCTTCGTACCGCAAGCCTGGGAGCCGACATGAACGCTGAACGCATCGCACAGTTCGAGAAGATGGCCGCGGCCGACCCGACCAACGAGATGGCTCACTTCAGCCTCGGGAACGCGTACCTGCAGACGGGTCGATTCGCAGATGCCGCCAAGAGCTTCGAGCGCTGCGTCGAGCTCAACGGCGACATGAGCAAGGCGTACCAGCTCGGCGGCGAGTCGATGATCAAGGCGGGTTGGGAGGACAAGGCCGTCGTATTCCTCGAGAAGGGCTACGTGCTGGCGGCGTCGAAGGGCGACCGCATGCCGCAGCAGGCGATGGCGAAGCTGCTCGAGGGGATCGGCCGCAAGGCGCCGATCCTCAAGGAGGAAGCGGAGACGGCCGAGCGCCTGCGCGAGGCGGGCGCGTTCGTCTGCCGCCGCACCGGACGGCCGGGCACGAAGATGACGTCGCCGCCGATGCGCGGCGCGATCGGCGCGTGGATCGCCGACAACATCTCCCAGGAAACGTGGCGCCAGTGGATCGGCCAAGGCACGAAGGTGATCAACGAGCTCCGGCTCGACTTCACCCGCGACCGCGACCAAGAGATCTACGACCAGCAGATGCGGGAGTACCTCGGCATCGACGAGGAAGCGATGAAGGAGATCGCGGCGAAGGGATGAGACGACTGCGCGCGCAAGTGCCTGCGCTGCCTGACGCTATGCCCCTACAGCCCGTCTCTGGCGCCTGGATCTCGACAAACCACGCCGAATCCCCTTGCGGGATCAAGATCACGGTCTAATTTGAATGAGCCGAAAGCCAGGTTGGGAGACCTGCTTCGGGTGTGCCTATGCACACGGAGGGCTGAGCCCGGTCGGGAGCAGCCCAGAGGAGAAAGAGGGAACCACATGATGAATCGTTGTATGGCCCGTCGCGGCGGTTTTGCCGCTGGCGTCGCGTTCAGCCTCATGACTGCGAGCGCGGATGCCGGCGTCTACTTCACTTTCTACACGCTCAATACGCCGTACACCGTCACGTCTCCCGATGTGACGCAGGTGTTGATGAGCTGGTCGACCAACGCGACCAGCGGCATCGTCGACCAGGATGACCTCACCGACTGGAGCATCAGCTTCCTGAACGGCGGGAACCTCTTCTACACCGACAACATCGTGACGGCTGGCACCGTGCAGTCGCTCGGCGGCGTCACGCGCGGCATCGCGGACATCCTGTTCAGCTTCAACCTCGACACGCTCACTGCGGGCGACTTCGACAACATGCTGCAGGGTTCGCTGCTCGCGGGTGCCACGGGACCCGCGTACAACGTCTACAGCTATCCGACGGGTCCGTTCGATCCGCCGTATTCGACGCTCGGCATCTGGGCAAACGGCAACGAGGCGACCCGCGAGCTGCCTGGCTACTCGTCGGTCTACACGGTGCCTGCTCCGGGCGCTCTCGCAGTGCTTGGACTTGCGGGGCTCTGCTCGCGCCGCCGCCGCGGCTGAGTGAACCTTCCGATTGCTTTCGACGCGGTCCTGCTGGATTCCCAGCGGGACCGCTGTCGCATTCGGCCGTCCGAAGATCCGCGCGGTGGACGTCCGTAGATCACGCGAAAGTACCCGGCACGCGTTCACCGAGCGCTTCAGCGCCCTGCGCCCGGCACTTGGACGCTCGGGACGGCCACGCGGTCAGGCGTACCCGCTCCGCTGCGGAGGGAGAGCACCATGTTCAAGAGCGCGGCGGGACGCCCGTCCTGGCCGAATCGGTACACCCACTGCCGTCCGTTCCCGATGATGCCTGGGGCGGATGCAGTCTTCACGGTGCCCGACTCCGACCACTGCAGCAGCACCGCGTCGGCGGCGGGCAGCGCCCCGTCCTCAGGCCACTGAAGGATGACTTGCTGGACCTGCTGCGGTTCGTCCCACTGGAGTCCGCAGATCATCATCGCCCTGTCGATCTTCAACTCGTCCAAGAGCGACGCGACTTCGCGCGGCAGCTTGTCCGCAGGCGTGTCATGTCGGAAGAGCTCCGCAACCCGCGCGCGGTCATCCGCTGCCTGAGCCGTCGTCGCGTTCGATGACACGCCCGGCTTCGGAAAGAACACGAAAGGCTCCCCGCCGCTTTCCCGAGCAGGGTCGAGGATGTCGAGCAACGGCGTCCGTGGCTCGCTGCCGTCCTCCACCTCGGAGCCGAGGAGCAACGGGCCGCGGAAGTGCCGCACGGCGCCAGGCGCGCGAGCGACGTTCAGCGCCGGACGGGGACCGGAGGCCTGGTCGAACGCAAGCTCGACGACGATCCCCTTCGCCGGCACGACGGAGATATCCGCGAATGCGCCTTCGCGTCGCGGACTGATCGGCGAGCCGTTGACCGTCACTCGGAGACTGCCCTCGACCACCCACGACGGCACGAAGAATCGCAGCCGCTTCGCACTCGCCACGTCGCTCGCCACGAACTCGAGCCGCACGGTGCCCGAGTGGGGATATCCCGTCTTCTGCCGAACAGTGCAGGTGCGGTCGGAGAAGCGCAGCACCGCGGTGCCGTCGGCGTAGAACGCGAGTGTCGCAGCGTCCGACGACAGGAAGTAACCGTATTGAATCGCCCGCGCCAAACCCTCGCCGCCGCGCATCGAGCAGCAGAAGGGAGCCTCGGCATGGCCCTTGGTGCGGCAGATGCCATTCGCACCGACGCACGGGCCGGTGCCGAAGCCGCCGTCGCGCGACTGCCCGGGCAACAGGCCGTTGAAGAGGATCAGGTGGGCATCCTCGAGATACGCAGGCTTGCCCGTGGTGCGCCAGAGATTCACAGCGAGGATGAACGAGTCGATGACGGCGCACGCCTCGGTCCACTCCGGTCGGTTGAACCAGTTGTAGTTCTCGTAGGTCTCCGTCATCGCCAGGTCGCGGTACTGCGCGTAGAGCGACTCGGCGAAGGCGAGGTCTTCGGGTCGGCGCTCGAGCTCATGCCAGCGCAGGATGCCCGTCGCTGCGGAGAGCATGGCGTGGGTCTGCGCACCGAGCCCGACGAGGTCGAGCGTGCGGTAGCGGTCGATCATCGTTTCGATGGCCGCCTTGAGTTCGGGCGACGGCGCGAGCGCGTAGGTGCGCGTGATGCCGTCGAGCAGGAGAAAGAGCTGCCCGATGTCGCCGCCAGAGAGATGCCAGTTCACCTGGACGGCTTCGTCTGAATCCCGTCGGTAGAGCGCGATCGAGCTGCGGCACGGCACGAAGAGGTTGCTCGACATCGCCCGCAGCGTGGCGATCGCGCGAGGGTCCTTGGTCCAACGCGCGTATTCGCACAAGCCGCAGAAGTAGCCGTTGTGGCCCGCGAGGGTGTCTTCGTTCGCGCGCGACTCCGGAAGGATCGGGCCGAGATAGCCGTCGCGGTTCTGGAGTTCCGCGCTCCGCGCGACGATCTCGAGCAGGCTCGGAGACGCCTCGCGGTGCAGCGCCCGCGACAGGAGCGTGAGCGCGTTGATGCAGCGCCCGATGGCATCGCCCGGGAACGGCTCGAAGTTGACCTTCGAGATGTTGTCCCAGCGGAAGTAGTCGCTGTGCAGGTGATCGAACGCGAGTTCCGCGCGCGCCTTGAGCAGTCCTCCGGCGGTCACATCCTCGAAGGCGATGGGCTGGAGGGTGATAGATCCGAGGGGCGGCTGCGTGTGGGCGGGCGCCTGCGCGTGTGCGCTGAGCGCGAGCAGAGCCAGTAAGGCCGTCATCGCGTTCCGCAGGAGTCGAAGGGCGGTGAGCGTGCGCATGCCGTGTTGTACCGCCCCGCTACTCCCTGATCCACGCGAGATACGCGGTCGTCGGCCCCTACACCCTCACCTGGCGCTGGTAGTACCACCACTCGACGACGACGATCAGAAGCCCGAGCGCGAGCACCCAGGGCCAGAGCGATCCGCGGCGGCTGGCTGCGACGTTGATGCCTTGGACATTGGTGTTGCCGAGGCTGAGCTCCGCGAGCGGCGCGATACGGCTCTCGGCGGGGTCGGCGATGTTCACGGCGACAAGCCGCGTCTGGCGCGCGTCGAGCCCGGGCACGAGGAACTCGATCCGATAGAGCCCCGCCACCGTCGCCGGTCCCCACGCGATGTTGCCTTCCGCGTCCGCCGTGACCTTCGCGCGCGTGCCATCGGGCACGGCGATCTCGATGTCGCGGCTGCCCGTCGGCAGGCGCAGCGTGATCGGCTCACCGGGCCGCACGCCGACCGTCGCGATCGCATCGCCCGCGCGGCCGAGATGCTCGACCGCGTTCGCCGTGAAGTTCACGAACGAGCGCTGGAACGGCCAGTTTGAATCCAGAGGGTCAAACGCGACATACAGCACGTGCAGCTCGGCGCGGTCGAGCGCGACGATCATCGGGCCCTCCGGCGATTCCGCGAGCACCTGGAAGCTGCGGTCTGCCTGCACGGCGGTCATCTTCGAGACGAACAGTTCGTCGAGCGTCGCGCTGCGGAAGACGGGATGCTCCTCGCGCACCGACCGCGGATAGACGGCCTTGTGCTCGCCGAACTCGGTGAGCCCGGGCACGGGCGGCGCTGCGCCGAAGGCGAGGTAGCGCCCCGCGGGCAGCTTCTTCGCCTTCACGCTGTCGAAGACGACGACGTCGTAGTTGAGCGCCTTGCCCTCGGCGACCGCTGCATCGAACTCGTCGATCGACATCGTGCTGAAGCGCTCGATCGGCAGGCCCTCGACGAGGGTCTTCACGACGAACCCGCCCGACCCGACGAGGAGCACCGACAGTCGTTTGGCAGGGGCAACCACGGCGAGCGCAGCGTCGTCGGCGCGCAGCGCGTCGTCCTCGACGATCGACACCTCGATCGACGCGTTCGACGGCTGCTCGATCGGACGGAAGGTCACCTGCGCGCGCCCGGGAACGAACGTCGCGCCCTCATCCTTCGCTGCGGCGATCTCGACGGGCTTCGGCGTGATCGCCCGCACGGTTCCGTCGACCGCGAGCTGGAGCGTGACGCTGCGCGGCTCGGGCATCGGGTTCGCGACCGAGGCGAACACCTGGATCTTGTCGGGCGATTCGGGCGGGCGCTCGGCGCTGATGGCGACGACCGATGCGTTGTTCCCGGCCTCGCCGACGCGGTGGTAGATGATCTTCTCGCCGTTCCGCAGCGACAGCGCGCCGATATCGCTCACGCGCCCGTCGGAGTAGAGCTCGATGGTCGGGATCGACGAGGTGTCGACCTCGACGCGCTCGCCGCGGGCATCGCCGCGGTTCTGGCTGTCGGTGAACGCACGCGCGAGCTCGATCGCCTCGGCGATGCGGGTCGACTCGTCGGTCGGCTTGATGGCGTCGATCGCGGCCTCGAGTGTCGTGATCGAGTCGGTGAACGGCGCCTTGATCTCGGCGCGCGCGCCGAAGGCGACCACCATGACGTCGCTCGCGGACAGCGAGAACCAGCCGCCGCCGAGGAGTTCGCGCACGCGTTCCTTCGCCGCTTCCTTGGCGAGCTCGAGGCGCGCGGTCGGCTTGTCGAGTTTCTTGCCGTTGCCGTCGACGGTCTCGATCGCGCCCATGCTGGCGGAGCGGTCGATCATCAGCACGTGCCGACCGCCGGCGCTGCCGAGCCCTTCCGCCTCGGGCTGCGCCACCGCGAAGGCGATGGCGAGGACGGCGAGGATCTGCAGGAGGAGCAGCAGGTTGAAGCGGATGCGCTGGAACGGTGCGTTCGCGCGCAGGTCTGCGAGCGATCGCGTCCAGAGCAGCGTGCTCGAGACGGTGCGGCGCTTTCGGCGGAGCTTGAGGAACCAGAGCGCGATGAGCGGCGCGAGCACGGCGGCGCCGAGGATGGCGCCCGCAAGCGGCGTGACCCACGTGACCGCAAGGATCGCCGGCAGCGACGCAGCGCTCATCGCAGCATCCCCCGCCGCCGGAGGTACTCGAGCATGAGGGTCTCGACCGGCGTCGAGGTCTCGACGACGAGATGCACCATGTCGCGCCGCGTGCAGTACGCGCGCAGCGAGCCGCACAGGCGGTCGAGCCGTTCCTTGTAGATCCGCAGGAGTTCGGGCGTGACCGTGATCTCGGTCTCGGCCTGCGTCTCGCTATCGACGAGCAGGAGATCGCCCGACACGCCGCCCTCGCGCGACGGATCGACTACCTGCGGCGCCAGCACCTGCAGCGCATAGACATCGAATCCGCGCCCGGCGACCATGCCGAGCCCCTTCTCGAAGCCCTCATGGAAGAGGAAGTCGGACAGCACGATCATGACGCCGCGGCCGACGCGGGTCGTGCCGACGAGGCGCATCGCGTCCTCGAATCCAGACGCGCCGACGGGCTCGCGCTTGAGGAGCCACGACGCGACATCGGCCGCCTTGCGGCGCCCGCGCAGGTTCGACGCGCGCTCGATCTGCCCCTGCGAGAATCCGACGAGCGACACGCGGTGCTGGTTCACGAGCCCGACATAGGCGAGCGCCATCGCCACCTTGCGCGCGTAGTCGAAGGCGTCGGGGTTTCCGACGCGCATCGACGCGCTGGTGTCGAGCGCGATGATGAGGGAGAGGTCCTCCTCCTCGAGGAACATCTTGAGGAAGAGCCGGTCGAGCCGCCCGAAGATGTTCCAGTCGACGAAGCGGAGGTCGTCGCCGTGGACGTACGGCCGGAAGTCTGCGAAGTCGATCGACTGGCCGCGGCGCTTCGAGCGGCGCTCGCCCTGCACCTTGCCGGAGAAGATCTTGCGGCTGACGACGTCGATGGCGTCGAGCTTCGCCATGAGGCGCGAGTCGAGCAGGTCGTCGAGCTTGCGCAGCGGCTTTGCGGTCGCGCTCACGCCGCACCGCCCTTCGCGCCGCGCACGGCGGGCAGCGCCAGCTCGGTCGGGGTCGCCGCGATCACGCGGCGCGCGATCTCGTCGGTCGTGATGCCCTCGCTCTCGGCTTCGAACGAGCGATGGAGGCGGTGGCGCAGCGCGGCGCGGCCGATGCGCCGCGCGTCGTCGAAGCTGACGCCGTAGCGGCCCGCCATGAGCGCGCACACGCGCGCGCACGACGCGATCGCCTGCGCCGCGCGCGGGCTCGCGCCGATGCGGATGAGCCGCCGGTTATCCTCGGCGCAGAACTCGCCGTCGGGATGGGTGCCGAGCACGACGCGCACGATCCAGTCCTGCACCTCGGGCGCCATCGGGATCCGGCGCGCAAGCTTCTGCGCGGCGATGATCGAGCGGGCGTCGATCACCTGCGACGGCATCACCAGCTCGGTCTTCGTGGTGCGCTCGAGGACTTCCCGCAGGGTCTCGCGATCGGGCGGCGGCACGTCGACCTTGAGGAGGAAGCGGTCGAGCTGCGCCTCGGGCAGCGGGAAGGTGCCCTCCTGCTCGATCGGATTCTGCGTCGCCATCACGAAGAACGGGCGACCGAGCTTGCGCGTCTCGCCGCCCGCGGTCACCGAGCGCTCCTGCATCGCCTCGAGCAGCGCGGACTGCGTCTTCGGGCTCGCGCGATTGATCTCGTCGGCGAGGACGAGCTGCGCGAACAGCGGACCAGTGCGGAACTGGATCTCGCGCCGTCCCGTCGCCTCGTCCTCGACGAGGATGCTCGTGCCGGTGATGTCGGCGGGCATCACGTCGGGCGTGAACTGAATGCGCGAGAAACCGAGCCCGGTCGCTGCTGCGAGCGAGCGGACGAGCAGCGTCTTTCCGAGTCCAGGCACGCCCTCGAGGAGCAGATGCCCGTCGGCGAACAAGGTCACGAGCGAGAGGTCGACCACCTCGCGCTGCCCGACGAGGCTCTTGCCGACCTCACTGCGCAGGCGCGCGAAGATCTTGCGGAACGCCTCGCAGCGGCGCCGCGCCTCGGCGACGTCATCGATGCCGCCGCCATCGAGCTCGCGCTCGTCGTTGGCGAAGTTCGGCCGCGCGCCCTGCGCCTCAGCCACCCTCGCCCCCCTTCGGCGCGTCGTCGCCCGTCGCGCGCCGCTTGGCGCGCAAGAGACGCGAGGTCGTCTCCTCTGGCCCATCGCTTGGCTTCGATCCCTGCTCGGCGGCCTCGCGCGCCTTGCGCGCCGCCTCGGCTGCCGCCGCCGCGCCGCCATCCTTCGCCTCGCCGCGCACGTCGATCGCGGGGCCCTCCTCGAGCGAGCGGCGCATGGCGTCGCTGACCTCTGGCTTCGCCTCGCGGGCGCCGCGGCTCTCGCGCGCCTTCTTCCACGCCGACACGCTCGCCTCGCCCGCCTTGCGGACGGCCATCGCATCGCCGACTTCCTTGCGCGCACCCGCCCAGTCGATGGCGATGCGGCGCGCCGCCACGTCGAGGAGGAAGAGCACCGCGGCGAGGATCGCCATCAGGTCCCACATCCGCTTCTGGCTCTCGGGGATCGGGAGCGCGGTGCGATCGAAGGCATCGATGCCCTGCGCGTTGCCCATCTTCAGCACCCGTCCGCCCGTCTTCTCGGCGATCTGCTCGAGCAGCGCGCGGTTGTCGCGGACGGTGCGGAACTCCTTCGGGTACGGCACGCTCACCGACGCCTGCACGTTCGAGCGCCGTCCATCGGCGGCGCGCCCGAGCGAGAAGTTGACGAGGTACGCGCCCGCCTCGGTGACGGGGAACTCCGCGCGCCAGCGACCAGGACCAGTCTGCACGACGTTGAGCTGCTTGACCTCGCCCGTCGGGCCGATCGATGCGGCCTCGGGATCGAGGTTCGTCGCGAAGCTCGCGCCCGCCTCGTCGGTCGCCTCGAGCTCGACGATCGCGGTCTCGCCCTCGACGCGCGCGCGCACGCTCGCGTTCGACGGCACCGCCGGGCGCAGCAGCCAGCGCAGCGATTGCTCCCAGAACCCGCGGTACTCGCCCCACGAGGTCCACGCCTTCGTCCAGCGCGCGCCCGTGTCCGACGTGAACGCGATCGAGCGGCCGAGCCCGTGGTTCCACCATGCGTAGATCGGATCGACGCCTTCCTCGGTCTGGTTGGTGACCTGCACCTGCGAGAGTCCGTCGCGCGGGATCGTGAGGATGTAGCCCTCGAGCCCAGGCACGCCGCTGACGCCGCGGAGCGGCCCCGAGGTCGACGGCGCGATCGCCGGCTTGAAGTTGCCCTCGACGATCAGCGAGCGCGAGACGACCGACGCTTCCTTGGTGAAGATCTTCGGCAGCGCCTTCGGATTGGTGACCTCGTAGAAGCGCCCGCCGGTCGTCTCGGCGGTGTACTTCATGTTCACGTAGTCCTGCTGCGTACCGTGCCCCGACACCATGACGGTCGTGATGGTGATCTTCGACGCAACGGCGCGATTGAGCGTCGCCTGCGTCGGCGGCGCCGGGTCCCCGTCCGAGATGATGATGATGTGGCGCTGTCCCGCCTTCGATTCCTCGAGGGACTTGATCGCCATCGTCACGCTCGACTCGAAGTCGAACATGTCGCCCACGATCATCGAGCGCGCAGCGGCGATCGCCTTCGACTTGTCGCCCGCCTCCTGCAGCGGCAGCGCCCACTCGGGGCCATTCACGAGGGTGATGATGCCGATCAGGTCGAGTCGGGTGAGCGCCTCGATCGCGGCGATCGACACCTGCTGCGCCCAGTAGTTCCCCTGCGGCATCTCGCAGGAGTGGACGATGAGCACGAGCCCGCCGCGCACCATCTGCCGCGTCGCGGGCGGATCGAGCTTGACAGGCAGGACCGACGCCGTCTCGGAATCGATCCAGCCGCCGGCGCCGAAGCTCTCGTCGCCGCCGGTCATCAGCAGGCCTCCGCCAAGGTCGTGCACGTAGGCGCGCAGCAGGCGGTCGGTCTCGCCGTCGATCGACCAGCGGGCGACGTTCGCGAGCACGACGGCGTCGAAGCCGGAGAGGAAGTCGCCGCCCTGCGAGAGCGCAGAGGGCTCGACCACGACGGCCTCGAGCGACGTCTGCTTGAGCGCTGCGACGAGGGCGTCGCTATCGGAGCCGTTCTTGAGGTCGTCGACGATGAGGATCTGACCCGTGCCGTCGACGAAGGTCACCGCGGTGGCGCGGTTGTTCTCAAGGACCGCGTCCTGCGCGGGATCGCTCGGCTCGAACACGGCCTCGAACCGGCGCGTGCCCGCGCCCTCGAGCGGGAACGGAACGTTGATCGTGCGCGGGCCCGGCTCGAGGTCGACGGTCAAGCCAGCGCCCGGCGATTCGGGATCGAGGTCGACCGGACGCCCGCCTTCCTTGAGGAACACCGTGCCGCGTGCTGCGCGCTGGCTGCGCATGATGAGACGCAGGTCCGCGGTCTGACCTGGGCGCGCGCGTGTCGGCGCCTTCAGCGACTCGAACACGACTTCGTTCGGCGACTCGTATTCGATCGGGACCACGTCGATCGGGATCCCGTTCGAGCGGGCGATCTCGGCCTCCGCGAGCGCGTTGCCGACGTTCTCGTTGCCGTCCGAGATGAGCACGATGCGCTTCGCCGTGTCGGGCGGCAGGATCGAGAGCGCCTGGCGGAGCCCCGCGGCAAGATTGGTCGCGTCGCGGTCGCCCGCGTGCTCCTCGTCGGCGATGATCGAGCGCGCGTCGGGCTGGGCGAGGATCTCCGCCTCGCGCCCAACGGTCACGGCGGCCACGCGGTCATCGGGTTCCTTCTTGGCGGCGACGAGCGCCTGCGCGAAGTCGCGCGATTTCTCAAGCAGCCCAGCCGTCAGCGAGCCGCTGCGGTCGAGGACGAATGCGGTGGTCACCGCCTCGCCCTTGCGGACCCACGACGGCTGCGCGATCGCGCCGACCAGAAGGAGCACCACGAGGATGCGCAGGATCAGGCTCGACCACCACTTCCACGGCTCCTCGCTGCGGCGGCTTCGCCAGGCCAGGAGCAGCACCGGCACCAGGAGCAGGAGCAGCAGGAGGAAGACTGGTCGCTCGAAGTGCATGCTCGCTCAGGGCCCTACCGGCAGCGTGAAGAAGACGATCCGCGAGTTCCCGAGATCGCAGAGCGCGAAGCGCTGCGAACCGTCGTCCGCGACGCCCGCGGGTTCGATCGCCCAAGGATACTTGACCCGACCGCGCTCGCGCCCGATCCCGCCCGCGATCGCGAGCGATTCGCCCGACTGTCCGTCGAGGATCTGGACTCGGTGGTTGCCGTGCTCGGCGACGACGATGGTGCGGCGGGCGGCGGAGTGGTCTCCGTCCCCCGCTTGCCCGAAGGCGTCGGTCGCCCGCCCGCCGATGAGGAGCGTGATCCCGAAGGGGTAGTTGAGCTCTCCCGAAGCGAGACCCATCCTCCCGATCGTCCGGCGGAGCTCGCCGTCGGCGGTGAAGACCTGCACGCGGTGGTTGCCCGAATCGATCACATAGAGCTCGTCGCGCTCGGCGTCGTAGGTCATCGCCTGCGGGCGGAGGAACTCGCCCGGGTTCGTGCCCGCGGCGCCGAACTGGTACATCACGCGGCGGTCGGGACCGAAGGCCTGGATGCGGTCGTTTCCGCCGTACTCGGCGACCAGGATGCGTCCGTCTGCCAGGAAGACGACATCGGTGGGGTAGATGAACTGCCCTGGACCGGTGCCGTATTCGCCGAGCGTCCAGCGCGTCTCGCCGGTCGGCGAATAGGCGACGACCCGATGCTCGTGGGTGTCGGCGACGACGAGCGATCCGTCGGGGGCGACGCTGGCGCCGACCGGCTTGCCGCGATCCCACTTCGGCATGCGCCACTCGGCGAGGACGGCACCCGCGCGGTCGAAGCGCTGCACGCGGGCGTCCTTGTCGATGACGTAGGTATCGCCCGAGGTCCGATCGACCGCGAGCACGCGTGGACCGTT
The DNA here is from genome assembly GCA_041183345.1 of Planctomycetota bacterium. Taxonomy (GTDB): domain Bacteria; phylum Planctomycetota; class Phycisphaerae; order Phycisphaerales; family SM1A02; genus QWPT01. The sequence continues at coordinate 54,066 of JBEGLX010000003.1, forward strand.
GAACTGCCCGCGTCCGCGCCCGACGCCGACGAACTCCATGCTCACGGCAAGTGGATCCTTGACCTCGGGGGACGCCGCCCGCAGGGCAGCCATCAGGCGGTCATCGGGGTCGCCCGCGCCATCGGCGCCATCGGACGAGCCGCCGCATCCGGGGAGGAGCCCCGCGGAAAGCAGCCCGCACAGGACGAGCATCACCATCTGCCCCTGCAGGCGACGGATGCCGCGCAGCAGCGCGAGGACCGCCGGAAGCGCTGCGAGGAGCAGCGCAAGGGTCGCGAGGACGACGGTGTCCGGACGCTGGTAGTGGATCGCGTTCAGGACGTCGGTGGCGATCCACTGGACGCCTGGCGGCACCACCCGCCCGCTCGCCGTGAGCTCGCCGAGGCTCCAGGTGAAGCCGAGCGTTCCAGCGCCGATGGCGACGACGGCAAGCTCATGCCGCAGCCCGCGCCATGCCGCCAGCCAGGAGACTCCGTCGACCGCGCGCAGGCGCGCAGCGCTCGCAGGCTCGCGTGCCGCGAAGACCAGCGCCGCGATCGCTGCGAGCGGCGCCGCGCGCGCGGCGAGCACGACCACGAGGACCGCTGGCGAGTCATAGAGCGGCGCGAGCATGTTGCTGTTGTATGCCGATTCGACCGCGAGGGCGGTCAGCGTCGCCGGCGCGAGCCCGAGCGCGAGGAGGAGGAACGCCATCGTGCGCGCGCTCGCGCCTGCGCCGGCGGAGTGCCGGGCATCGAGAAGGACGCGTAGCGCCGCTGCGAGGAGCCCGACGACGACTCCGACGGCAAGCGAGGTCGCGCAGGTCACCGCCAGCGCGCGCCCGTGGAGCGGCAGGAAGTCCGCCGCGCGCGGCACCGACGCCTCGACGCGCAGCAGGATGACCAGGATGCATGCGGAAGGCAGCGCCGCCGCGACGAGCGCGACCGCGCTCGCTCCCACGCGCCATGCTGGCCGCCGCACCGAAAGGACGGGCGAGTCGGAATCCGCTCCGCGCGCACGCAGCGCTGCGTCGCCGACCGCGCGCGCCGCGAGCGGCATGCAGGCGGCCGCAGCGATGGCGAGCACGATCGCGGGAAGCGCGGCCGCGACCACAGCGCCCGCCGGCGCACCGAGCGCGTCGAGCGTGCGCAGCTCGAATCCGAAGGTCGAGACCTGCGCGAGGTCGTAGACGGTGGTTTCGCAGAGCAGGAACGCAGCGGCGCCGAAGACGGCGACCAGCAGGCTACGCGCGTCGCGTGCGAGCATCGCACGCATGCGGGCAGGAGGCGATGCCCCGTCGATCGAAAGCAATCGCTCATCGGCCGACATGGCCCTCGGAGCAGTCGCAGAGAGCACGGCGAATGCAAGCGCGGCGCACCAGGCGACGAGCGCCGCAGAGAGAATCGCCATCCGCAGCCACCCCATGAGGTCGCCGCGCTCCGCCCAGTCGCCGATCGCGGTGCCTGGCCCGACGCTCATCCACATCGCCGCGTAGAGAAGCCACGGCGGCAATGCGAGCGGGAAGGTCACCAGCAGCGCCGCGAGGAGCGGCAGACCCGCGCCGCCCCGGCGCCGGAACGCGCGCGACGCGGGCCATGCAGCGATCGTGCCGACCACCGCCGCCCCGAGCGCCCACGCGATGCTTGTCGCGAATGTGAGGAAGGGGTGCTCGAAGCCGAGCGTGGCAGCCGCGGAAGAGTCGACGGTGATGCCCTCGCGCAGGAGCGCCAGCAGCGGGTAGACGGCAAGCAGGATCGTGAGTCCAGCGGCGACGACGAACGCAGCGACGGCGAGGGGACCAGCCTTCCGAAAGTCGCGCTTCATGACGCCGACTCCTCGAGGCGGGCCTTCGCCGCGATCGCACCCTCCATCGCGCGGTCGGACGCCGACAGGAGATCGAACCCAAGCGGATCGGGCTCGGCGAAGGGCACGCGCGCAGTTGCATTCGGGCCAAGCGGAAGATTGCGCGACGGACTGCGGGCGATGATCTCCTCGCACGCAGGCGACACCAGGAAGGCCGCAACGGCATCGGCGCGGGATGCATCGCCCGGACCACCCGCGATCGCGCAGACGGTGTTGGGAACGAGCATCGTGCCGCCGCCCGCCACTCCAGCCGGCAGCGAGCGCGGAAGCCTCATCGTCAAGGGGAGACCACGCTCGATCGCGGCGAGCGCGTCGTCGGTGTCGGTCAATCCGTATGCACACTCGCCGCTGGCGACCGCTTCGACCGTCGCAGCATTGCCGCCGGGAAGGACGCGCACGCCATTGGCGCGCATGCCGTCGAGCCACGCGTCGAAATCGAGCGCGTCAACGCCACGTCCACGCGCAGCACTCCACGCAGCGCGCAGTGCGGCAAGATGGCTGTTCGTGGTGCCGAAGCGCGGATCTGCGATTGCGATCGACGCCACGCTTCCGCGGGCGAGATTCGGTCGCGCGAGATCAGCCCATGCCTCGATCGGCGGTGGCGCATCGGCACCCGCGCGAGACACCACCACGCGCGCGCGCGCCGCGAACGCGAGCCAACGCCCATTCGAATCGCGATGCGCTGCAGGCCAGGCTTCCACGATCGTTGCGGGCAACGCGCGCAAGAGGCCCGCCTTCGCCAGCCGCACGGCTGCAAATCCCTCGGAACTCCAGAAGAGATCCGCGCGCGGACGATCGCGCTCGGCGAGGAGCCGGCGCTCGAGCCCCATCGTCTTGGTCGCCTCGGTATCGAACGCCGCCTCGACGTCGATGCCGGTCGCCTCCCTGCAGGCCGCGAGCACCTCGCGCGCAAGGACGTCATCGGCGCTGATGTAGGCGACGACGGTGCGTGGCGCTCGCTGCGCGCCGCAGGACACGATCCACGGAATCGAGACTGCGCAAAGCGCCGCATGCGTGGCATGGCGCAGCGCGCACCGGCGGGAGACGCGCGGCACGCGCTTCTGATCCAGTTCTGCAGACCTTTCCATCGCGCGCCGCTAGGGCTTCGCCTCGCCCGAGCCAGAGCCCGAGCCAGAGCTCGAGCCAGAGCTCGCGCCGCCACCAAGCTTCTTCTTCAGCGTGCCGAAGTAGTGCTTGTGCGCGCCCTGGTAGCCCGCGGGGACATGCTCCTCTGCGACGGCTGCACCTGAGCCGCCTTCGGCCGCAGAGCCCGTCGACTCCGAGGGAATCACGCTCTGCCCAACCTCGGGGTTCGGATTCTCGATGAGCTGGCGGGCGATGATGTCGCCGCCCGCGTTCTTCGACTTCGCCTTCTCGGTCTTGGTGCCGGTCGGCGTCTTCGACTTGCCGGTGTTGCCGCCCTGCGCGCGACCGCCTTGCATGCCGCGCTGCTGTCCTGGATACATCGACGAGTTTTGACCTGGGTTCTGGCCCGGATTCTGGCACTGGCCGCCCTTGCACATGCCTTCGCCGAGCGACTGCGACTCTTCCTCTGCCATGTTGGAGAGCGCCTCGGCCTCCTGCAGCATCTGCTCGGTGACCTCAAGCTCGCTGAGCATCTCGCCCATCTCGCCGAGCGCGGCCTCAAGACCGTCCTCGCCTGCACCCTGCTCGCCTTCCTGTCCTTCCTGACCTTGCTCGCCTTGCTGCTGCTGGCCTTGCTGAGCCTGCTGCTGTCCCTGCTGCTGGCCTTGCTGACCCTGTTGGCCTTGCTGGCCCTGCTGCTGCTGACCCTGCTGGCCCTGCTGCTGCTGGCCTTGCTGGCCCTGCTGCTGCTGCTGTCCCTGCTGGCCTTGCTGCTGCTGGCTTTGCTGGCCCTGCTGCTGCTGCTGACCCTGCTGGCCTTGCTGCTGCTGGCTTTGCTGGCCCTGCTGCTGCTGGTTCTGCTGCTTCTGCTGGGGCGGCTTCTGGCCCTGCTGCTTCTTCTGCTGCTTCTCAGCAGCCTTCTTGGCCGCAGAGGCGAACTTCTTCAGCGCCTGCTGGCTCTTCTGCGCAGCGGCGACAGCCTTCTTCAGCTCCTCGCGCTGCTGCTCGGACAGGTTCTGCGCCTGCTCGATCGCGCGCTGAAGCGCCTCAGGGTTGTTCGCGAGCTGAGCGTCAAGGCCTGCGTCCTGCAGCGCGTCCTTGAGCGACTGCTGCTTCGAAGCGAGGTTCTCGAGCGACTTCGCGACGTTCTCAAGCGACTGCTTGACCGCCGCCTTCTCGGCTTCGGTCATACCCTCGCCTTCCATCTTCTTGCTGAGGTCCGCGAGCTCCTGCTTGGCTTCGGCGAAGTCGCCCTTCGCGAGCTGCTCGGTGAACTTCGCCATCTCGCCTTCGCCCTGCTTGAGCTCCTGGAGATCGCGCTTGAGTGCGTCGCTTGCGCGGGCGGACTCGCTCTTCTTCACCTCGTCGAGCTTCTTCTGCAGCTCGGTCATCCGCTGGATGGCCTCGCGACGCTCGTCGCTCGCGTCAGCCTCGCCGCCCACGCGCGGCTCCGCGTTCCTCGCGAGCCCCTGCATGGCGTCCTTCGCGTCCTTCGGCAGCGCCTTCGAGCTCTCGAGCTCCTGCTTCACGCGCTCGAGCGCGTCCTCGCTCATCTTCTTCGCGGCGAGCGCGGCGGGCTCTGCCTGCTTCTCCTCCTCGGGCCACTGGTAGGCGGGGATGAGCATCTCGCCCGCGACGGCGCCGGCGAGGAGCGCGGAGGCCCACACGGCGTGCGATCGCACGCGTATCGGGAAGGCAGCGCGCACGCGCGAGGGGAGCGCCGGATCGGACGCCTTCTCGACGGCGTCGGCGACGGCGGCGCGCGCGTAGGAATCGGTGGAGCGCTCGAGCGCGAGGGCTGTGACCAGCCGCTCGTCGAGCTTGAGCCGCTCATCGACGCGCAGCGCGAGCGACGCGTCGTTCAGGCGGCTCGCGCGACGGACGACGAGGACCGCGGCAAGCGTGACCGCAAGGGTGACGCCGACGAGACCGAGGAACGCGGGCGTACCCCAGTTGGCGCCTGGGATCAGCTTGAGGGCGACGACCGCGAGCACCGCCACGATCGACGCGGCGACGAGTCCCCACACGAGGGCATCGACGAACGCTGCGAGGGCGAGCCGACGGCGGGCGAGGGAGAGGATCCTGTGGATGCGGTCCATGCGATGGGCTCCCGGGGGGTCTGTCGACAGACTGGCGCGATTCTACCGCCTTGCCTGTGCACGCTTCGGTTTCGTCGGCATTTCCAGCGGGATTCCGCAGCCTTCTTCCGCGTACGCTTCCCGCCATGGATCCCGACGACCACGTGTGCCTGTGCTTCCATGTGTCGCTTCGGAAGATCTCGAACTTCATTGCGCGCGAGAACCCGACTGTCCCGAGCCAGATCAGCGAGTGCCTCGGCGCCGGGACGGGCTGCCAGTGGTGCGTGCCCTTCCTGAAGAAGCTGCACCAGCTGCACGTCGAGGGGAAGCCGATGGACCTGCCGGTTTCTCCCGAGGAATACGCGAAGCGGCGGGCGCGCTATCGGAAGACTGGCGACCGGGAATGACGCCTCAGGCGGCGCCCGCCCGATTGATCCGCCGGATCTCGAGGGCGCGGATCGCCTGTCCGAGCGCGGGCTGCGCGTCGTTGAATCGGAGCCCGATCTCGTGCTCGCCCTGCTTGCGGGCCTCGACCACGTGCGCCACCGTCGCGCGGGTGTGGATGGATGGCAGAACGGCGGGGAACTCCGCGCGCACCACCACCTGCTCGCCGGGGCGGAGAAGGGTCTGCAGCGACGCACGCACGCAGAGCCCGCCCTCGGAGACGTCCTGGACGACGCCGTCGCCGATCTCCTCGAGCGTGACGGGGCGAAGAAGCACCGATCTCGGTGCGAGGTCGAAGGCAACCGGCACGCGGTGCAATCCGCGACGCTCCTCGTGGACCAGCGCCTTGGGAATGCTCACGCGGTAGCCGTAGCGCCGCTCGTAGCCCTCGCCCGAGACGAAGCGGCCCAGCACCTCGACGTCGCCATGATGGAAGCCGCGCTCGGATCCGATGGAGAGATGCAGGTGCTCGCCCGTGACCAGCTCGCGCCGCGAGGACCCCTCGAACGGCCGGCTGATGACGAGGGCTTCGGCCTCCAGCTCGATCACGTGACCCGCCAGCGGGCTTGGCAAGGCCACGCCATCCACGGTACCGATCCCGATGGGGGCCGAGCGTGCGACCGCAAGACGGAGGATCGATTGGATCGATGCCTCGTCCTTGCCGGGGAAACCGAGGAGCGCGGCGAGGCCGCCGAACCACAGTCGCATGCGGAGTGGATCGGCAGGTCGGGGAGCCGACTTGGGCGCGCTGCACCGCCGAACGGCGAAATCGTCCGAGAATGGGTGCGACGACGGACGCACCCGAAAAAGAACAACGCCCCGAAGGGGCGATCGGGGCGGAGTTCACACGTCCGCGGCTCCGAGACCCGCGAGGACGCGAACGGTTCAGGGAAATCTCGAGAATCACCATCGCCGCGTCGGTTGCCGTTGCGACTGAGTCGCAATATGCTGAAATCGCCGTGCCGCCCGTCATGACCGAACCCACCCCCCCCATCCGCCTGCCGCTGACCCAGCTCAAGCGCGGCGATCGCGCGGTGGTCGCGGAAAGCACGCTCTCTGAGGAGGATCGGGCGGTCCTCCATGCCATGGGGCTCGACGAGCGCTGCGAGTTCACCGTCTGCCGCGCCAGCTCCAGCGGCCCCTGCATCATCCAGCTCGACGCCACCCGACTCGGGCTGTCCCCCGACCTCGCCAAGCGCATCCTGACCCGCCCCTGCGACTGCCCTGATTCGGGCTGCTGCGCGGAGGAGCAGCCGAAGCAATGAGCAACCCGCCGCTGGGCGCGAGGGCTTCCGCCTCCGCCCCATCGTCGGCGTTCGCTCCGACGCGCGTGGCGATGGTGGGAAACCCGAACGTCGGCAAGACCTCGCTCTTCAACCGGCTCTGCGGCGTCCGCGCCAAGACCGCGAACTTCCCGGGATCGACGGTGGAGGCCCGCGTGGGATCCTGCGTCGGGAACGGCTCGGAGATCGAGCTGGTCGACCTGCCCGGCGTGTACGCGATCGACCTTGAGCTGCCCGAGTCGAAGCTCTGCCGCGATTGCCTTGCCGGGCGGCTAGAGGGCTGCATGCCCGACGCGCTGCTCGTCGTGATCGACGCCACGAACCTCGCGCGCGGACTGCGCCTCTTCCGATCGGTCGCGAATGCGGCGCGCCCCGTCGCCGTCGCGCTCACGATGACGGACCTCGCCCGCGCGCGCGGGCTCTCCATCGATCCCGCGCGACTGTCGGTCGCGCTCGGCGTGCCCTGCGTCGCTGCGAACGGCCGCGATGGCACCGGCATCGAGCCCCTCGTCGCAGCGATCCTCGCGGCGCGCGAGGTGCCGCCGCAAGTCGTGGCGGCGAGCGTCGCCAGCAACTGGATCGACGACACGGTCACCTCGATCGTCGGTGGGCCGAACTCGCTCGGCGCCGAGAACGACCGACTGACCGATCGCCTCGACGCGGCCTTCACCCATCCCGTGCTCGGCGGACTCGTGTTCCTCGCCGCGATGGCAACGATCTTCTTCGCGATCTTCCGCCTCGCCGAGCTCCCGATGGAGCTGATCGAATCGGGCTGCGCGTGGCTCCAGTCGACGCTTGCGGCGAACCTGCCTGCGGGCGCGATCTCGAGCCTGCTCACCGACGGCGTGATCGGCGGCGTGTCGGGCACGATCGTGTTCCTGCCGCAGATCTGCCTGCTCTTCTTCCTGCTCGCGCTGCTCGAGGACACCGGCTACCTCGCCCGCGCTGCATTCGTGATGGACCGCATCATGTGCCGCTTCGGCCTGCCCGGGCAGGCGTTCGTGCCGCTTCTCTCGAGCCACGCCTGCGCGCTGCCCGGCATCATGAGCACGCGGCTCATTCCCGATCCGCGCGATCGGCTCGCGACCATCCTCGTCGCGCCCTTCGTGAGCTGCTCGGCGCGCGTCGGCGTGTACGTGCTGCTCGTCTCGATCCTGTTCCCCGAGTCCGGCTTCCTCGCCGGGCTCGCATTCGCGGGATGCTACGCACTGGGCGCGATCGCCGCCCTCGCGACGGCCGCGATCTTCCGGCGCACGATCCTCAAGGGAAAGAGCCGCCCGATGGTGCTCGAGCTGCCGCCCTACCGCTTGCCCGACCTGCGCGGCGCGCTGCTCTCGACCTACGACCGCGCGGTGGTCTTCCTCAAGAACGCGGGATCGGTCATCCTTGCGATCTGCGTGGTGATGTGGTGGATCTCGGCATATCCCAAGGCAGAGACGCCCGCGGAGGCGGTCGCGATCGAGGCGCGCGCCGTGGAGCTCGACGCGCGCGGCGATTCCGAAGGCGCGGAAGCGCTGCGCGCGGAGGCCGAGACGGTCACCAGCCGCGCGCAGCAGCAGCAGTCGATCGCCGGCAGGCTCGGCGGCGCGGTGCAGCCCGTGTTCGCGCCGCTCGGGCTCGACGATCGCCTGACCGTCGCGGTCCTGACGAGCTTCCTCGCCCGCGAGGTCTTCCGCAGCACGATTACGGTGCTCGTCGGGCAAGGCGACTCGGAGGACGACACCCGCGTCGCGGGCGAGCTCGCGCAGGCGACCCGCACCGACGGCACGCGTCTGTTCGATCCCGCGACCACGACGTCGCTGCTGGTGTTCTACGTGCTCGCCATGCAATGCCTGCCCACGCTCGCGGTCACCGCGCGCGAGACCGGCTCGTGGAAATGGGCGGCGCTGCAGTTCGGCTGGATGAGCGCGGTCGCGTATCTTCTCGCCTGGCTCGCCTACGTCCTCGTGCATGCCCTCGGGACTGGGCTCGGAGGTGGCGCATGATCGCAGCGATCCCGCTCGACGACTGGCAGTTCTGGGTGGTGACCGCCCTGGCGGCGAGCGCCGTCTGGCTCGTGGTCTCGCCGCTACTCCCCAAGCGGAAGAAGGCGAAGGGCGCAGCATGCCCAGGCTGCCCGAGCGGGGAGTCCGAGTCCGCGAAGCCGCGCACGAAGCACGTCGACCTCACCATCGGCGGCAAGCGCGTGCGGAACTGACTGAATCCGAACAAGTTGGACGCCCCGCGTCGCGTTCGCCGGAAAGGCACGCGACTATATTGTCGGGATGCACCGCTTCCTGCTGACGCTCGCCGCGCTTCTCGTCGCCCTCCTCGCGCCCGCCGCGCACGCGCAATCGTTCAGCGACACCTTCGACGACAGCGCCCCGAGCACCTACTGGCAGGCGGTCGAGGCGGTCGACGCCGTGTCGATCGCAGAGGTCGGCGGCAAGCTCGAGTTCACCACAACGGCGGATCCCGCCCAGACCTCGAAGAAGTTCGCCGGCTACCTCGCGCGCAACTGGCACATGCGCACGACGAGCAACTTCTTCATGCGCGTGACCGTGCGCAACGATACGTCGGGGGTGTCGCTCTCCTCGGGCTCGATGCAGAGCCTCGCCTTCGGGTTCTTCAAGGTCGGCGAGGCGCCCGACTCGAACGGCTTCCCCGGCAACTCGAAGTTCATGGAGGTCGGCGCGCGCCGTGTCTCCTCGCAGGGCGGAGCGCTGAGCCTGTACCGCTGGATCGACTTCATGCGCTACAGCAGCTCGGGAGAATCGCAGCTGTCCGTTCCACGCTACGCCTTCACCGAGGCGCCGAGCGTGTTCTACTCGGCGTCGACGGGCGTGTACGCGTTCGACTTCCCCACCACGCAGACGGTGTACATGCGCTACACCACCAACGACGACACGCTTTCGATCAGCCTGCTTGGCTACAACGGGCCGTTCATCGCGGTCTGGTCGAACTTCACCTCGGGGCAGAAGTACCCCGTCGGCGTCGCGCTGGGCGGCTACGGCAAGCTCCAGGGCGCGCTCGCGGGCGGCAAGGCGACGTACGACAACCTCGTCGTCGACAGCGCTGCGATCGATGCAGCCGCGCCGAACTTCGCGGCGAGCGACGGCACCTTCGGCGACAAGGTGCAGCTCACGTGGACCGCCGCGCCGGGCGCGACCGGCTACAAGGTCTTCCGCACGCCCACGAGCGGCGGCGATCCGGTCGAGCTTGCGACCGGGCTGGCTTCGACCGCGCTGTCCTACAACGACACGACCGCGGAAAGGCTCGTCGAGTACACCTACGCGGTGCAGACGCTCACCGCAGCGGCTGGCGACACCGAGTACCAGGCGACCGACGCTGGCTGGCGGAACATCGACATCCCGACCGGCGTGACTGCGAGCGACGCGACCTACAGCGACAAGATCCGGATCAATTGGAACTCGGTCGATGGCGCGATCGGCTACGGCGTCTACCGCGCCATCGGCACGGGAACGCCTGCGCTCGTCGGACAGACCGAGGGCGATGTCCTCGAGTACGACGACACCACCGCCGCGATCGGCACCGTCTACAGCTACACCGTGAAGGCCGTCTCCGCGCTCGGCTCGACGGGCGCGTCGACCGCCGACAACGGCTCGCGCGCGCCGTATCCGCCCGCGGGCGTCGCCGCGGGCGACGGCACCTTCTCGCAGAAGACGCGCATCACCTGGACCGTGGTCCCTGGCGCGACGGCATACCGCGTCTATCGCCGCGCCGATGGCAGCACGGCTGCGCTCCTCGCCACGGCGAGCGGTGGGTCGACCGCGTTCTACGACGACACCACGGCGACGCCTCTCGTCACCTACTTCTACAGCGTGACGACGATGTCAGGCACGACGGAGAGCGCCGCCAGCGACGAGGACCTCGGCTGGCGGAACATCCCGGCGCCGACGCTGACGGCGGGCGCGGGCACGAGCGCCGATGGCGTGAGCCTTTCGTGGAGCGCGGTCGCAGGCGCGACCAGCTACCGCGTGCTGCGCGCGATCGGATCGGGCACGCAGGAGCCGATCGAGACCGGCATCGCTGGAACGACCTTCCTCGACGAGTCGGCGGATCCGCTGATCGTCTACACGTACACGGCGCAGGCGGAGCATGCGCTCGGCAACTCGCCGTCGAGCACGGGCGTGACCGGCTGGCGCAACCTGCCGCCGCCCGAGAAGGTCGCAGCGTCGGACGGCGACTTCAGCAACCGCGTGCTGGTGTCGTGGAGCACGGTGAGCGGCGCGACCGGCTACTCGGTGTGGCGCAAGATCAGCGGCTCGACGACGGCAGCCGCGCAGATCGGCGCCGTCGCGGGCGGTGCGACGCTCTCCTACAGCGACACGACGGCGGCCGTGGGCACGAGCTACCTCTACAGCGTGAAGGCGACGCATCCGCTGGGCGCGACGGCGCTGAGCGTGACCGACAGTGGCTGGCGCAGCACGCCCGCGCCGACGACGACGGCTGCGACCGATGGCACCTACACCGACAAGATCCGCGTGACCTGGTCGAGCGTCGCAGGCGCGACTGGCTACAAGCTCTTCCGTTCGACCGATGGCGCCGGCACGATCCAGCTCACGACGCTCTCGGGCGCTGGCACCGTCGCGTATGACGACACGTCTGTGCTCACCGCACGGAGCTATTCGTATTTCGTGCGGGCGACGACCGCAGCAGGCGATGGACCGGCTGGTCCGTCCGACGGCGGGTGGCGCAACATCCCGACCCCGACCGGCGTGGCTGCGTCGGACGGGACCTTCGATGACAAGATCCGCGTGACGTGGGCGCCGACGGCGGGTTCCGGAGGCTATCGCGTGTTCCGCAAGCTTGGCACGGCTGCGGCGGTCGAGATCGGGACGACCGGCGAATCGGTGACGACGTTCGACGACACGACGGCGCTTGCCGCGAAGAGCTACCTCTACAGCGTGAAGGCCATCTCCGCCCTCGGCGATTCGCTGATGTCGGCGACCGATGCGGGCATCCGCTCGGTGGCGGCGCCGCTCAACGTCTCGGCGGGCGACGGCACGCTCACGACGGGCGTGCGCGTCACCTGGAGCCTGAGCCCAGGCGCGACGGGCTACAAGGTGTACCGCCGCACCTCGGGTGGCACCGCGACCATGATCAAGTCGCTCGGCTCGACGGCGACGCAGCATGACGACAACACCGCCGTCGCGCTGACCGAGTACCTGTACAGCGTGGTCGCGACGGCGCCGGGCGTGACCAGCGCCGCGAGCACCGAGGACGAGGGCTGGCGCAACATCGCTGCGCCGACTACGAACGCCACGCTTGGCACGAGCGCTGCGTCGGTCACGGTGACGTGGTCGACCGTCTCGGGCGCGACGGGCTACCGCGTGCTGCGCGCAGAGTCGGGCGGCACGCCGAAGACCCTCGCGGACGTCGGCACGGTGACGAACTTCGTCGATACCGACGCCGATCCGCTCGTCCTCTATCAGTACCGCGTGCAGACGCTGCACACGCTCGGCGCGTCGAACCCCGGCAATGCGCCGACGGGTTGGCGCAACATCGATGGACCGGGGCCGATCGCGGCGACCGATGGCGAGCACACGACCAAGGTCACCGTCACGTGGCCTGCGACCGCTGGCGCGACGGGCTACACCGTGTGGCGCCGAATCACCAGCCTCGGCATCGCGCCGACCCAGATCGGGAACATCACCGATCCCGCGCAGCTCTCGTTCGATGACACGACGGCCGCGATCGGCACGAGCTACACCTACTACGTGCGCTCGAAGCACGCGCTTGGGCAGAGCGTTCCTGGACTCACCGACATCGGCTGGCGCAATGCCACCGCTCCGACCGCGGTCGCCGCGACCGATGGGTCGTACACCGACAAGATCCGCGTGACCTGGGGCGCCTCGACGGGCGCGACGGGGTTCCGCGTGTACCGTCGACAGGGAAGCGATGCGCCTGTGCAGGTCGGCTCGACCGCGTCGGCGGGCGCGCGCACCTTCGACGACACCAACGCGAGCCCCGCGCAGAACTACGAGTACTTCATCACCGCGGTGGTGAATACGCTCGGCGAGAGCGCGCAGAGCGCGGGCAACACCGGCTGGCGGGCGGTCGCTGCTCCGACATTGGTGGCTGCGAGCGACGGTACGTTCGATGACAAGGTGCGTGTCACGTGGGCGGGCTCTGTCGGCGCGACCGGCTACAAGGTGTTCCGCAGGGTCGGCACGGGTGCGACCCTTGAGATCGCGTCGATCGCGGATCCGGCCGTGACGTCGTTCGACGATGTCACCGTCGGCCCGATCACGCAGGCGACGTACTCGGTGCAGGCGCAGTCCGCGCTCGGAGCGAGTGCGACGAGCCTGACCAACACGGGCTGGTGCAACCTGTCGGCTCCGACCGGCGTCGCCGCGACCGATGGCGCGTTCACGACCAAGGTCGTGGTCACGTGGCAGGCCGGCACCAGCGCGACGGGCTACCGCGTGTTCCGCTCGATCAACGGTGCTGCGGCGACCCAGGTCGGCGTGACCAACGCTGCGACGCTCCTCTACAACGACACCACCGTTCCCGTCGGACAGATCGCGACGTACACCGTCACCGCGAACCACCCGCTCGGGCAGACCGCCCAGAGCGCAAGCGACACGGGCTTCCGGGGCGCTGCGTTCGCGGGTGGTGGCGACGGCGGCGTCTCGGGCGGCGACGATCTCGCGCGCGGCTCGGGCGGCACGACGATCGGCGGCGGCACGACTTCGGGCGATGCCGGAACATCGAGCGGCGAGACCGACGCGGGCGAGTCGACCGATGACGACGGATCCGCCGGCGGCGGCATGCCCCTCGAGCCAAGCTGCGACGAGGCGATCTCCCGCATCGAGGCGCAGGTGGCGGAGCTCGAGGCGAACGGCTCCGAGCAGTCGCTGGCGCTCGCTGCGGAACTCGCTGCGCTGATCGAATCGGTCGACGGAGGCGCCACGCGCGCCTGCGCGATCCTCGGCGGCGACATCGATGGCGACGGCGCGATCGCCCCTGCCGACCTCGTCGCCTTCATGGCGGCGTGGGCTGCGGAGGATCTGGCAGCAGCTGACGTCAACCGCGACGGCGCGATCGACATCGCCGACCTCGCGATCGTCGAGCGGCGCATCGCGGAGTCCGCGGAGAGCTGAGTCAGAACTTCAGGTGCGCCGCGCGATCGGGCGGCGGCGCCATGTTCATGATCGCGCGCACGAGCGCGAGGTCGTCGCCTGACGTGATCTTCAGGTTGCGCGGGTCGCCCTCGACCACGAGGACATGCTCGCCGAAGCGCTCGATGACGCTGGCGTCATCGGTGGTCCCGGCGAGGTCGACGGTGGCGTAGGCCTTGCGGAGAAGCGCTGCGTCGAAGACCTGCGGGGTCTGGATCGCGTAGAGGTTCGTACGCGAGACGGTCTCGGTCACGCGCTTGCCCGTGGTCGATGCCTTGCCGACATCGCCGAGGATGAAGTCGGCAATGGCGTCGTCCTCGGCGGCGCTGAAGGATTCCTCGGTGACCCGCTTCAGGGTGTCGCGCACGGCGACGCCGGGGACAACCGCAGGCGCCACGCGGGCGGCCGCGAACACGCGATCGAGGAGCTCGTTGCCGATGCAGGGTCGGGCGCCGTCATGGACGGCGATGTGGGTGAGGTCGTCTGGGAGCTCGGCGAGGGCGTTCCTGATCGTCTCCCAGCGCTCGGTGACGCCGCCCGCGACGATGCGCGCACCGTTGAAGCCGAGGGCGGGGCCGAATCGGCTGCGGAAGCCCTCGAGGTCGTCCGGTGGACCGGCGACCACGATGGTCGCGACCTCGTCGCGCTTGGTGAACGCCTCGACGGTGCGCAGGAGCACCGCCCTGCCCCCGAGATCCTGGGAGAGCTTGTCGCCCGCGCCGAAGCGCGTGGACTTGCCTGCCGCCGCGATGATGACGCCGATGCGCATGCGCGCAGAATACAGGACGAGGCGCGTCACGCGCCGCGGCGTTTCGTCCTCACGCCGCTTCGCGCACGCTGGCGACGTCGCGGAGTTCCTGCACGCGGCCGCCGGCCACGCGGAACTGCAGGTTGCGGTTCTCGTCCCACCCAAGAGTGAGCGGACCCTTGATCGTCGTGGTGATCCTCGCCTCGCGGTTGCCGACGAGGATCGTCGTGCCCGCGTGGATCGCCTTCGCGACATCGACCTTCACCACGCGCGCGGAGCCAGCCTCGACGAGGAGCTCGCGCCGCTTGAGCTCGAGGAGCTGCAGTCGCCGGCGCACCTCGGCGACCTCGAAGGCGAGCTCGGTGAGGCTCTCCTTCTCGGCGGCGGTCGCCTTGCCGCCCTTCGAAGTGATCGCGAACTCGCGCTCCTCGAGGGGCGCGACGCGCTTGGCGAGTTCCTTCGCGAGCTCGTTGATGCGCGCGGCCTTGGCAAGCTCGATCGGCATGCCGCCGATGCGGATGACGGTCTTGGCGCCGGCCTCGGTGCCGATCGACGACGCCTTCAGCGCGCCACCGACGATGAGCGTCCCGCCCACGATCGAGCCGCGCGAGACATCGACGTCGCCGCCGACGAGGAGCTCGCAGCCGACGATCTCGCGCGAGATCGCGAGCGACCCGCGCACGCGGCCCACCACTCCGTTGAGGTACGCGCTGGTCAGGCTGCCGTCGACGAGAAGGTGACCGCTGCCGCGCGCAGCCACGCCGCGCTCGCACACGCAGTCGCCACCCACGAGGATGTCGGCTGCCTCGACGAGCCCGCCGATGGTCACGTCGCCCGTCGCCTTCAGGGTGAAGTTGTCGCGGACGCCGTCCTTGATGGCGATGCTGCCGACGAAGTCGATGTTGCCGGTCGAGAAGTCGACGGCGCCCTCGACCTCCATGCGGTCGACGATCGCGATCTTCAGCCGCGCAAGCGAGAGGACGCCGTCCTTCAGCGCGCGGATCGAGCCATCGGCCTCGACCTGCACCGACTGATCGGGCTGCAGCGCGAGCTTGCGGCCGCGGTTCGCGGTGATGGCCCGGCCGCAGACATCGCGGCCGTCGCTGCCTTCGCCGGGCGGGACCAGCGTGCCGAGCACATCGCCCGCAGCGACCTTGATGCGCTTCACGCGGTTGTAGTGGTCGGTCGGCGCGACGGCGTCGTCGCCACCCTCCGCGGATTCGTCGGGCTTGAACTGCGGGCACCAGTCGATGCGCGCAGATGCGCCGTGGACGGGCGGCGTCGACTGGGCGATCACGCCATCGACATCGGCCATGTCCCCTTCGGCGCGGTTGCGGTGCCGTGCAGCGAGCTCGCGCACGCGCGCGTCGACCGACGCATCGATCGCGACCCCGCGCTCGCGCACGAGCCCGAGCAGCGCGTCGTCGGTCACGAGCTCCGCGGCGGCGTTCGACGGGATCTCGAGGACAGCCTGGCGGCCGTTGTCGAGGATCCGCACGAAGGGCAGGCGCTCGGTGAGTGTTGCGTCCATGGTGGCCCTCGCGGGCTTCCTACGTGGGATTCTTATGCGGCCTTCGTGCGCGAGAGCGTCTCCGCGATCCGCTGCGAGAGCGAGTCGGGGGTGAACGGCTTCACGACGTAGTTGTTGACGCCCGCCTTGATCGCCTCGATCACGCGGGTCTTCTCGGCCTCGGTGGTGACCATCACGACCGGGCTCTTGCCGCCCTGCGCGCGATAGGTCTTGACGAAGGTGATGCCGTCCATGTTCGGCATGTTCCAGTCGACCAGCAGGAGCTCGGGGCCGAACGCGGCGAGCTTCGACAGCGCGTCCTGGCCATCGCAGGCCTCCTCGATCTCCTTGTAGCCGAGCTGCATGAGGATGTTGCGCTGGATGGTGCGCATGGTCTTTGAATCGTCGACGAGCATGACTTTCATCGGTGTACCTCCTGCAGGGGCGTTCAGGCTGCCTTCGCAGCGACCTTCTCGGCAACCTTGGCGTGCTTGATGGCGACCTCGACGGAGAATGGTCCGCCGGCGCACTCGAATGGGATGGTGATGCAGACGGCGTCGCTCGGCTGCTGGACCTTGTGGCCCTTGCCGATCACGACCGAGGGGCACGAGATCGAGACGTTCTTGCCCTCGAACTTGGCCTTCGCGGCGCCTGAGATCATGTTGACGAGCTCGCCCACCGCGTCGGCGAAGTCGGGCGAGGTCGGGTCCATGTCCATGCCCGTGAAGGCGCGGATCACGTTCTTGGCGGTCGCGGTCGGGAACGAGAGGACGACCATGCCCTGCATGTCGCCGGACATCCCGATGATGCCGCTGACCTCATTCTCGAACTTGGGCACCGTGCAGCAGGTGTACGGCTTGCCGGCGGTGACGGTGAGCGAGAGCATCGTGGTGAAGACCTGATGCGTGCTCGCGACGAACGAAGTGATCTGTGACGCGTCCATGGGGCTCCCGAGCGCTTCCGGATGGATCGACGCGCGGCGCGGCTGCGGGTCCGTCCCCGCCTGCGGCGCGCGTCGATGCGGCCGATGGACGGCCGACGGTTCGGGATCGGCGCGCGCGCAAGGCGACTTCGCGCGAGGACGCGCGGAAGCTGCAAAGCGGGGAATGTGCCTGAGGGGCTACGTGAATTCGAGGCAGCAAGCCAGTGCTGTGTGGGTAAGACGCCCCCTCAGGCGAGCACGGGGCATTCAGACAGCGAGACGAGGAGAGGTGACTCTCCATGAAATCCCGCCATGCGATGACGGGATTTCATGGGACCATTCCTCACCGCCCCTTGCCGCGGCGCTGCGTCGCGAGCACGCCCTCGAGCGAGGCGAGCTCCGAGATGGGGATCGCCTCGATGCCCTTCGCGAGATCGAAGCGGTCCGTCCCCTGGTGCACGACGAACAGCTTCTCGAGACCGAGATCCGACTTCGCGATCTGCATCGACTTCGTGAGCGTCGGCGCCTCGGTGCACTTCACCTCGAAGCCGATCGCGCGCGCGCCGCGCATGAGAAGCAGGTCGAGCTCGGCGCCCTGGTGCGTCGCCCAGTGGTAGCACTCCGAGCGGTTGGCTCCGGTGATCTGCACGACCTGGTCGATCACGAATCCCTCGAAGGACGCGCCGATCTGCGGACGAACCCGGAGCGCACCTGCATCGGGAATCCCGAGCAGCGCGTGCAGCATGCCGCTATCGCGCACATACACCTTCGGCGCGCGCACCTGCCGCTTGGCGACGGAGACATGCCACGGCTGCAGCAGCCTGATCGCGAACAGCCCCTCCAGCGCGTCGAGCCAGCGCCTGCAGGTCGATTCCGACACGCCGAACGACCGCGCGAACTCGGCGGCCGACCAGCGCTGTCCATGCCAGTGCGCGAGCATCTGCCAGAACCGGCGCAGCTCGGCAGGCGGCATGCGCATGTCGGTGCCGAGCACATCGCGCTCGAGGTAGGTCTGGAGGTACGCGGTGCGCCACTCCAGGCTCGCAGCATCGTTCTTCGCGATGTACGACTTCGGATAGCCGCCGCGGAGCCAGAGCCTCCTCCACGCATCCGCCCCCGTCTCGAGCAGGTTGAGGCCTCCGAGCTCGTGGAAGACGATGCGGCCCGCGAGGCTCTCGCTGCCGCGCGTGGTGAGCTCGGGCGACGCGCTGCCGAGCAGCAGGAACCGCGCCTTCCGCGGCTTCCGGTCGGCGAGCGGGCGCAGCGACGGAAACACGGAGGGCAGGCGCTGCACCTCGTCGATCACGACGATCCCGCGCAGCGGCGAGAGGATCGCCTCGGCGTTGGCGAGGAGCGCCAGGTCCCGGTTGCTCTCGAGATCGAAGGAGCGGACGCCGCCGTCGATCGACGCCGCGACCTCGCGCGCGAGGGTCGACTTCCCGACCTGCCGTGCGCCGACGAGGGCCACCACGGGAAAGACCCCGAGGAGGCGACGAACCTCGGCTGCATGCCGGTCGCGTGCGATCATGCGGGAAGTCTACCATGAAATTCCGTCATGGCAAGACGGAACTTCATGGAGCCGATAATCCGCGACCGCAGATTTACCCGTATTTCAAGGCGTTTTCACCACAGCCCCTGCCTCCACCAGCGCCAGCACGCTCATCGCCGTGCCGAAGCTCGCGCTGCGCGGGAACACGCGGTCGTTCCATGTGCCATCGCCGTCGCGGACCTTGAACAGGAGCTCGCGGAAGCGCGTGCGGTTGGCCGCGCGCTCGGACTCGGGCAGGTGCTCGATCGCCATCGCCGCGTGCGTGAACGCGTAGAAGAAGTAGTACGGCGCCACGCCATACGGCGCGACGTGCGTGCCCTGCTTCTTTCGGCGCTTCTCGAGCTCGGGCCAGAACTCGAAGAACTTCTCCACCGCGAACCGCAGGCGAGTCTCGTCGCCATTGCCAGCGCGCGCGAGCGCGACCTCGAGCGCGCACATGCGGCCGATCGCGCCGGGGATCTGCTTGGCATCGTCGCGCGCCTGCTTCAGCGCGTTGTAGGCGACGTAGCCGGACTCGCCGCGGGTGAGCTCGAGCGACTTCACTGTGCGCGCGAGGAGTTCGTCGGAGACCTCGAGCCCCGCCGCCTTCGCCTCAAGGAGCGCCATCAGGCACGGAGCGGTCATGAACGGCGAGGTCGGGCACGGGTTCTCGATCCCCGGACCGCGCGCGTACTGCCAGCCGCCGACCTGCGGGATCTCGGTCTTCTTCAGGGCGTCGAGGTAGAACGCGATCGCCGCATCGACGGCAGCCTTCTGCGCGTCGCCGACAGCGTTCGCCTTCTTCGCGGCGACGAGGAAGCGCAGCCCGTAGCAGTGCGCCCAGCCGCGGACGTCGTAGTTGCCGGCATACTCGGGCGAGAGCAGCGGCTCGTCCTTGCTCTTGGCGACGAAGTCGATCGCGCGCGAGACGGCGTCCTTGCGCGCAGCGTCGTCGGCGAAGCCAGGCGCCGCGAGCAGCGCCATGCACGCGATCGACGTGCCGCCCACGCGGTAGCCGTACGGGATCTTTCCGCCGACGCGATAGACGCCCTCATACGGCCACTCGGCGGCGATGTCGGCGCCGGGTCCCTTCTCCTGCATGGAGACGATCTTGGCGATGCCCGCGGTGATCGCCTCCGCGTCGGTGGGGAGCGCGGGCTTCGCGGGTGCTGGGGACTTCGCATCCGTTGGCGCGGGCGCGGAAGCGGGCGCTGGCGGGACGGCGACGACGAGAAGCGCTGCGATGGTCGCGGAGAGCATGGGGGAAATGTACCTCACCTATGGGCGCGGGCGATGTTTCGGCACGGAATGCCGAGCTTCTCGGCGACCTTGGCTGCGAAGACGTCGGGCGCGAGCCCAGCAGAAAGACCGTGCTGATACAGGCTGGTCGGACAGAGCGTCGGGGACTTCATCGCCGCTCCTCGCGCTGGATCCCCGGTGAAGCCGACGCATCAGCCATGTCGCCGCACCATCTCGTTGAGCGCGGCGGCAAGTTCGGCAGGATTGCGACCGCGGAGCCCGTCAAGGGTGAGGAGCGCGCACGGCACCGATCGCGCGCCCTTGCAGGCGCGCAGCACGAACGCACCCTCGAACTCGACCGCCTGCACGCCGCTGAAGGCGGGCAGACGCAGCCTGCGCACGTTTGGGCCGAGGAACGGAACCATCCGTGTGTACTGCTCGATCCGGAGTTCACCGGGCGTCGCGATCCAGCGCGACGGACTTGCGCGGTAGCGGGTGTAGATGGCGAGGATCGCGACGGCGGGCAGGCTGAGGATCGCGAGCACGAACGCGAGCATGGAGATTCCGTCAGTCGATCGCGCGAGCGGGATCGAGAACGCGATGCCGAAGAGGACAAGCGGCACGAGCCAGAGACGGCGAACGGTGGAGCGCGAGAGGCGCACGTCGTTGAGGAGCCTCGGCTCGAAGGGGCTGCCCGTGAGCTCGATCCGATCGGCGCCGAGCTGCCACGGATTCGCTGCAGTGGACTGCGCGTCCGACCCGCTCGCGTCGCACACGGCGGCGAGCAGGTCATCCGCAAGCTGCGCGGGGCGGCGATCGGTCACGATGAACATCGATGTTGCGGCGCCACCGATGCCGTCGAGCCGCGCGGTGAGGTCGACGACCTGCCCCTGCACGCTGCGCCGCGCCTGCGTCGGCAGCGCAAGGATGGCGCGGAGCGAATCCGCAGGGAACACGCGCGACCGCGCTCCCGTCGCGGCGGGAGCGAACACCGCGAGCGCGCCGGGGCGCGCGAGCCAGCGCACCTTTCTGCGAATGCGATCGGTGATCGCGCGCGGATCCGACATCCCCGTCACCCTGACGTACGAGGCGTAGCACTGGTAGAGGATGCCGCCGATGCAGGCGAGATACGCCAGCGTCCACAGCGAGCTCATGATGAAGCCGAGTCCGGGATCCTGCAGGAAGCCGCGCACGAAGCTGTACGCGGGCACGATCGAGAACACGATGGCGAGGTAGCCCGCGGTCGATCGACCGTGCAGCCTTCCGCCGACGCTCGGCGCATCGGCGGCGCCGACCACGACCCGCGCACCCGCTGGGATGACTTGCCCGCATTCGGGGCAGGTCACGGCAGCGGTGAACGGTCCGTGCAGCTCCGACGGAAGCCCGTCGAGACCGCGAAGGCTATGGCAGCACTGGGGACAGATCGTCACGGGACGCGACCTCGCTCGACAGACGCTGCATCCTGTATCTCCGTAGGCTGCAACGCGAAGTGGATTCGCTCGAGCACCGTCTCGGGCGCGAGCCGCGCCCAGTTGTCGGGGACGAGCGTGGCATGCGAGTCGCTCGAGCGCGTGATGCGGAGGACGAGTTGCGGCACTCCGAACGGCTCCGCGAGGTCGATCGAGCGGATGGAGATGGCGTCGAGGTGTACCCTCGAGTTCGCGCACAGGATCTCCACGCCGCTGGCGGAGATCCGCCATTCGGCCTCCTCTGCGTAGGCGCCGCGCTTCTGGATCCATGGAACGACGATGACCGCAGCCAGCGGAAGCGCGAAGGCGAGGAGCGGCAGGATCATGAACGCAGGCGACTGCGAGCGGGTCATCCAGCCGAGCACGAGCGCACCCACGAGGAGGCTGAGGATCGGCACGGCCAGCAGCACCCAGATGCTTCGCATCGTCGCGACCGGCGGCACAGGCGCGACGTCGGCGGGTGAGCCGCGCACGATGACGAGCCGACCGTCATCGAGCACTTCGATCGCCGGGCGCGCGTGGCTCTGCACAGCAGTCGGCTGGAGCCGATCTGGCTGGCGAACGTGCACCCGCACGCCGCCGGCGCGGTCGGTCTTCTGCCACTCGACGAGCCTCTCGACGAGATCGACCGCGGCAGGAATGCGGAGCGTCGCATCGAATGCGGCAGCGAGCGCGACCGGTGCACCGTCGATGTGCGCATGCACGGGCGGCGCAGCAGGCGGACCATGCGGCAGCAGGCGCGCTGCGATCTCGCAGGCAGCGTGCACGCCCTCGCCCGACTCGGCGCACAGACGCGCCCGCACCGAGCGCACGAGGCGCGCGTCGATCGCCTCGAAGCTGGGCAGGCGCGTCGATCGATCAAAGACGACGAGCCAGCCCGGCGCGAACATCCAGCCACGCGCGACGAGCAAGCGCTCATGCGGCGCGATCGCGTCCTCGCTCGCGCGCCCCCGCTGCTTGCGCGCACGGCGGATGTACAGGTAGCTGACGACGGGGATCGCCCAGCTCACGAGTACGACGAGCGCCAGCACGTTCATGACGGTGGGCGGACCACCGCCGGAGAACCAGCGAAAGAGCGCGCCGACGGCTTCGGGAATCCAGAGGAACACGGCGACGCCCGCGAGGACGACGAACGGCCACGCGGCACCCCACGAGAGCTTCGCGCCCACGGCGTAGGCCGACGCACTGCCGACCACGACGCGCGAGCCCGCAGGAATCGGCAGCCCGCACTCGGGGCAACGCAAATCCTCGGAGAATGCCTCGCCGATCGCGCTCGGCGCCCCGTCGCGCGGACCGAAGTGGTAGGCGCAGGCGGGGCAGCGGGTCATGCGCGCAGATGCCGGACGAGGAAGTTCGTCTGGCGGTCCTTCGCGTCGGCTGCGAAGCGCCCGAAGCCCGAGTGCTCATGCGGCGCGCCCGTCTCGCCGTACTCGTGCATCTCGACGTCCTTGGAAACGCCGCGCGCCTTCAGCGCCTCGACGAACTCGCGCTGGCCCTCGACGGCAACCCATGCGTCGAGCTGGTTGTGGAGGATGAGGAGCGGGATCGCGCGCCACCCATCGAGATGCTGGATCGGGTCGAGCCGCGCGGCGCGCTGGGGCTCGAACATGGCGCGATGGCGCTGCCACGCGAATGAGCCCGTCGTGCACTCGACTGCCGCCGCGCGGAACGAATGCGCGCGACAGAGGCGGATGAGGGTCGCCATGCCGCCCGCGCTCATGCCGCCGATGGCGACGCGCGTGTCGTCGAACCAGCCGGTCGCGAGCGCCGCCTCGACGATTGGGTCGATCTCCCCCGCCATCTGCTCGACGAACTCAAGCGTGCGCTCGGGCGCCTGCAGCGCCATGTCCGCGCGCGCGCCGTGACCGGGAAGATCGACCGACACGGTCGCGATCCCCGCCCGCATCAGTCGCAGGAACCTGCCTGGATCGAGCTCCTTGTTCGCGGTGCGGCCGTGCATCCAGAGGAGCAGCGGCGCCTTCTCGCCGTGGAATCCGCCGTCCGACGCGAAGGCAGGATGCACGACGAGCGCGGGCACGCCCGCGAAGGTCTCGAACCGCGCGCGCTCGCGCACGCTCGCAGGCAGCCCTCCGCCGAGCTCAGGCATTGCCCGACTCCGCGCCTGTCTCCGCTCCCTCGGCTGATGCACTCGGACCGCGGTCCGGCATGTAGAGATAGACCCACATGTCGTCCTTGTACTGGTGGCTCTCGGGGCCCTTGAAGCCGGGGATCTTGCGCTCCTCCTCGTCGAGGTCGACGGGCGTGCGCAGGACGAGGAACCCCTTCGGCGCAAAGAGCGAGAGCGTGCGCGCGGCCTGCGCCATCACCAGCTTGCGCGTGGCGGGATCGACCATGAGCGCGTACGGCGGGTCCATGAACACGAGGTCCACCGGCTTCGGGCTGCGGGCGAGCGCGGTCGGACCGAGCGCGTCGGCCTGGATCGCGACCACGCGGTCGCCGCACTTGAGCGTCTCGATGTTGTGCTCGAGGTAGCGGAAGACCTCGCGGTCGCGCTCGACCATGACGACCTCGGACGCGCCGCGCGACGCGCACTCGAGCCCCACCGTGCCGACGCCTGCGAACAGGTCGAGCACGCGCGCGCCCTTGAACCAGCCCTGCAGCATCGCGAACACGGACTCCTTCACGCGGGCCGTCATCGGCCGCGTGCGGTCCTCGCCAGAGGGCGTGAGAAGGATGCGCGAGCGATACTCGCCGGAGATGATCTTGAGCACGCGCGGAGTGTAGCGGCGGCGACGGCGCCTACGGCGCGTTGCTCGGCACGGGAACGGTCGGCTGCGGCTGTGCGAACGGCGATTCACCGCGCCAGATCTTCTCGCCGTTCCCGCGCTTCACGAGCTCGCGCACGAAGGCTTCGTATTCAGCCGAGATCCGCTTGAGATCCTCGGCGAAATACTCGCGCAGGACGGCCGCGCCCACCTGCCGGCCGATCGCCATGCGGCGCTCGCTGCGGGTGCCCGCCTTGTTCGACTCCCAGATCGTGCTCGCGATGCGGCCGTCGATGCCGTCGGTGAGCAGGCGCTCGAGCCCCTTGCGATAGCGCCCGCCTTCGCCTTC
>JBEGLX010000004.1:0-75695 GCA_041183345.1 Planctomycetota bacterium
CGATGGCGACCGTGACGACGGTCTGGAAGACGCCCTTCTGCACGGCATTGACGATGAGGACCGCCACGACTGCCGTGATCAAGAGCTGGATCGCGGCCAAGACCAGCGCAGCGATGGCCAATCCGCGGCGCGGGCGCATGACGCCCACGATGCCGAGGACGATCGCGACCAGCGTCGGCAGCAGCGGCAGGCAGAAGCCGAGTAGCGCCGAGATGAATGCGATCAGGCCCGCGACGTTCGTGCGCTCCTCGGCAGGCGGCGCGAACGGATCGCCAACGCCCGACGCCATGTACGGATCCCTCGGCGGCGTCATCGTCATCTCGACGCGGGGCGGAGGCGGGACTTGATCGCCGTTCGGCGGCTGCAGATCGCTCATGTTCGTTCTTCCTTCGCGTGGCTCGCGCGCCCGCTTGAAACGCGCGGAAATCGTACCGCCCGCTACGCTGCGCGCATGGTCGATTCCGCTTCCACCCACGGTGATTTCACGCGTCGCGACTTCTTCATGGCGCTGGCGGCGTCGGGCGCCGCCGCAAGCGCGAGCGCGCTTCCCATTCCAACGGATGCGCAGCAGTCCCCCGCGGCAACCGCGTCCATCACCGAGTCAACCATCGCCGAGGCCGAGAAACTCGCGGGAATCAGCTTCACCGACAAGGAGCGGGCGCAGATCGCGAGGACCGTCGGCGAGCACCTCGAGCTCTTCGCGGCGCGCGCGAAGTTCGGCCCGCTCGACAACCAGCTTGCGCCCGCGCAGGTCTTCCGGGTCCTTCTACCCGGCGAGCAGCCGCGGACGCGGAGCAATGCGCTCATCGAGAAGTTCCAGCGCCGCGGGAAGCCGGCGCCCGAGAGCGACGCGGACCTCGACTGGGCGACCGTGGAGGAGCTCGCCGCCTGGATCAAGGATGGCAAGGTGACGTCCGCAAGGCTCGTCGCCCGCGCCATCGCACGGCTGAAGAAGTCGAATGCGAAGCTGACCAACGTCATCACGCTGATCGAGGCGCAGGCATACCGCGAGGCAGACGAGCGCGATGCCGAGGTGAAGCGCGGCAAGATCCGCGGTCCGCTGCATGGCATCCCCTACGGACTGAAGGACATCTTCGACACAGCGGGTATCGCGACGACCTGGGGCGCCGAGCCGTGGCGCGACCGCGTGCCAGCACACGATGCAGGCGTCGTCGAGCGACTGCGCGAGGCGGGCGCCGTCTGCGTGGCGAAGACGGCGGTCGGCGCGCTCGCCTACGGCGACATCTGGTTCGGCGGCACGTGCAGGAATCCGTGGAATCCCGAGCAGGGATCGTCCGGCTCAAGCGCCGGCAGCGCGTCGGTCGTCGCGTCGGGCTGCGTGCCGTTCGCGATCGGCACCGAGACGCTCGGCTCGATCATCTCGCCCTCGGTGCGCTGCGGCACGACCGGCCTGCGCCCGACCTTCGGCCGCGTCCCGCGCGACGGCGCGATGGCGCTCTGCTGGTCGTGGGACAAGATCGGACCGATCACGCGCAGCGTCGTGGATACGGGCATCGTGCTCGCCGCGATCAGCGGCGCCAGCACGTCGGACGCCTCGAGCGTGAGCGTGCCGTTCACGGCTCCGCGCATCCCAAGCGCGAAGGGGATCAAGCTCGGCTACGACCCGTCGTGGTTCGAAGGTCCGATGGCATCGCTCAAGGACACGCTCGAGGCAGCGAAGGCCTGCGGGGCGGAGCTGGTCGAGCGGCGCATCGAGCCTCCTGCGGATCCATCGCTGCTCATCACCAGCCTTATGGCCGAGGCGGCGGCCGCCTTCGAGGACATGACGCGATCGAACGCGGACGACAAGCTCTCGTGGCAGGCCGACGAGGCGTGGCCGAACTCGTTCCGCAAGACGTGGTTCATCCCAGCGATCGAGGTGGTGCAAGCCGAGCGCATGCGCCGCGTGTTCATGCAATGGATGCGCACCGCGCTCGACGGCGTCGATGCGCTCATCCTGCCGCCCTTCGCGGGCGGCATGCTGGTCGTGACCAACGCGACCGGGCATCCGGCGCTCGTCCTGCGCGCGGGGTTCGACAAGCCCGACGCGCCGCGCGCGCTGACCCTCATCGGGCACCCGTTCGACGAGGCGACGCTGATCGGCGTGGGCGCCGCCCTCGAGGCCAAGCTTGCGGTCGCGGAAAAGCGCCCTGAAATGCCGTGGATGTAGGCGATTTCATCGTGTGCTATCCTGCGCGCCCGATGTTGGCCGAAACCGACCTCCTCAGTTACCTCCCCGTCGCAGTCATCACCTCGATGGCGATCGTGTTCGTCGTGGCGAACATCGTGCTCAGCACGGTGCTCGGACCGCGCGCGGAAGGCGCCGTCAAGGGCATGACCTACGAGGCGGGCATGGATCCGATCGGAACCACCAGGAAGCGCTTCAACGTGCGCTTCTACATGATGGCGGTCACGTTCCTGCTCTTCGACGTCGAGATCATCTTCCTCTACCCCTGGGCCGTGAGCTACTCGCAGCTCGAGCCGGGTAGCCCCGAGGCAAAGCTGTACCTCGGCCGAATCCTCTTCTTCCTCGCGACGAGCGTCATCGCCTACGTCTACGCGTGGAAGAAGGGCGTGTTCAAGTGGGACTGAGTTTGAGCGCTCGCGACTTGGCGCGCTGGCGGCTGCGATGCAGCCGCAGGCGCGCCTTCGCTCGCTTTGGCGGTACGCATGTCAGGAGCGCCGTCGCGGCGAACGCTCGACTGTGGACTCCTGACGCAACCCGTTCCGCAGATTGCGGCGTTGCCTCCATCTGCGGGCACTCACATCAAGCGACCGCCCAAGTTTGAGCGCTCGCGACTTGGCGCGCTGGCGGCAAGTCGGGCGAGTGAATCGCCCGACTTTCTGGCATGCGTGTCGGGAGCGCCGTCGCGGCTACCGCTCGACTGTGGACTCCTGACGCAACCCGTTCCGCAGATTGCGGCGTTGCCTCCATCTGCGGAACCACGTGCGTGGGGAGTCGACTTCAGTCACTTCCTGCGGAAGACAAGGATGTGCTGCTGCGGCAGCACGCCGATGTTCTCGACGAACTCGAGCCCCACCGCCTCCATCTCGAGCCGCGCCTGCTTCTCGCTCATCTTGTGGCGCTCCTTGATGGGCACCATCGGATCCTCGAGGCGGTACTCGACGAGATACACGCGCCCACCGGGCTTCAGCGCGGTGACGATCGAGTCCATCATCTCGCGCGGATGGGAGAACTCGTGGTACGCGTCGACGAACAGCACGACATCCACGCTGTTGGCCTCGAGCCCGCAGTGATCGATGCGCCCCATCACGGGCATCACGTTCAGCGCAGCCTCCTCGATCGCGCGCTCCTCGATGATGTCGAGCATCTCCTGCTGGATGTCGGTCGCGTACACGACGCCTTCCGGCACCAGCGGCGACATCCGCATGGTGAAGTAGCCGCTTCCGGCGCCGATGTCGGCGACCGCATCCGTGGGCTTGAGCTTGAGCGACTTGACGAGCAGATCGGTGCGCTCCTCGCGCTCGCGCTCAGGGCGCTCGAGCCAGCCGACGCCAAAGTGGCCCATGAC
This sequence comes from Planctomycetota bacterium, assembly GCA_041183345.1. Lineage (GTDB taxonomy): Bacteria > Planctomycetota > Phycisphaerae > Phycisphaerales > SM1A02 > QWPT01. The sequence continues at coordinate 3,534 of JBEGLX010000004.1, forward strand.
CTCGGAGATCTCACGGCCCATGTAGGTCTTGCCGCTCCCGCCTTCGCCTGGCTCGCAGGTGCCGTAGATCGGCTCCTTCGGCGCGGGCGGCGGCGCTTCGGCAGGCGTCGGGACGGCTGCGGTCGCGCGCGGTGGATCCGCTGGCTTCTCCGCGGGACGCTCGCATCCGACGAAAAGAAACGCCGCGCCCGAATAGAGCGCGGCGAGGAGCGCGGCGGAGAAGCCTCTGGATTCCTGCGGCATGGCGAACAGGCTACTCGTTCTGCGGGCGGCGCGCGCCCGTCGAGGCCTTCATCTTCACGTCGATCTCGAGCTCGCTGTTCTCGCGCAGGATCCGCATCTTGACCACGTCGCCCGGCTTCGTCGCCCGCAGCTTCGTCATCATCGTGCCCACGGAATCAAGCGACTCGCCGTTCCACGACAGCAGGACGTCGCCAGCCTGGATGCCAGCCTCGGCGGCGCTGGTGCCCGCGCTCACGCCCTCGACCTTGATGCCCGACTCGCCTTCCTCGACGAGACCCGGCTGGATGCCAAGCCGCACGGGCGCGTAGCCGCGGTCGCTGCCTGAGGCAGCCTGCTCAGGCGCCTGCTGCTCGCGCACGCCGTTCCAGTACTCGAGCTTCTTCGGATCGGCGGCGCGCCAGAGCGCGATCTTCTCGACGAGCGCGAGGACGCCGGGAATGCCGCGCGGCTCGACGGAGTAGCCCTTGTCGCCGGGCTGGTGATACACGTCGTGCACGCCGCTGAAGAAGAACAGGACGGGCACGCCGGCGCCGTAGAACGACGAGTGATCGCTCGGGCCGCGGCCGCTCGGATCGGCGTACACGGTCATGCCGCTCTCCTCGAACATCGCGTAGAGCCGGTCCTTCCACTCGCGGGCGGTGTCGATGCCGCCGACGGTGATCTCGCGGTTGCGCAGCCGCCCGATCATGTCGAGGTTGATCATGAGGTCGAGCTTGTCCGCCGCGATCGACGGATTCTTGATGTACGCGCGCGAGCCGTTGAGGCCGATTTCCTCGGCGCTGAAGGCGAGGAACAGCACGCTGCGCATGCTCGCGTCGGCGGGCGCATCGGCGTACGTGCGCGCGAGGCGCTTCGCCATCATCAGCATGCCGCCTGTGCCGCTCGCGTTGTCGTCGGCGCCTGGGTGCACCTTGCCGCGGTTGCTCGGATCGGCGCCGTACTTGCCGTAGCCGACGTGGTCGTAGTGCGCGCCGATCACGATCCACTCGCTGGCGAGCGCGCCCTTTCCGCGCAGCACGCCGCCGACGTTGTGGGTGACGATGTTGCCGTTCGAGGTCTCGACCTTGAGCGAGACGAGCGCGTCATCCTTGCCAAGCACGGTCGTTGCCGGCGCGTCCTTCGTGCCCGCGTCGGCGCGGGCGCGGAGTGCGTCGATCCCGCGACCTTCCGCGTCGCTCGCCTTCAGGATCGCGTCGGTCGTCTCGGTGCTCGCGAAGAAGCACGGGATGCCAAGCTCGCCGCCGAGGCTCTCCGCGCTCATGGTCGCGAGATTCGCCTTCTTTCCGCCGTATCCCGGCGGCTCGGTGACGATGATCGCCGCGGCGCCGCGCGACTTGATCGCCTCGAGCTTGGCGGCCAGGCTCGACGCAGCGGTGAACTTCTCGCCGCCCCAGAGCGACTTGCCCTCTGCGTTCAGCGGCTCGCCGCGCATGACCACGGCGATGCGTCCGTCGAGACGCTCTTCGGCGCCGAAGCTCGCGTAGCCGTCCTTGCCCTCGACGATGCCGTAGCCGACGAAGGCGATCGGCAGCTCGACGCTGCCTCCGCCTGAGTTGCGCATCGCGGTCGCTGCCTTGCCGTCGACGGCGTTTCCGCCGAATGCAAGCGTGCTCGACTTGATGCCGCGCTCGCCGCCATTCAGCTCGAAGGGCTGGCGCCACGGGTTCTCCGCATTGGCCGCGCTGCCTTCCGCGAATGCCGGCTCGAGCCCGTATTTCTGCATCCACCACTGCACGTACTGCGCGGCGTGCTCGATGCCGTCGCTGCCGGGCGCGCGTCCCTCGAACCACGGATTCGAAAGAGTCTGCACGTGCTGGTACCACTCGGCTGCGTCCGCTCCGAGGTCGGCGAGGATGTGCGCGACGGAGACCGAGTTGGCATCGACGGGCGTGAACGTGGGCTCGGGATCGAACGAGTAGACGTTGACCGCGCCGGGGATGACCTTTCCCTTGCCAACCGCCTCGGGTGCGGTCGCAACGGAATCCGCGCGGAGCTCCGGCGTGCGGGTCGCCTTCTCCGCGCGCGCAGGACGACGGCTGGTCGCTGCCGGCGCATCGTTCGCGGGAGCCGTCGCGACTGCAGCGGGAGCGGCCGACGAAGGCTGCTTCGGCTGCGCCGACTGGCAAGCGCCGAGAACCGTTGCGGCGAGGACGGAAATCCCTGCTGCAGCGGCAGAAATGCGGAAGAAGATCGGTCGTCGCGGATCGGAAATCGCGGGCATGGCCGAAGCGTACCACCGCCGTCCGAAACCGCTGCGGAACGCACGCCTTTCTTCCTATACTCGCGGTCTTTCCAGCGCCTCCGACGACGGCGCTCCGCACAGCGCACCGCCTCACTTTCCGCGATGACCACCGTGACCACCGCACCGACCAAGACCGCGCCCGCCACCACGACGCTCGGCCCCACGGACACCTTCTACCGCCGCCACATCCCGCACACTGCGGCGGAGACGAGCAACATGCTCGGCACCTGCGGCTACCAGTCGATGGACCAGTTCATCGCAGCGGCCGTGCCGAGCACCATCCGGCTCGCGCGCGCGATGGAGATCGACGACCCGACCATCACGGTGGCCGGCGTCGAGCGCGGCGAGGCCGAGACGCTCGCGGCGCTGAAGCGCGTGGCGCAGCAGAACAAGATCCACCGCTCGTTCATCGGCATGGGCTACACCGACACCATCGTGCCGGGCGTGATCCTGCGGAACATCCTCGAGAACCCTGCGTGGTACACGGCGTACACGCCGTACCAGGCCGAGGTCGCGCAGGGTCGCCTCGAGGCGCTGCTCAACTTCCAGACCATGATCTCCGAGCTCACGGGCCTGCCGCTCGCAGGCGCGTCGCTCCTCGACGAAGGCACGGCCGCCGCAGAGGCGATGACGATGTGCCACGGCATCACCGGCGAGACGCGGCAGAAGTTCTTCGTCGCCGAGGACTGCCACCCGCAGACGATCGCTGTCGTCGAGATGCGCGCGAAGTGGCTGGGAATCACGGTCGTCGTCGGCAATCCCGCCAGGTTCGAGGCGACGGGTGGTTTCAGCGAGGAATTCTGCGGCGCGCTCGTCCAGTACCCGACCACCGATGGACGCATCGAATGCTACAAGTCGTTCGCCGCGAAGGCCCATGAGAAGGGCGCGCTCGTCGTGGCCGCGTGCGATCCGCTTGCGCTCGTCGCGCTCAACACGCCTGCCTCGTGGGGCGCCGACATCGCCGTCGGCTGCGCCCAGCGCTTCGGCGTTCCGATGGGCTTCGGCGGTCCGCACGCGGCGTTCATCGCCACCAGCGAGCAGTACGTGCGCAAGATGCCGGGGCGCATCATCGGCGTCTCGCGCGACAGCCACGGCAACCGCGCCCTGCGCATGGCGATCCAGACCCGCGAGCAGCACATCCGCCGCGACAAGGCGACCTCGAACATCTGCACCGCGCAGGTGCTCCTCGCCGTGATGGCGGGCATGTACGGCACCTACCACGGTCCCGATGGGCTGAGGAAGATCGCCGACCGCGTGCACCGCCTCACGCTCACGCTCGCGCGCGGGCTCGCCAAGATCGGGCACGACTGCGGTACGGGTGCGTTCTTCGACACGCTGCGCGTCAAGCTCGGCGGCGGAATCACCGCGAGCGAGGTTCTCGCGGCGGCGAACGCGCACCGCATCAACCTCCGCAGCTACGGCGACGGCACGCTCGGGGTGACGCTCGATGAATCGACCCTGCTCACCGACGTCGACGCGCTGCTCGAGGTCTTCGCGGGCGGCAAGAAGTCGCCCGTGACCGCGGCCAGCGTCGAGGCAACGGCGGGCTGCATCCCGCCTGCATTCGCGCGCACCGGCGCGTTCATGCAGCACGAGGTGTTCAACCGCTACCACGGCGAGCACGAGATGCTCCGCTACATCCAGAAGCTCGTGTCGAAGGACCTGAGCCTGGTGCACTCGATGATCACGCTCGGCTCATGCACGATGAAGCTGAACGCGACCAGCGAGATGATCCCCGTGACCTGGCCCGAGTTCGGCCAGATCCATCCGTTCGCGCCGCGCGACCAGTGGCAGGGCTACGCGGAGATGTTCCGCACCCTCGAGAACTGGCTGTGCGAGGCGACGGGCTTCGCGGCGATGAGCCTGCAGCCGAACGCCGGCTCGCAGGGCGAGTACGCGGGCATGCTGGTGATCCGCGCGTACCACGAGCACCGTGGCGAGGCGCACCGCGACGTGTGCCTCATCCCGACCTCCGCGCACGGCACCAATCCGGCGACTGCGGTCATGGCCGGCATGAAGGTCGTCGCGATCGAGTGCGACGCCGATGGCAACATCGATCTCGCCGACCTCGCCAGGAAGGCCGAGGAGCACTCGAAGAACCTCGGCGCGCTCATGATCACCTACCCGTCGACGCACGGCGTCTTCGAGGAGGGCATCAAGGAAGCCTGCGCGATCATCCACAAGCATGGCGGGCAGGTCTACATGGATGGCGCGAACATGAACGCGCAGGTCGGGCTCACCAGCCCCGGCCACATCGGCGCCGATGTGTGCCACCTCAACCTGCACAAGACCTTCTGCATCCCGCACGGCGGCGGCGGTCCCGGCATGGGTCCGATCGGCGTCGCGGCGCACCTCAAGGACTTCCTGCCCGGCCACCCGGTCAGCCGTCCGCTCTCGGCGGGCAAGCACGCGATCGGCCCGATCTCGGCTGCGCCGTACGGCAGCGCGTCGATCCTCGTGATCTCGTGGATGTACATCGCGATGATGGGCTCGCACGGACTGAAGAACGCCACGGAAGTCGCGATCCTCAACGCGAACTACATGGCCGCGCGCCTCAAGGGCCACTTCAGCGTGCTCTACACCAACAAGCACGGCCTGTGCGCGCACGAGTTCATCCTCGACCTCCGTCCCTTCGAGAAGACCGCGGGCATCAAGATCGACGACATCGCGAAGCGCATGATGGACTACGGGTTCCACGCGCCGACGATGTCGTGGCCCGTGCCCGGCACGCTCATGATCGAGCCGACCGAGAGCGAGTCGAAGGCGGAGCTCGATCGCTTCTGCGACGCGCTCATCGCCATCCGCGCCGAGATCCGCGCCATCGAGGAAGGCCGCGCCGACAAGGCCGACAACCCGCTCAAGAACGCGCCGCACACCGCGGCCGCCGTGACCGCGAGCGAGTGGACGCACAAGTACACGCGCGAGGAGGCGGCGTACCCCGCGCCGTGGCTGCGCGACTTCAAGTTCTGGCCGTCTGTCGGCCGCGTCGACAATCCGTACGGCGACCGCAATCTCGTCTGCGCGTGCGAGCCGATGTCGAGCTATCGCTGAAGCGCGAGGCGTGTGAAGTCGACTCCTGGCGCAAGTGGTTCCGCAGACTCCGTCTGCGGGCACTCATTGCACTTGGATTTCCATCCGCACAACCCATATGAGCGTGCGCGGGTTGTCGCTGACCCGTACAGGTGCAGTCTCGCTGTGCGACTCGATCGGCTCAGATAGTGAGAGTCGGACGATCACACAAAGGTCTCATCTTCACTGGGCCAAGTCTCCGCCGTCGTCTCCGCCGTCGCTCCCTGCTTTCGACTTACATCCACGGGAGTCCGACAACAACGGGTGCCCGCAGACGGAGTCTGCGGAACCATGCGCGTGGGAGTCCACGCATTCGCAATGTGAGCATCGAAAGGAGCAGCCGAAGCGAGTCGCGAGCGCTCAAACCTACCGCAGTCCGGGCACGATCGTCGGCTGCGTCGGATCGCGTGGATCCTTCTCCGCGTCCGCAGGGACCTTGCCCGCTTCCTCGAGCGAACTCAACTTCCACGCGGGCAGCTTGTATTCCCAGCCCGCGTGCTTCGCAGCGAATTCCTTCCAGTCGGGGATGTACGGATCGCCCGGGTACTTCTTCTTGGCGTTGATCTCCGCGGCGCTGGGCGCACCGTCCTTCGGCGCAGCCTCGAACGAGATCCACACCGCGTCGCCATCGCGCACCGCGTTCACCTTGAGCGTGCCGCGCACCATGTCGTACTCGGGCGAGATCGCGGAATCCACAGCCCCGCCCTTCGCCTTGCGCACGTCATCGAGCTCGAGCCGCGAGAGCCACGTGGGGATGGTGCGGATCGCCACCGAGCGCCGCGTGGGCGTCCAATCGAACTCCGTCGGCGCGACCATGGGCGAATTCTCGACGACCTTGTAGCCGACGCGCCCTTCCTCGCCCTCCTCGCCCACGATCTGCAGGCCATTGAACTTCACGCCGCGCACCTCGCCGTCGGGGATGGCGAGAAGCTCGGCCTCTGTCCAGCGCCGCGGCTCGATGTCGACGAGGACCGATCCGAGCACGCGCCAGGTCTGGTCCTCGCTCTCGCGCCGGACGAACTGCGCTCGGGGATTCGCGCGCTCCTCGCCGAGGATCACGTCGGCGACCACGTCGCTGCCCGCGAGCAGGCGCGCGCGCGCGGTCTTGCCGCTCGTCTCAGGCCACGCGAGCCCGAGCTCGCCGTGTCGCTCCTTGCGCGCCGTCATCTTCTGGTCGGTCTTGAGCCCCGCGAGCCCGGTCACGAGCCCCTTGATCTCCTCGAAGCGCGCCGGGTAGCCGTCGCTTGTGGCAAGCTTCCACGCGCCGCCTTCGCGCACGACATCGAGCTTCTTGCCGCTTCGCTCGAGCTCGATCCGGTCGATCGAGCCGGCCTTCGCCTCGAAACCGTCGAGGAACACGCCGCCCGGCTCGAAGTCCGCGGTCTTCGTCCCGCGCGAGAGCGCGACGTACGCGCCCGCGAGGCTGAGCGCTGCGATCCCGATCACCACGCCAAGAGTCTTCGTCTTCATCGCTTTCGTCCGTTCATTCACTTGCCGCGCTGGCGGCGGTAGCGGAGCGAGATCCACGCGGTCGCGAAGGTGGCCACGGCAAGCGGCCAGATCACCACGTTCACGAGCATGAGCACGGTGCCCGTGCGCTCGATCTCCGAGCGCAGCGAGCGCTGCACCTCGCGCAGCTCCTTGCGCGCGTCGCGCGAGGCCTGCTCGAGCTTCTTGAGCTCGGCGGTCTGCTCGGCCGTGAGCACGATGAGCCCGTTCGCGTCGACCGCGCCCGCGCCGCGCTCGCGCTGCAGCTCGTTGATGCGCATCTCGCCCTTCTTGATCTGGTCCTGCAGCTCCTGCTCGCGCGCGAGGTAGCGCCGCTCGGCGTCCTTCCGCATCGCGTCGACGGTGTCGAAGGGCCGCGAGTAGCCGCCGCGCGAGCGCAGCGACGAGAGCAGCTTGTCGCCCGTGGCGTTCTCAAGCGCCGCGAACACGAACGCGCCATTGTCGCCGGTTGTGCGGATCTCGCCCGACTGGCGATCGACCGTGAGCCAGTTCTCGTCGTCGAGAAGATCCGCGTCGGCGACGAGCAGGATGTTCGCATTGCCCTTCGCTCGCGCGCCGTCGGCTCCCGGATACGCGCTCTCGATCTCGCCCGTGATGCGCACGCCGATCGACACCGGCTCGCCGAGCGACTTGAAGTCGCGCACCAGCCGGTCGACCTCGCCGAAGAAGCCGAGCTTCAGCGTCTGCACCATCTGCACTTCCTTGGTGCTGGTGAGGACAGGCGTGACCGTCGTCTTCGCCGAGGAATTCGGCAGCTTCGCGATCGCACCTGCACCGCGCAGGTTGAGGTTCGCGAGCTGTCCCGTGACGGGATCATCCTTCGCGAAGCCTTCCTTGTTCATGGAGAGCCAGGCGGGATGCGCCATCTCCATGTACTGCCCGCCCTGCGTGCGGTACATGATGCGCGTGGCGTAGCCGAGGTCGGCGACCGCGTTCTGCTTGTCGATGTCGACGCCCCACTGCGCGAGGATCGGGCCGAGGTCGTAGGACGAACCCGCGCCCGTCGAGCCGAAATCCATGCTCTTCGCGGCGGGATCCATCTCGCACCACGGATCGGCGAGCACGATGAGAGGCTTGCCCGAGACGGCCCACGCGTCGATCGCCTTCAGCGCCTCGTCGTTCAGCTCGCGCGGCTGGATCACGAAGAGCGCGTTTGCATCCGGTGGGATGCTCGGCGTAGCAGGGTCGACGCGCCGGATGTCGAACAGCTGCTCGAGCTGCTGCCAGATCACGAACTTGCCGCCGCCCTGCTGCATCGGGTTGCGCGGATCGAACGGCTTGCTGTCGGGAATCGTCGAGAGCACCGCGACTGGCTGCTTCTTGTCGCGGCCGACGGCGACGATCCGCCGCGCGATCTCGTACTCGAGGAACGGCTCCTGGTCGGGCGACAGGAATGGGATCGTCTCGACCTTGTCGGTCGGGCCCTTCACGGCGAGGCCGAGCATGAGCACGCGGCCGGTCGCATCGAGCGTGCGCGGCGAGATGCCCGCTGCGCGCGCGGAGTCCTCCGATTCGCTGAACGGCTCGGGATCGATCACGCGTAGCTCGACCATGCCGTCGGAGTCCTGCGCGAGCTCCTCGAGGAACTCCTGCACGCGCTGCGCGTAGCTGCGGATCTGCGGGAGATCCGCGCCCTGCTCGCGCGTCCAGTAGAAGTCGAGCCGCACGGGCTCGGGCAGCTTGGCCATGATCTCGCGCACGCCCGGCGAGAGGCTGTAGAGCTTCTCCTCGGTCACGTCGATGCGCGCGCCGCGCACGAGGAACCAGGCGGCGGTGTTCACGGCCACGAGCGCGACCAGGATGCCCGCGGTCGCGATGATGGTGGAGCGTCGTTTTTCGGTGACAGCCATGGCTTCGATCCCGTCGTTCGTCCGTCAGTCGGACTTCTTCCAGTCGATGGCGAAGATGTTGATCGCGAGGAATGCGGCGATGACCAGCAGGAAGTACAGCACGTCGCGCAGGTCGATCACGCCGCGCATCATGGATTCGTAGTGGGTGAGCGCGCTGGTCGACGCGAGTCCCTCGATGAATCCCGACGGCGCCTGCGCCGCGCGCAGGAAGTCGATCACGGCGGGGAAGCCGGCGAGGAGCAGCACGAAGCACGCGACCGCGCAGAGGACGAACGCGATCACCTGGTTCTTCGTGAGCGCCGAGAGGAACGAGCCGACGGCGAGGAACGCGCCGGCGAGCAGCGCGCTCGCGAGGTAAGCGACGAAGATGGTGCCGTGGTCGGGGTTGCCGAGCCACGAGACCGTGATCCACAGCGGGAACGTGAGCGTGAGTGCGAGCGTCGTGAACGCCCACGCCGCGAGGAACTTGCCGATCACGAGGTCCGCGACGCCGAAGGGCAGCGTCATGATGAGCTCGATCGTGCCCGTGCGGCGCTCCTCGGCCCAGAGCCGCATCGAGACGGCGGGCACGAGGAACACGTAGAGCCACGGATTGAACTGGAAGAATGGGCGGAGGTCCGCCTGCCCGCGGTCGAAGAACCCGCCGATGTTGAAGGTGAAGAGCCCGGCGAGGAACAGGAAGATCACGAGGAACACCGCTGCGAGCGGCGTCTGAAAGTACGAGCGGAACTCGCGGCGGAAGACCGTCGTGATGCGCTGGGTGCTGGTCAGTGCGGGCGCGCTCATCGGCGGCCTCCCGCCTGCGCTGCGACATCGCCCGTCGTGATCATGCGGAAGACGTGGTCCATGCGGTTCTTGGTGACCTCGCGCGGCGCGCGGCCCTCCATCTCGGATGGCGTGCCGTCGAAGACGATCTGGCCCTTGTTGATCACGATCGCGCGCGTGCAGACCGCCTCGACCTCCTCGAGGATGTGCGTCGAGAGGACGACGGCGCGGTCACCACCGAGCTCCTTGATGAGCTCGCGCACCTCGAACTTCTGGTTCGGGTCGAGGCCGTCGGTCGGCTCGTCGAGGATGAGGATGCCTGGGTCGTGCAGCAACGCCTGCGCGAGGCCCGTGCGGCGCTTGTAGCCCTTCGAGAGGGTCTCGAACGCCTGCTTGCGGACGCCCTGCAGGTTCACGCGGCCGATCGCGCGCTCGACGCGCGACTTCGCGTCAGCGCCGCGGAAGCCGCGGGCATGGGCGATGAAGCCGAGGAACTCCTCGACGGTCATGTCCGGGTAGGCGGGCGCGCCCTCGGGCAAGTAGCCGAAGGTGCGCTTCGCGGCGATCGGGTCGTCGGCGAGGTTGATCCCCTCGAGCTCCACCGAGCCAGAGGTCGGCTCGAGGAAGCCCGTGATCATGCGCATGGTCGTGCTCTTCCCGGCGCCGTTCGGGCCGAGGAAGCCGAGGACCTGCCCTGCCGGGACCTCAAGGTCGATCCCGCGCACCGCGTGAATATGTCCGAATCTCTTCTCGAGTTTCTTCGCGACGATTCGACTTGGCATCATGTCACTCCGAAGCGTCAAAGCCCCTAAATTGGACGGGGCGCGATCCTACAGAACCTCGGGCGTTCGGTTGCGGCGCCCCGTGCCAACAGCCGCGCGGCAGGACCGAGAAGCGGGGTATCGGCAGAATCGGTGGTTCGACCGCAGGAACGCGGATCGCTCACGGCGGGTGCGAGTCAAGCAGGTGCACGATGCGTCAAGCGGACGAGCTCCCCCATATCCCCTGGCTCGGCGAGCTGAAGACGTTCGCGCTGGGCGACGCCGAGCGGGAGCGGCTGATCCGGGCGCTCGCCGCCGATGACCTCGTGCACGAAGCGGAATCCCGAACCTATTGGTCGGCGATTCTCGGGCTCTCAATTGCGGCGATTTCGCTCCTCGCCTCCCATGTCTCCACCCACGGTGGATTTCTGTCCGAGCCCGCTCGTTCCGCGGGAATCGGTCCAAGGTCCTCGGTCGAGTCAGGAGTTCCAGAGATGCGTGGCATGCGTTCCATGATGGCGGGAGTGCTGGGTGCGGTTGCGGTCGCGACGAGTTCCGACGCGCAGAATGCTGTGCAGTGGCGCGTTGAGGATGGCGGCAACGGACACTGGTACCGCATCATCTACCCATCCACCGGATTCGCCGCTCAGGCTCAGGCGCAAGCCCTCGGTGGTCACCTCGTAACTATCACGAGCGCGACCGAAAACGGTTTTGTCCACAGCCTCCATGCGCAAGGAGGTCGTGAGTGGACCTATATCGGCTTCGTGCAGGCTGACGATCAGCCGACACCCTCTTCGGGCTGGTCATGGCTGAATGGCGAAGCCGCGACGTACAGTAACTGGAGCGATCACAGCGGAGTATTCCCCACTGGTGCGCCCGATGACACGCCGTGTGCACTTCCGCCTTGGGGCGTTGAGAACAACCAAGCCAACCAAGGCGTGATGCAGTTCGATGGTCGGTGGGATGACATCGACCGCGGTGCGCCGACCTGCGGGTCGCCCACTTGGAACAATGCCGCAATTGTGGAGTGGTCCGCGGATTGCAACAACGACGGCGTCGTGGACTACGGTCAGATTCTCGCCGGCCATCTGCCGGACGTGAACGCGGACAACGTTCCTGACTGTTGTGCAGAGGGACGACCGTGTCCGATGCTTCCGATGCAATGGACTGCCTCTCAAGGAGGAAACGACCACTGGTACCAAGTGCACTTTCACACGACTGGTATCGCCGCAGAATCCGAGGCACGGGCGATCGGTGCGTACCTTGCGACCATCGCGAACTCCGCGGAGAACGCGTACGTCCATGCGCGCTACCTGCAATCCGGACGGCAATGGGCGTACATCGGGCTTGTGCAGCTCGACAACCAACAAACTCCAGCGGCGGGCTGGAGATGGATCAATGGCGAAGCCATGAAATTCACGAACTGGACTAGCCATAACGGAGCGTTCCCAACTGGCGCACCTGATGACACCCCATGCGCATTGCCGCCGTGGGGCATCGAGAACAACCAGGCAAACCAGGGCGTTATGCAGTTCGATGGACGCTGGGATGACATCGAGCGGGGGGCACCGACCTGCGGATCGCCCGTCTGGAACAACTCCTCCGTCTTCGAGTGGTCCGCGGACTGCAACAGCGACGGTATCGTCGACTTCGGGCAGATCCGAGATGGATCACTCGAGGACCTCGATCGAAACGGCGTTCCCGACTGCTGCGAGCATGCACCCCGCTGCGACTGCCCATCTGACATCGATCGCAACAGCTCGGTCGATGGCATCGACCTCGCCATCATCCTCAGCAAGTGGGGGACGAACGGAGGAAAGGACTATCCAAGCGCAGACATCGATCAATCGGGTGTCGTCGACGGCTCGGACCTCGCAGAAGTCCTCAACTCTTGGGGCGCCTGCCCGTGACCAATCCCAGCGCAGGACGCGCACCGCAGCACTTCCCAACTACCCACGCAACCTGGATCATCGAAAGCACGCGCGGCGACGAGCAGGCGCTTTCCGCCGTCGCGGCGCGCATCATCGAGCGCTACGCGCAGCCGCTCGAGGCCTACGCCCAGGGCTCCTCGCTGCGCGAGATCGGTGATCCGCGCGAGCTCGTGCATGCGTTCCTCATCGCGAAGTTCGGCACGCCCGAAGTCTGCCGCGCCTACCTCGAGGCGTGGAATGCGTCCGGCCTCACGCTGCGGCGCTGGATGATGAACGGACTTCTGCTGCACGTGCGTGGCATCGTGCGCGACGCGCAGCGTTCGCGCGAGAAGCCGCTCGATGCATCGATCGCGTCGCTCGCGAGCGAGCAGCCCGATCCTGCGGCTGCGTTCGAGCGTGCGTGGGCGAAGGCCATCCTCGCTGAGGCATGCACGCAGGTCGAGCAGGCGCTCGTCGCAGAAGGACGTGATCGCGCGTGGCGCGTCTTCCGGCTGCACGCGCTCGACGGTGTTCCCTACCGCGACCTCGAGGCCGAATTCGCGCTCTCGCGCCAGCAGATGGCCGACCTCGTGCGTGGCGTGACCACGCGCCTGCGCGCACGCATCCGCGAGCTGCTCGACGAGGAAGGGCGCTTCGGCGACGACGCGATCGATGAGATCGTTCGTCTTCTCTCGTGATCGCGCTACTGCGCCGCGATCGTGATCCCGATCCAGCCCGACAGCATGTAGGAAAGCCCTAGGAAGGCGAGGAAGCTCATCGAATCGGTCACCATCGTGAGGAAGATGGTCGACGCGGTCGCAGGGTCCGCGCCGAGCCGGCGCACGACCAGCGGAAGCGACGAGCCGACCAGCGTGCCCACCGAGAGCGCCAACGTCATGGCGATGGCGACCACCACGCCGAGCTTCCACATCGCCGCGTCGGGCTGGTGGAAGTACTCGATCATCGCCACGATCGAGCCGACGATCAGGCCGCAGATGGTGCCGTTCACGAGCCCGACCAGCGCCTCGCGGCGCACGAGCCCGAGCGCCGCGCCTTCGCGCACCTCGTCGAGCACGATGCCGCGCATGGTGACCGCCAGCGATTGCTGCCCAGCATTGCCTGCCTGGTTGGCGATGACGGGCATGATGACCGCGAGGATCGCGATCGAGCCGATGAGGTCGTCGAACTGCAGCACGACGATCGCGGCGAGCGAGCTCGTGAAGAGATTGACGAACAGCCACGGCAGGCGCCCGCGCAGCTTGTCGGCCACGCTCGAGAACACGGCCTCCTCGCGGCCTGCACCGACCATCGCCTGCGCGTCCTCGGTCGACTCCTGGCGGATCGCATCGACGACGTCGTCGACGGTGATCACGCCGAGCATGCGGTCCTCGTCGTCGACGACGGGCAGCACGAGATAGTCGTACTTCTCGAACTCGCGCGCGACCTCCTCGCGCTCGACATCGGGCTTCACCGCGTCGACCCGCTTCTCGCTGACCTCGGTCACGCGCTGCGCGGGATTCGCGAGCAGCAGCGCGCGCATGGTCGCGCGACCCTGGAGGCGTCCGCGCCAGTCGACCACGAACACGTAGAGCCAATCCTCGCCGAGCGCGCCCGCGCGGCGGATCGCCTCGATCGCCTCGCGCACGGGCATCGAGTCGCGCACCGCGAGATAGTCGGTGGTCATCATGCCGCCCGCGCTCTTCTCGGGATACTCGAGAAGCCTGCGGAACTTCACCGCCTCAACCTTGCCGAGCGTGCCCAGCAGCCGGTCGCGCGAGTCGTCGCCGAGGTTCTGCAGGAGGTCGGTCGCGTCGTCGGGCGCCATCTCCTCGATGAGCTTGCCCGCGTACTCGGGGTCCTCCCCGATGAGGTCCTCGAGCACGCTCACCGCGAGCGACGGATGCATGTGAGCGAGCGCGTCGGCAGCGCTCTCGGTCTCCATCTCCTCGATGACCTCGACCGCCTTCGCTTCGCCGATCTGCTCGAGCGTCTCGGCGGCGTCGGGCGCCTCCTGCTGCTCGACGGCCTCCGCGAGCTCGGGCAGGTCGACCGTGATCGCGGCGAGCAGTTCCTCGACGCGCTCGTCCTCAGGCGTCGGCTCGTTGGCCTCGATGACCGCATCGCCCTGCGGGACGACCTCGAGCGGCGACGGCTCGCCGCGAGCGGTGTCGCGCGAGTCGTCGGGATGCTCGGAGTCGATGCCATCGACCTGCATGGCGCGAGTGTACCGAAGCGTCCCTGCGCGGAACCACTGGAAAAGTCGAATCGAAATCGTGGACAATCGGGTGGTGCCCGACGCCATCCACATCGCCAGTCCCGATGACCCGCGCGTGGCTGCGTTCGCCGATATCCGCGAGCGCGAGCTGGCGACGCGCGACGGGCTCTTCGTCGGCGAGACGCTCATCGTGCTCGAGGCGATGCTGCTGCGCGCAGCTGCGATCCGAGCCGTGGTCGCGAGCCCGCGCATGCTGGCGCGCACGGCGGATCTGCTCGCCGCGCATGGTTGCACCGCGCCGCTCTACACCGCCGCGGATTCCACGCTCGAGGCGCTCACCGGCATCGATCTCCACCGCGGGGTGCTCGCGGTCGCGGAGCGCGCCGCGTTCGAGCCGGTCGCCATCGATGCCTACGCGCCGATGCGCCCTCCGCGCACGGTGCTTGTCTGCGAGGACATCACCAACATCGACAACATCGGGCAGCTCTTCCGCATCGCGGCTGCGTTCGCAGCCGACGCGGTGCTGCTGAGCCCGACCTGCCACGATCCGCTCTACCGGAAGAGCCTGCGGGTCTCGACGGGGAACGCGCTGAAGGTGCCTGCGATCCGCGCATCGGAGTGGCCCGCCGACCTCGCCCGATTCTGCGCGCGATTCGAGCTCACGCTGGTCTCGACCGCGATCCAGTCGTCGGTTCCGCTGCGGTCGATCGCGCAGCCTGATCGCGTGGCGATCGTGGTCGGCCATGAATCGAAGGGCGTCTCGAGCGAGACGCGGGCGATCTCGCGGCACATCGTTCGCATCCCGATGGCGGACGGCGTCGACAGCCTGAACGTGGCCGTCAGCGCGGCGATCGCGCTGGACCAGCTTTCCTGCGGCCAGCGCGGATAAAGCGGCGTCCGCGGGGGCGGTTCGGAATCCACGAAATTTCGCGAACCGAGCCGGAACATCCGCGTATCCACGGTCGCCATGCGCGCGCCGCTCCGCTTGAACGCGGAGGTCCGGAACTGCGGGCGGGCACACGAATCCACGTCCAACGACAGCGCAGACGCCTCGACCGAGGCGCGCGGCGTCACGTCGACCGAAAGGAAGGAACGTTCGCATGTCCAGGTTCACATCAGGCTTCCCGCACCATCCGATCTCGCTTCCGACCGCACGCACTGCGAAGCTCGCTGCGCTTCTCGCGGCCTGCGCGCTCCTCGGCGCCTCGCCGTGCATCGCGATGCCGCAGACGAGCGCCATGCCCGCCGAACAGAAGGCCGCGCCAAGGAGCGACGAGCGAACCGATGCGCGCCGCCATGCCGATGGCCTCTCGCGCGCATTCCGCGATGCGGCGAAGGTGCTTGCGCCGAGCGTCGTGACCATCAATACGACCTCGCGAAAGGCTGCGCCTGCGCAGTCGCTCCCGCCTGGCTTTCGCATGCCTACCCCCGAGCGGCAGGCTCCTGCGCGCGGAACCGGCACCGGCGTGGTGATCTCGCGCGACGGCTACGTCGTCACCGCGAACCACGTCGTCGCCGACGCGGAGGAGATCGAGCTGGTCCTCCACGACGGGCGAACCGCGAGTGCGACCATCGTCGGTCTCGACCCAGGCACCGACATCGCCGTGCTGCGCACCGAGGCGAGCGGGCTCGCGCCTGCTGGATTCGGGAACAGCGAAGCGCTTGAGGCAGGCGAATGGGTCGTGGCGATCGGCGCGCCGTTCGGGCTCCAGCAGACCGTGACCGCCGGAATCGTGAGCGCGAAGGGACGCAGCGATGTCGGGCTCGCCACGTTCGAGGACTACATCCAGACCGATGCCGCGATCAACCCCGGCAACTCAGGCGGACCGCTCGCGAACCTCGACGGCGAGATCGTCGGCATCAACTCGGCGATCTCGAGCCGCGGCGGCGGAAACGACGGCATCGGATTCGCCGTGCCGAGCAAGGTCGTGCGGCGCGTCGTCGACTCGCTCATCGAACATGGCCGCGTTGCACGCGGATTCCTGGGAATCGGCGTGCAGCCGGCCGACGGCGAGATGCTGGCGGGGCTTGGGGCGGAGGAGGAGGCGGGCGTGCTGGTGAATCGCGTCGAGCGTGGCTCTCCTGCGGAGCACGCGGGAATCGAGCCAGGCGACCTCATCACGGCGATCGCCGGACGCGCCGTGCGCAGTCCGGGCGAGCTGGTCGCGACCATCGGCGAGATCGCACCGGGAAGCGAGATCGACGTGCGGGCGATCCGCGACGGAAGCGAGCGGAAGATGCAGGCGGTGCTTGCCGAGCGTGAGGACGACCACGCTCGGAGAGGTGCGCGTGACGCGGGCGCGAAGCCGATGTCGGCGATGGATCGACTCGGCTTCGCGCTCCGCGCCCTCAGTCACGCGGACGCACAGGCGGCGGGCATCGAGTCGGACGGAGGCGCGCTCATCGTCGAGCGCGTCGCTGAAGACAGCCCCGCTGCGCGCGCAGGCATCGAGGCGGGCGACGTGATCCGTCGGCTTGGCTCGCGCGAGGTCGCGACCGCAGAAGACGCGCGCGCAGCGCTCGCGGCCATCGCGCCCGCATCCGCCGTCCCGGCGCTCGTCGAGCGCGACGGACAAGCGCGCTTCGTGCTGATTCGCCCGGAGGCATCCCCGTCCGATACCCGCGACTGAACAACCATCCTCGCACGCCGCGTTGGCGTGCGGCGCCTTCGGCAACGCCCCCGTGCCGACGGTGAAAGCGCCCCGATTCTCCTTCGTAGTCGGGGCGCTCTTGTCTTTCCCGCGCGGCGGAAACGACTACGCTTGTCGTTCCGTGCCCGCACCCGCGACGCATCACCACACGCTCCAGCTCGACCGCGTCGTCGGTCCGAGCTTCGTGCATCGCGTGCGATTCACGCGCGGCGCCCTCGACGTGGCGAACCCAGCGCTGCGCGAGCTCTTCGTTGAAGACATGGCGATCGCATCGCGGCGAGCGGTCGTGCTGATCGACGAGGGCGTCGCTTCAGCGCAACCGCGGCTCGAGACGCAGCTGCAAGCCTACGCGGCTGCGCATGCGAACGGCATGCCCGCGATCGCGGACATTCTCACCGTACCTGGGGGCGAGCCCGCGAAGCTCGACATGCGCGTGGCGGATCTCACCGTGGATCTCGTCGAGCGCCACCGCATCGACCGCAAGAGCTTCGTCATCGCGGTCGGCGGCGGTGCCGTGCTCGACGCCGTTGGCTACGGCGCCGCGATCGCGCACCGCGGCGTGCGGCTCGTGCGCCTGCCGACCACGGTGCTCGCCCAGGACGACGCGGCGATGGGCGTCAAGAACGGCGTCAACCGCTTCGGCAAGAAGAACTTCGTCGGGTCGTTCGCCGTCCCCTACGGCGTGTTGTGCGACGAGTCTCTGCTTGCCTCGCTCCCTCCAGCCGTCTTCCGCGCGGGCTTCAGCGAGGCGGTCAAGATCGCCCTGCTCCGCGATCCGGAGCTCTTCGCGGCGCTCGAGGAGCGCGCCTCGGCGATTGCCGCGTGCGACATCGATGCATCGAGCGCGATCATCCGCCGCAGCGCACAGCTCCATCTCGCCCACATCGTCGATGGTGGCGATCCGTTCGAGACGCACGAAGCGCGTCCGCTCGACTTCGGCCACTGGGCGGCGCACCGGCTCGAATCGATGAGCGCCTACGGGCTCTCCCACGGCGACGCCGTCGCGCTCGGGCTGCTCCTCGACTGCCGCTACTCGAACCTGAAGGGCTGGCTGTCCGATGCCGATCATGCCCGCATCCGTGGCTGCATCGCTGCGCTTGGGCTTCCCACGCGCCACTCGCTGTTCGGGGAGATCGACCTCCTGCTGAGCGGGCTCGAGGAGTTCCGCGAACACCTCGGCGGTCGGCTCACGGTGACGATGCTCCGCGACATCGGCCACGGCTTCGAGGTGCACGAGCTCGATCAGGCGCTCCTGCGCCGCGCCGCCGCGGAACTCGCGTGACCGCGCCCCGCGCGTAGGATGCGCGCATGTCCGCCGGAACACCTCCCCTGCTCACGAAGCGCGCCGTCGTTGACCGCTATTTCCTCGAGCACCGCGCGAAGGTGCTCGACATCGCGGCGTTTCTGGACCGCATCGACCGTGCGCAGGGCGAAGGTGCCGACGACTACCGCCGCGCCGCGCTGGAGGCGTGCTGCGCGATCCTCACCGATGGCAGGCCAGAGCGCGCGCGGCGCGTGCTTGAGCTCCTGAGCGACCACTCGACCGAGCCGATCGCGAAGGCGCCGATGAAGGGCGCGACGGGCGCGGTGGCGCTCGGCACGAAGGAGCAGCGCTGATGTGCGTGTTTGAGCGCTCCAATCGGGCTTCGCCCGCTCGTCGCTCCGGTGCTTGTGTCGCGAATCGTGAACTGAGAAGCCAGGGAGCCACCTGATGTACATCGACCCCCATGTCCACATGGTCTCGCGCACGACCGACGACTACCAGCGCATGGCGCTCGCGGGTTGCGTCGCGATCACCGAGCCCGCGTTCTGGGCGGGATACGACCGCTCGAGCCCGCAGGGATTCTTCGACTACTTCCGGCAGCTCACCGACTTCGAGCCGAAACGCGCGGCGCAGTACGGCATCCGCCACCACACATGGCTCTGCATCAATCCGAAGGAAGCGGAGGATCCGGTCTTCGCGCGCGAGGTCATAAAGCTCATCCCGCAGTTCCTCGCCTGCGAGAACGTACTCGGGATCGGCGAGATCGGCCTCAACAAGAACTCGCGCAACGAGCTCGAGATCCTCGACGCGCACCTCACCTTGGCCGCAGAGCATGATCTGCTCGTGCTCGTGCATACGCCGCACCTCGAGGACAAGCTCAAGGGCACGCGGCTCATCATGGATGCGATCAGGAACCACGCGCGCCTCGACCCGGGCCGCGTGCTCATCGACCATGTCGAGGAGCACACCGTGCGCCATGTGCTCGACCGTGGATTCTGGGCGGGCATGACGCTGTATCCCGACACGAAGTGCACGCCGCAGCGCGCCGTCGACATCTTCGAGATGCACGGCACCGAGCGGCTGTGGATCAACTCCGCAGGCGACTGGGGCAACAGCGATCCACTCGCCGTGCCGAAGGCGCAGATCGAGATGAAGTCGCGCGGCCACGCGATGGAGATCGTGAAGAAGATCAGCTTCGACAACCCGCTGAAGTTCCTCTCGCAATCGGGAAGGTTCAGGATCGCATGAAGAAGCGCCCGCTCATCGGCCTCTCCGCCGACTTCGTCGACAACTACGCGCGCCTGCGCCGCACCTATCTCGACATGGTCGAGGCCGCTGGCGGCATCCCCGTGATCCTGCCGCCGAAGGCTGCGCTGCGCGAGGAAATGCTCGACCGCGTCGACGGCGTCATCATGACCGGCGGCGACGACATCGATGTCTCGAGGTTCGGCATCCCGCTGCATCCAAAGGCCGAGTGCATGCCCGCCGAGCGGCAGGACGCTGAGTTCGCGCTGCTGAAGGCGCTCGACGCGCGGCCCGACAAGCCCGTGCTCGGCATATGCCTCGGCATGCAGCTGATGGGCTTTCACCGCGGCGCGACGCTCATCCAGCACCTTCCCGATGTGATCCCCGACGGCGAGCGCCATCGCAACGACGCGATCCATCCCGTCGAGGCGGAACGCGGTTCGCCGCTGCGCGCGGGTCTCGTGCGCTCGTGGCACCACCAGGCCATCACCGATGTGAAGTGCTTCGACATCATCGCGCGCTCGGATGACGGCGTGGTCGAAGGCATTGTCGATCCGAAGCGACGCTTCTATCTCGGCGTCCAGTGGCATCCCGAGCGCACCGAAGCCGACGAGACAGGCCTCGGCGTCGTACGGACGCTCATCGAGCATGCACGCTGAATCGCCTCAATCGTCGAAGCTCAACTGTCCGCGCTGCGGATACGACATCACGCCGCAGATGGTCGCGTCGGAATCGCGCGGGGAGGCGCGCGGAACCTGCAGCGAGTGCGGTCTCGACATCGCTTGGTCTGAGCTCCGCGAGACAGGCAACGATCCGCGCTGGTTCGTCGAATCGCGCACCGTTCAAGGCCGCCCGCGCCGGAGGTTCATTCGTGCAGCCGCGACGCTCGCGATGTGCGCGCGACCGTTTCGCTTCTGGTCGCGGGTAAGCATGACGGTCCCCATCGATCGCCGCGGGATCATCGCGTTTCTCGTGTTCATCGCCCTCGTCGCGCACCTGTGCCTCGCGGCGCGCAACATCCACACGCTCGCGACGCAGGGTCGCGGCTGGGTGCTGGTGACCACGCCGAGAGGACCTGGCTGGGTCATGAAGGGCTCTGCGAATCCACTCGACTACATCGCCACGACCCTCGTCCCGCTTAGTAACGTCTCGTTCAGCGATGTCGGCATCAAGCTCGACACGGTCACCGGCGAGTCCCCGACTGCGCTGGAGCGCTCCGCGCGCATCGCCGTCGCCATTCTCGAAGACGCGGGCTTCTGGCCGCCCGCGTGGTTTCGAAGCGCGGCGAATCCCGACATCCCCCTGCACCAGACGCCGATCCGGATGAGCAACCAGGTCATCCTTGATGACCGCGCCCTGGGACGGCTGGCATGCGCCTCGGTCGTTCCGCTCTCAGCGCCGCTCGCGATCATGCTCCTGCCGATCTCGATGCGTCGCGCGCGCGTGCGCCCGCGGCATCTCGTGCGCTGCGTGATCTATTCGGTCGCGATGCTCATTCCGCTTGGAGCGCTCTTCTTCCTCACGCAGAACGGCTTTGGAACGGCTGCGGGCATCCGCGCCTCGGAGATGCTCGAGGTGCACAAGCTGATGCTCTGCGCGATGCCGCTCACGCTGGTGTGGAACTGGGCGTTCGTGCGCGGCTATCTCAGGCTCGAGCATCCGATCGCGGTCGCGACATCGAACACGGTGCTCGCCGTGCTGCTCTCCCTGCTCGCGACCTTCCTCGCCTTCGGCTGGATCTGACGGCTACTTCGCGCCGTGCTCGCGCTTGAGATGCGCGCGCAGTGCATCGCCGCCGAAGTTGCATGACGGGTCGCTCCACACGCAGTGGACATGCGTCGCATCGGCGTTCGTCGAGTCGTACTCGATGGTGAAGCACGGGCTGGCAAGACGGTAGTAGTGCGGCTTCGACAGATCGGTGTCGCCGACAAACGCGAAGACGAGCTCGCCCGCGTGCTTCGTGCGCCATTCGCGCAGCTGGACCTCTGCGACCTTCTCGTCGAGCAGCGCTGCGTGCGTCGCGAGCAGCTTGTCGACAAGCGACTTCTGCGCGTCGCTCATCGCCGCGCGCGCGACGCCCTTCGGCTCGGGCGACTTCGCATCCGCGCCAATCGCCCACATCACATCTGCGGGCGGCTTCTCCATGATGCGCGCGGCCTTTCGCTGAGCCTCATCGAGCGATCGCGCGAGGTCGAACGCGGCTTCGACCGCAGCGCCGAGCGGGCGCTTCCCCGCGTCGGGACCGCTCGGGACAGCGGCGGGAAACGAACCCGTGAACATCGGCGTCACGGTCAGCGCGCCATCGGCGAACGCAGCGTGCAGCACGAAATGGTGCCCCTCGATTTCGAACGCCCACGCCGGATCCGCTGGCGAACCGAAGAAATGCACCGCGTAGAGATCGTCGCCGTAGGTCGGCGTAGTCACGCCGGCGGCCTTCTCGTTCGTCGCGTTGATCGCCTCGACCACGCGGATCAATCGCCACTGCTCGCGGCCCGCTGCGGACAGAAAGATGTCGACGAGCGCCAGCGTCGCAGCGCGCGTGTCCGCATCCATGTCGCGCAGGAAGAGCCCTTCCCGGTCGCCGCGCGCGAAGTACCACTTGGTGCGCTCGCCGTGATCGAGGGGCCGCAGCGCCTTGGCGCGCTCGGCGTCGGAGAAGGACCTCACCAGTGCATCCGCTGCGGCCACTGGCGGCGGCACCGGTGCAGGCACCACGAGGGCGAATCCCGAAACGGCTGAAAGCCCGACGATGAACGCGGTTCCCATGCGCATGCCTCCAATCGTCGCAGGAACTCTGCCACAATGGAAGCCGTGACGCGCCCGACCGCCCAACTTGCCTACTGCACGAACGTCCACGCGGGCGACACGCTCGCGCGCACGAAGGCGATGCTCGACCAGCATGCCGTCCGTGTGCGCGCACTCTTCGCGCCCGAGGCGCCGCTCGGGATCGGGCTGTGGCTTTCCGCACAGAGCGCGCGCGAACTGCTCGGCGAAGCCGACGGCACCGAGCGCTTCCGCGACTGGCTGCGCGAGCGAAGCCTCGTCGTCCGCACGATCAACGGCTTTCCCTACGGCGACTTCCACGGCGAGACGGTCAAGACGCGCGTCTACCACCCGCACTGGGCCGACCCGAACCGCTCGATGTTCACGCTCGATCTCGCGAAGATCCTCGTGCAGCTCGTCGAGCCAGGCACGCGCACCGCGTCGATCTCGACGGTGCCGATCGGCTGGCGCCCCGACTTCTCGAACGAAGGCTGCGGCGCAAGCGTCGGCCTCGCGGCCGCGCAGCTCGAGTGGATCGCGGGTCGCCTCGCGCAGCTCGAGGAATCGAGCGGCGTGCGCGTGACCGTCGACCTTGAGCCGGAGCCAGGCTGCCTGCTCGACCGCGCCGAGCATGTCGTCGCGCTCTTCGACCAGTGCTTCACCACCGATGAGACGCGCGCGCATCTCGGCGTCTGCCACGACATCTGCCACAGCGCCGTCATGTTCGAGGAGCAGGACGAGGCGCTCGAGCTCTACGCGCGCGCGGCGATCCGCGTGGGCAAGATCCAGGTCAGCGCCGCGCTCGCCTGCGCAGGCGCGCCGAAGGAGCTCGCTGAGCTCGCGGAGTTCGCAGAGCCGCGCTACATGCACCAGACCTGCGTGCTCGCAGGCAACGGCGAGGTTCGGTTCTTCGAGGACCTCGACCTCGCGCTCGACGCGATGCCCGACGGCCCCTACCGCACGCACTTCCATGTGCCTGTCCACCTCGACGCAATCGGCCGCCTTGGCACGACCGCGCGGCAGATCCCCCTCGCGCTCAGCGCGGCATCGAAGACCGACCCGCCCTGCTTCGAGGTCGAGACCTACGCATGGACCGTGCTTCCGCTTCATTTGCGCGAGCGCGATCTCGCGGGAGGCATCGCGAAGGAGCTTGCATGGACACGCGCAGCGCTTGGGCGCGCGGGCTACGAGGTGCGGGCGTGAGCACCGGCCGCGCGCGCGCATGGCTCGAGATCATGCGTGTCTCGAACCTGCCGACGGTGGTGTCGAACGCGATCGCGGGCACGGTGCTCGGCGTCATCGTGCGCATCATCGAGCATGAAGACGGATGCGCCGTTTGGATCGGCGCAACGCCGCTGCGCACCGATGGAGAGGCTCCGTCGACCACCGCGATGGTCGCGGCGATCGTCACGCCAGCGCTCATCTACATCGCAGGGATGGTGCTCAACGATGCCTTCGACGCGGCCATCGATGCAGAGGAACGCCCTGGCCGTCCGATCCCGAGCGGCCGGCTCAAGCGAAGCCATGCATTCGCGGCGGGATTCGGGCTGCTTGCTGCGGCGATCGCGCTCTCGACGATGCTCGTTCCCGCGGCATTCCTGGCAACGCTCGTCCTCTGCGCCGCGGTCATCGCCTACGACCGCTTTCATTCCCGCTCGATCGGCAGCACGCTGTTACTCGCGCTCTGTCGCGCGCTCGCCTCGCTCATCCCGATGCTCGCGAACTGCGATGGGGACATCGAGGCGCTCGTGCGTCGCGGCGCGATCGCGCTCCCGCTTGCACTCGCGGGGTGGACGCTTGGGCTGTCGTTGGTCGCGCGCTCGGAGACGCGGCTCCTCCGTGATGACGGCGCCGCGCATGCGCCCATGCAGTGCCCGCGCTGCAGCCAGCTCATGCATGCCTCCGCAGGCACGTGCCCCGAGTGCGGCCGCGCGAGCGATGATGCATCGCGCCGCGCCTTCGCGGAAATGCGCAGCTACCCCAGCCGCGCCCTGCGCGCGCTGATCCCTGCAGCCGGCACGCTGGTCATCCTGCTCGGCTTCCTCATCGCTTCCACGTCGCTCATGCAGCACCAACACGCTCCGATTGATCCGCTCACGAAGCTGCCGTGGATCGGATCCGCGATCGCCCTCGCGTGCGCGGCGCTTGCAAGCCGCGCACTCGTCGGGATGCGTCGGGATCCACGCTCGACCCCAGCCTCCGTCGGAACATGGATCGCGTGCCTCGCGCTGATCGATGGCATGGCCCTTGGTGTCGTGGGCGCATTCGGACTTGCCGCAGCATGCACGCTGCTCGCGGGAGTCACGATGCTTCTCCAGCGCCGCATCGCGGGAAGCTGATCGCGACAATTTCGAACAATCCGATGTGAAAGTCGCGGAAGCGTCCCGCGGCATGCACAAGATGCCGACTCGCCACGCGGCGCGTCGCTGCGCGGCTCGATACATCCAGTGTTCAGGGGAAATCCCGAGGCGTCTCGGGGAAAGGACTCGCCATGGCTCATCGAAGCCCTGCCGCTCTCTCACGCTCGCTGATTCCGCGGCTTCACCCGCGCCCATCGCGCCGAGGCATGATCGCCGGCGCACTCGCTCTCGCGCTCGCCGCCGCCGCGTTGCCCGCGCTCTCCGGCTGCAAGGCCGTTCCGTTCGTCATGAACACGGTGCTGTCGTGGTGCCTCCAGGCGGTGTCGAAAGTGCTCGCGGAGCCAGTCGACACGCTGCCCGCGGGCTACAGCGCCTGCGGTCAGCACACCTGGTCGGTTCGCGGCGAGAAGGTCAAGTTCTGCCTCTACTGCTCGCCGGTTCCGTCCGATCCCGTGCTCGTCCAGCTCGACTGCGCGGGCGACTTCTATCCGATCAAGCTCCGCGACCGGGCGCAGGCCGCGCCAGCGGGCACGATTACCGAGAACGGCCAGGCTGGAATCCAGCAGCTCCAGTGCGACCAGTACCTGCTCTCGCTCGCGCAGGCGCAGACCGACGAGTTCCAGTCACGGGTCGATGCCAGCATCATCGCGCCGAACCGCAGGCCGATCCCCTCGATCGAGGGCTACGACGAGCTGGTCGTCGAGGTCGACGGCACGCCGTTCGAACCCGATGGCACCATCGAGGTCCGCGCAGGCTCCGCCATCCGCATCCACGGCGCCTTCGACCAGGTCGCGCGCTACGCAGCCGAGGCGGGCGTTCGCAGCATCGAGTTCCGAGAGGACGGCAATGCCTGGGCGATCGACTTGAATCCCGAATTCTCGGCGATCGCCGTCTTCAAGAACGCGCGCCTTGTCGAGACGCGCTTCCTCTTCGCGCCGCCGGAAGCGCCGTGACATGAACGAACCAGGCTCACTCCAGCTGGTCCCGCGCGCGGCGCCGTATCGCGCGCGGGGCTTTCCAGCCGTACCATCCATGCGTGATCCAACGCGTCTGCGTCCTCAATGTCGTCGCGCTCTCGCCGAACCTGATCGGCGAGGCGACGCCACGCATCAAGGACTTCGCGCGTCGGACCGGTGGCGTGCGCACGCTGCGTCCCCCGCTTCCGGCGGTGACCTGCACCTCGCAGTCGACCATGCTCACGGGCCTCGCCCCGAGCGATCACGGGATCGTCGGCAACGGCTGGCACGATCGGTCGCTCGGCGAGGTGCAGTTCTGGAAGCAGTCGAACCGCCTGGTCGCTGGCGAGAAGGTCTGGGAGACCGCGCGGCGCGTCGATCCGTCCTTCACCTGCGCGAATGCGTGCTGGTGGTACGCGATGCATGCGTCGACCGACGCGATGCTCACGCCGCGCCCCATCTACAAGGCCGACGGACGCAAGATCCCCGACTGCCTCACCAAGCCCGCCGACCTGCGCGACACGCTGCAGGCTCGCTTCGGACAGTTCCCCTTGTTCAAGTACTGGGGACCGACCGCGGGGATCGAGTCGACGGACTGGATCTCGATGGCGACCAAGCACTTCATCGAGGAGACGCCGTCGACACTGGTGCTTTCGTACCTGCCCCACCTCGACTATGCGTTGCAGAAGGCTGGACCGGGACACCCCTCGATTCGCGGCGAGCTCCGCGAGATCGACCGCGTGGTCGGCGGGCTTCTCGATATCTGCGAGCGAGCGCGCGTACTGCCGCTGATCGTCAGCGAATACGGCATCGTGCCCGTGCGCGACGCCGTGTGGCTCAACCGCGTGCTTCGCGACGCGGGCCTGCTCGCGGTCCGCCTTGAGGACGGCCGCGAGATCCTCGATCTCGAGCACAGCGCCGCATTCGCCGTCGCCGATCACCAGGTCGCTCATGTCACTGTGCGCGATTCGGCCGACATTGCGCGCATCGAGGCAATGCTCGCGAAGGTCGACGGCGTCGAACGCACGCTTTCAGGCGCCGCGCGCACCGCAGCCGGGCTCGACCACGCCCGCGCGGGCGACATCGTCTGCGTGAGCGCCGCCGACCGCTGGTTCGCCTACGGCTGGTGGTTCGACGACGCGAAGGCGCCCGACTTTGCGCGCACCGTCGACATCCATCGCAAGCCTGGCTACGACCCCTGCGAGCTGTTCTACGACCCGAAGCTGCTCTGGCCGAAGGGCCGTGCGCTGCGGAAGCTGTTCCTCCGCAAGCTAGGTTTCCGCGCGCTGCTCGATGTCGTTCCGCTCGATGCGTCACTCGTCCGCGGCTCACACGGTCGCGTACAGCAGGCGCCCGGCTTCGATCCCGTCCTGATCGGCGAGCTCCCAGAGCCCTTCGCCGAACCGATGCTTCCGATGAGCGCCGTACGCGACGCGATCCTCTCGGCCTCGCTCGGAAATGCGTGGCAGGGTCAGGACTGATGCGCTGGTTCTGGATCTTCCTCGTGATCCTGATCGCGGGCGGGCTGTGGTTCGTCCTCTCCGAACCAGTCCCAGTGGAGCTTCCCCAACCTGACTCGCCCGCGTCAGTCCCGCCGACCAACAGCGAGCCCCCTGCCTCGCCGCCACCCCCCGCAGCGATTCCCGCACCCGAGCTCGACCTGCTCGGCGAGAGC
The DNA here is from genome assembly GCA_041183345.1 of Planctomycetota bacterium. Taxonomy (GTDB): domain Bacteria; phylum Planctomycetota; class Phycisphaerae; order Phycisphaerales; family SM1A02; genus QWPT01. Next base: position 31,012 of record JBEGLX010000004.1, read on the forward strand.
GGCTCTATCGTCCGACCGAAGCCGGTGCTGCTCACCGACACGCGCTCACCGAACGACGTCGTCCGTCGCATCGACGACCGCACGCTCGAACTCGACGGGCGTTTCCGCATCGTTGGCAACGGGCGCGCCGACGACCCCTACCGAATCAGCTGGGAACTGCTGACCTCATCGAACTCCTATGTCGACGCCGCCGTCAAGGCCCTGACCCCGCCGCCGTGGGTGCGCGCGCTCGACGGCACCTACATCGAGATCAGCGGCTACTACTCCACGGCGGTCCGCGTCAGCGCGGCCAAGAACCTCCTTCTGACCCTGAATCGATGGGATGGCTGCTGCATCGGACTACCCCCCACCCCATTCGATGCCGTCGATATGGACATGCGTGCACCGGTCATGATGCAGGGGCTCCATCTCTTCCGCTTCGGTACCTTTCGTGGGAGACTTGTGGTGTCGCCGTTCGAGACCGGCGGATTCCTGCTTGGGCTCTACCGGCTCGAGGACACGACCTTCGAACAGTGAATACCGAGTAGCAACCGTGCCGCGCGACCTACCGCCCATCTCCCCTGACTCGATCAACGGTCCGTTCCTGCAGCGGCTGCTCGGTCCCTCGCCTCAGGTCATCCTCGAGATCGGCGCGAACCACGGCATGCACACGCAGCTCTTCGTGCGCAGCTTCCCGACCGTGCGCATCCACGCCTTCGAGCCTGATCCGCGCGCGATCGAAGCCTTCCGCAAGCAGGTCACCGACCGCCGCGTGACGCTCCACGAGCTCGCGATCGGCGCGACCAACGGGCGGGCGCAGTTCCACGTCTCGAGCGGCCTGCCGCCGGACGCGACGCCGCAGGTCAAGGCCGAGTACCCGAAGGGCTGGGATCAGTCGGGCTCCCTCCGCGCGCCCAAGACGCACAAGGAGAAGTGGCCGTGGTGCAAGTTCCAGCGCACGATCAACGTCGATGTGCGCACGCTCGACACCTGGTCGCGCAAGCATGAGCCTGGGCCAATCGACTTCATCTGGGCCGACACACAGGGCGCCGAGGCCGACCTTGTCGCCGGCGGCCGCGAGACTCTCGCGCGCACGCGCTACTTCTACACCGAGTGCTTCGACGACGAGCTCTACGAGGGTGCCCCAAACCTCAGCGCGCTGCTCGACATGCTGCCGGACTTCGAGATCGTGAAGCGCTACGAGTCCGACGTCCTGCTGCGGAACGCTGCGCTTACCTCTGCTTGAGGCCACCCCGTGCTCCGCATCGGTCCCGTCCAGCTCGACTCGCCGCTCCTCCTTGCGCCCATCGCGGGGCACACCGATATCGCGTTCCGCATCCTCTGCCGCGAGCAAGGCGGCGTCGGCTGCGCGTACACCGATCTCCTCAACTCGCGGGCGATCCTCAAGGAGACCTCGCGCACGCTCGACCTCGCCCGCACCAACGAGTTCGACCAGCCCGCAGGCATGCAGCTCTACGGCAACGGCGACGATCCGCTGCCGGAGGCCGCCATCTGGGCCGTCGATCACGGCGCGCGCATCATCGACATCAACATGGGCTGCCCGGTCGACAAGGTCGCGAAGAAGAACGGCGGCAGCCTGCTGCTTCGCGACTGCGCCAACACGACGCTTCTCGCCAAGCGCATCGTCGACGCCGTCACCCGCCACACCAACGGCCGCGTGCCCGTCACCGCCAAGATGCGTCTCGGCTGGGATCCTGAGCACAAGGTCGCGCCCGTCCTCGCCCGACAGCTTGCCGACATCGGCATCGCCGCCGTCACCGTGCACGGGCGCTACACCGTGCAGTTCTTCTCGGGCACCGCCGACTGGAGCGCGATCGGCGAAGTCGTCGAGGCCGTGCCGCACATCCCCGTCATCGGCAACGGCGACGTCACCGAGCCCGAGCACGCTGCCGAGCTCATGCGTGTCGCAGGCTGCGCAGGCGTCATGATCGGGCGCGGTGCGCTTCGCACGCCGTGGATTTTCCGCCGCGCGAAATCGCTGCTCGAGACCGGGGCCGCCAGCCCAGAGCCGACGGTCTCCGAGAAGTTCCGAGTCGTCCTCCGCCACCTCGAGCTCGCCGCGCACTACGACGGGCCCGAAAGGGCGCTGATACGCCTCCGACAGCACATTTCGTGGTACGGCAAGTCGATGGGTCACGTGAAGCCGACCAAGGAAGCGGTCCGATTGGCACCCGATTTCGCTGGTGCGCACGCGGCAATATCGGACGCGATCGTCAACTTCTCCGATATCTGCGGACCAAACGTCCCCCTCACGCGAACCCCGCATAAACCGAATAGTCGGATTGTTCCGCAAGAAATTGCAAGACTCACTTGCCGCGACCCCCGCTCGGAGTAGATTCGGTTGACTTGAGATGCCTTCAGGCGTCTCGGGAAATTGGGTGTATCTGCCCGCGGGAACGGGCAGATTCATTGAGGAAAAGATTGGGACCGCGAGGTTCCAGGTTTGGGAGGGAGTTCAAATGCTGTTCCTTGGAATTGGACTGCGGTCTGCCGCAGTCGTCGCAGCCGTCGCTCTTGCGGCGCCGGTTCTTGCGGATGCCCCTGTGATGGTGCTCAGTGTGAGCGCCGGATCAGCTGGCAAGACGCTGAACCTGGCCCCCAACTCGACTTCGTCGAGCGGTGTCGGTTCCTACTTTGGAGCCGTCAGCGGAACGAATGGCACCAGCGCGATCTGGAACTGCAACTACAACTTCTCCGCTGCAAGCGGAGCGGACTTCGCGACGCAGTCCGGCGCGATCAGCCTGACGAACACGTCAGGACAGGATCTCGCCTTCGCGATGACGCTCGCTCTGCCGGTTGCTGCCATGGGCCCGATGTCGGGCCAGTTCAACGGCAGCGTCGCGGCAGCGCTCATCACCAACTCCGCATCGGGCGGCGTCGGGACGATGAGCCAGAGCGGCGAGTTCCCGCTGTGGGTCGCCAAGTCGGGCGGCGTGCAGGTGGCTTCGCTCTTCAACAGCTGGTCCTCCGTGTCTCGCACGACACCGGGCGCCAGCCTGATCGGTTCAGCGTCGTTCGGCGGCTCGACTCCGTCGGTGCCCGCGGAATCGTTCGGTGATCCGCTTTCGGTGACCTTCTACTTCGTGCTGTCGAACAACGCGACGGCTTCATTCACCACCTCCTTCGGTGGAGTTGGAATCCCTGTGCCCGCGCCAGGCGCCCTCGCGCTCCTCGCAACGGCCGGCCTCGTGGCTCGTCGGCGTCGCCGGTGAGCTTGGCACGAGGGGTCATGTGTGAGTTTGAGAAAGGTCGAGAGAGATTGTGAGAATTCAGACAGGCTCGATCGATCGGACAACCAGAGGTGCATCTCAGAATGGTTCCTCCGCGGCGCTCGCCGTCGAGAACCGCGTCGGAATGGCACAGCAGGCCTGAACAAGTCCGCAGCAGTTTGTTTCGCTGGACCCTTCAGAACCTGAACGTGGATGACCTGAATCAACTGTGTCCCTTTCCGCCCGCCGCCCGCCGTCTCCGGCCTAGCCGAACGCGCGGGCGGCGTCTTTTTTGACCCTTCCGCTGCCGCGGAGCAGAAATCCTGTGCCGCCATGGGCTTGGGCGCGCCCATCGCGCGGATCGAGGACTTGAGCCGACCCCGCCGCCGCCGTACCATCTCTCCCCCATGGCTGCTCTGCGCTGCAACGTCGTCACCCCCACTGAGAGCGTCCTCGACAGCGAGGCGACCTACGTCGAGTTCCCCGCGTGGGACGGCCAGAAGGGCGTCGCCGCCGGCGCGGCTCCGTTCCTCGTTCGCCTGGGCGAAGGCAAGCTCCGCATCGAGAAGGCAGGCGGCGGAACCGACGTGTTCCTCCTCGACGGTGGCTTCGCGCAGATGAACGGCGGCACGCTCACCATCCTCGCCGATGGCGCGACCGCTGCTGGATCGATCAACGCCGCGGACGCCGAGAAGGAACTCGCCGCCGCAACGGGCGACGGCCTCAAGTCCGGCACGCTCGAGTCGCGCGCAGCGGCCGAGCACCGCCAGCGCCTCGCCTACGCGCGCGTCGCGCTCGCCCGCAGCGCTCGCCGCTGATCGGCACGCAACTGACGCCTTCATCGCACGCGAAAGTGGAGAAACGCCACCCTGCTGTGGTACGCTTGCGGCATGACGGAGCATGAAGCAAGCGCGGTCGCCGACGAGACGACCGAACAGGTCGGCACGGAGGCCGCGGAAGCCGAGACGGCTGCACCGAAGCGTCGCAAGAAGGCGGCGGCAGCGACGGAGGACCATCCGTCGCTCTTCGCGATCAATGTGAACGACCCCGAGCTGCCGTGCGCGACGCTGCCCTTCGAACTGCGCGTCGAGGCGGCCATCCTGCTCGCTGACCGGCCGATCTCCGACGCCCGTCTCGCGGAAGTGCTCGGGCTCGTCCCCCCCACCGTGCGTGCAGGCGGCAAGGATGGCGAGTCCGCCGACGCCGAGGCAGAGGAGACGACGTCCGCGAAGGACTCCGCTGCGATCGCAGGTCGCCGCCGCGAGGCGCTCCGCCTCGTACGCGAGGCGATCGACACGCTCAACCAGCAGTACGCGGCTGCGAACCGCACCTTCCGCATCGAAAGCGTCGCTGGCGGGCGGCAGATGCTCACCATCGCCGCGTACGGCTCGATCCTCTCGCGCATGAAGGGCCAGCGCGCGCAGACCCGCCTCTCGCAGGCCGCGCTCGAGACGCTCGCGATCATCGCCTACAAGCAGCCGATGCTGCGCGCCCAGCTCGAGGCCATCCGCGGCGTCGCCTGCGGCGAAGTGCTCAAGAGCCTCATGGAGCGCCGGCTCGTGAAGATCGTCGGCCGCGCCGAGGAGGTCGGTCGCCCGATGCTCTACGGCACCACGCCCGAGTTCCTCCGTGTCTTCGGCATCGCGAACCTGAGCGATCTGCCGCAGGCGAAAGACCTGCGGTGACGTTCGCTTCGCGAACGGGAGTGGCGAAGTAGGAGCAATCGAGAATCGATCCCGCGCGCACCTCCAGAGGGAGCAGCCGCAGCCGCGTGCGCGCCTTCGCTCGCTCTGGTGGCCTCGCCTCGGAGTGAATCCTCGGCGATGCTGGAACGCGTGTCAGGAGCGCCGTCGCGATTCACTCGCGCGGCGCTCGTCCAAAGCGAGCGGCCGCAAGCGGCGACCGCTCAAACCATGAGTGCCCGCAGATGGAGGCAACGCCGGAATCTGCGGAACCACGTGCGTCAGGAGTCGACTCCCACATCGAACGAGCACCAAAGCGAGCGGCCGCAGCCGCGAGCGCTCAAACCTCGGGCGCCGCCTTAAGCAGCGACCGCTCAAACTACGGCAATCCGTACATCGCCAACGCGGCGTTGCGGTAGCGCGCATCCTCGCTGACTTCCTTCACCACGAGATCCGCGATCCACGGCGGCATCTCGAAGCGCTGCGCGGCGTCATCGAGCTCGACCTCGACCATCACCAGCGGCATGTCCTCGAAGGCGTCGATCTCCCACACAAGCCCGCCTACGCGCGCGCGGCGCCGCGTCTTCAACACGCGCCGACCCGCGGTGCGCGGCCACGCCTGCTCGAACTCCGCGCGCGTGATCTCGCGCTCGTGCTCGACACGCACGATCCCGCTGCCTGACTTCACCGTGTGCACGAAGCGCTCCGCGCCACTCGGCTCGACGATGCGCCGCAGCCGTCCCTCGGGAAAGCCGATCTTCGCGAGCTCCGCTTCGCCTTCGGCGGCGGGCGCGAGATATCCCTGCTCGATCCGCCAGACCTCGACCGGCACATCCGCTGGAATCGCCGGCTCCGACCGCAGCACCCACACGCGCTCGATCTCGCGCCCGGACCCAGCACCGCTCATGCGATCGCGCCCCACTGCGCCACCAGGTTCGCGAGCGCATGCTTCAGGTTCACATTCGCGCGCACCTCGCTCTCAAGCCGCACGATCAGCTCGACGCGCGCGGCAGCGGCAGCGATCGCAGCGGCATCGCCCTTGCGCGCGGCCTCCGCGATCTGCGTGCGCGACCGCGACGCAAGCGTCAGCAGCGCACAGCGCGTGCCCAGCCGATTCGCCGCCTCCTTCGACGCCTTCGGATTCTCCTTCACCACGCGCTCGGCGAACTCGCCCACGAGCTCGGCCAGCCGATCGGCAAGCCCCGCATCGAACTTGCCCGCCTCGACCGCGGCGAACCGCGGCAGCAGCTCCTCGCTCCACGCGCGCAGCCCGTGCTTGTGCGCAAGCTCCGCAGTGCCGGGCGCGCCGTCGCTGAACTCCGCCAGCCACGCGCGCTCATCCGCGGGCACCGCAAAGCGCTCGAACCACGCCTGCATCGACCGCGCATCCAGCGTGCGGAACGCGACGCGCTGGCAGCGGCTGCGGATCGTCGGCAGCAGCCGCTCCTCCTGCGTCGTCACCAGGAACATGTACGTCCCCGGCGGCGGCTCCTCGAGCGTCTTCAGCAGCGCATTCTGCCCGTATGGATCGAGCAGCTCCGCCTCATCGATGATGAACACCTTGTGATGCCCGAGGTACGCGCTGCGCCACACCGGGCTATCGAAGCTCTTGCCGTCACCGACCACGCCGCCGATCATCAGCTCGCGCAGGAGGTCCAGCGGGATGTTCGTCTGCTTGCGGTCGCGCAGCTCCTTGATCGACGACTCCTCGGCGCGCTCCTTGCGGATCACGTGCAGGTCAGGATGCGACGACACGTCGATGAGCTCCGCCACGCGCGTCTCACGCGGCGCCTTGAACGCATCGATATGCGCACCCGTCGCCTCGGGATCGAGCAGCAGCCGCGCGCACTCCATCGCCGCCGTGCACTTCCCGACGCCGTGCGGCCCGTGCAGGATCCATGCGTGATGCATGTGCCCCGAGCGAATCGCGTGCGCGAGCTGCGCCGTCGCCTGCTCCTGTCCGAAGAGCACGGGGCCCTCGTGATGGACAGGCCGCTGGCGCTCCTCGGGCGGCTGCTCGCCCGCGCGCGCGCGCGGCGCCCGCGCTGCGGGCTTCGTCGTGGCAGGAGATGCGGCGCGCTTCGCCATGTCGCCATCCTACGCCACCGAGCCGTGCTCCTGCGTACCCCTACAATCGCGCGCATGATCAAGTTCGCCGCCGTCGCGCTCGCGTCCGTCCTCTCCCTGCACGCGAACGCAAGCGGCGACAAGCCCATGAAGGTGTTCATCCTCGCCGGCCAGTCGAACATGCAAGGCCATGCGGTCGTCGACCTCAAGGGCAAGGACTACAACGAGGGCAAGGGCACGCTGGCGGCGTTCCTCGCAGACCCCGCCACGCGCGCGACCTACGCGCACCTCGTGAACGCCGACGGCTCCTGGCGCGTGCGCGACGACGTCTGGATGCGCTACCAGCCGGACGACGACAGCTCGAAGAAGGCAGCGCGCACGGGTGGACTCGGATTCGGCTTCACGCCATACCAGGACCAACACCACTTCGGCCCCGAGCTCCAGTTCGGGCAGATCCTCGGCGACGCGCTCGAGGAAGACGTGCTCCTCGTGAAGACCGCATGGGGCGGCAAGAGCCTCTTCGTCGACTTCCGCCCGCCATCCGCTGGCGGCGAGACCGGCAAGTTCTACAACCTGATGATCGAGCAGGTCCGCACCGCGCTCGCGAACGCTGCGACCGAGTTCCCGCAGGCGAAGTCGCGCGGCGTCGAGCTCGCTGGCTTCGTGTGGTACCAGGGCTGGAACGACGGCTGCGATCCGAAGAACGCCGTGCCCGCGTACGAAGCGAACCTCGTCCACCTCATCCACGATGTGCGCCGCGACCTCGGCGTGCCCAACCTGCCCGTCGTCGTCGGCGAGCTCACTGGACCGTGGGTCGAGGCGCCCGGCGAATGGGATGCGCTCCGCAAGGCGCAGGCTGCTGCCGCAGCGCACGACGAGTTCAAGGGCAGCGTCGTCTTCGTCCCGACCGCCGCGTTCGTGCGCGACAAGGATGATTCGCCGAATCCCGGCCACGGACACCACGAGTTCGGCAACGCCGAGACGATCTTCCTCGTCGGCGACGCGCTCGGGCGCGCGATGCGCTCGCTCGTCGTGCCTGGCTCGCCCGCGTTCGTGCCCACGTTGCCGCCGGCGAAGCCGAGCTCGGGAGAACTCTCGGGCTACATGCTCGTCCCCGTCGACAAGGCGCCGCCCGAGTTCAACGCAGGCTTCTCGCTCTACGCCGCAGCGTGGCCGCTCGTCGAGCGCTACCCCGGGCACAGCTTCCAGTCGGGCCTCTTCGGCACGTGGATGTTCGCGCAGCAGGAGTCGACCGGAAAGCGCGAGTTCTACTCCGACATCGAAGGCGGACTCGGCTGGTGGCGCGACACGCACTTCCCCACCGAGACGCCGAAGTTCATCATGGGCGGCGTCGCCGTCGAGTTCGAGGAGATCGCGAACGGTCCCGGCTACGGGCGCGGCTCGTGGGAGGAGCCACGCGGCTGCTACGGCGTCGCGCAGATCAGCCCGTGGGTCGTCTTCCCGCTCGACGGCCTCAACCTCAAGCAAGACACCTGCGGCGAGCTCTTCGGCTACGGCTACCTGCCGCTGCCGCTCGTGCCCGCGACCAAGGCCTCGGGCGATCAGTGCTGGACGCTCTTCCTGAACACAGCGACCTTCAAGGGTCCGCTCGCGTTCTTCACGCCCGCGTTCTGGTCGCGCTCCGGCATCCGCCACCCCGAGTTCGCCGGCAAGCTCCTCGACACGCGTCCCTCCGAGCCGAACAAGGCGTTCCAGATGGAGACGCAGTGGGTCGATGCGGCCGTGCACACGCCGGCGGATGGTGCCGGAACTTCCTACGCGCGCGTGCAGCCGATGTCGTTCCCGCTCGACAAGGACGGCCGCACGGTCGTGCTCCACCGCTTGAGCGTGTACCGCCCTGCAGCGCTCACCGACGGCGTGCGCGCCTGGTTCGCCGGTGGATCCGCGAGCAGCGGCGCAATCGACGCGGCGCACGCGCACGTGCAGACCTTCGGCAAGGGCGGCGGCTCGACTTGGCGCGTCTTCGCTGAGAACACCGCCAAGGAAAATCGGTTCGACGTCGACTGGCGCAGCTTCGGCAAGCCAATCGCACACGACGAACACACGTTCGGCTACGAATGGGATGCCGCGCGCGTGGCGAGGGTCGACGACGGTCGCGGCGCGCGCGTGCGCATGCCCGAGTACTTCCGCCTCACGCAGCGGGAGGGAAAGAAGCCGCATTGGACGATCGTCGACGAGAAGGATGTCCCGCGCGACACGGGACTCCCCGCGCTGCGCTTCGAGACGCCGCGCGAGCGCCCGCAGCCCGCCCGCGAGACCGCAAAGGGCAAGGACTCGCCGTTCGCGAAGCCCGGCCCCGCCGCCGGTCCGTTCGACATCAAGCTCGGCGACGGCAGCACGCTCACCTACGCGTGGTACCGCTTCGCAGACCAGCCCGCGATGCTGCAGGCGGACCTCAGCGACGCGGAGCGCGAGGAGGCGCAGCGACGCATCGAGCTCCTGCACCGCGCGTGGACGAAGGACCGCGACTATCTGCCGCCGCCCACCACGGGTTCGCTTGCGGAGCTTGACCCTGCGCTGCTCGTGACGCCGCCGAAGGGCCTCGAGGTCGGCTATGTGCCGATCGCGCTGCGCCAGGTCAACGCGAAGCGGTAGGAAGTGGGGCTGCCGAAGGCCCCAGCGCCCCCCCGACAAGAAAATCGCTGGACGCCTGTAGCATCTCTACCCATCCGCAAGGAGTGCGATACAGTTGCCCCCATGAAGGCTGTCGGCTTGTTCGCAGGCGTTGGCGGAATTGAACTTGGTCTGTCCCGCTCGGGATTTGAGACGGAGATGCTATGTGAGTTTGATCCCGCCGCACAGGCGGTGCTTCGTGCTCGATTTCCTGATGTGCAGATCGCATCGGATGTTCGCGAACTCACACGGCTGCCCGCCGGTACCGATCTCGTGGCCGCCGGTTTCCCCTGCCAAGATCTCTCTCAGGCAGGAAGGACGCGGGGAATTGAAGGCGAGCGCTCGGGCCTCGTCGCAGAGGTGTTCCGCCTGCTGCGGAAGACTGAAGTTCCAACGGTGCTCATCGAGAATGTGTCGTTCATGCTTCAGCTGGACCGCGGCCGAGCGATGCGGTTCGCCTCGGAGAGCCTCACTCGGCTCGGCTATCGATGGGCGTATCGGGTCCTCGACTCCCAGGCGTTTGGACTTCCGCAGCGCCGACAGCGAGTGTTTCTACTCGCTTCGAAGGTGATCGATCCCACAGCGGTGCTCTTCGCTGAAGATGTAGGGGACCAGTCGAAATCTACCCGTACCGACGAGGCCTGCGGCTTCTACTGGACTGAAGGCGAGAGAGGGCTCGGGTGGGCCGTCGATGCTGTACCCACTCTCAAGGGCGGTTCCACGGTAGGAATTCCATCACCGCCGGCAATCTGGATGCCCAACGGCGCGATCGTGACGCCAGACATCCGCGACGTCGAGAGAATCCAGGGTTTTCCAGTTGACTGGACAAAGCCCACCGCAGCAGTCGCACGAGAGACCCTTCGCTGGAAACAGGCGGGTAACGCTGTCTCGGTTCCTGTCGCCACTTGGCTCGGAAACCGCATTCGCAATCCGCAACGATGCCGAGCCACATTTGGTCGTGAAGTCGATCCAAATCGTCGTTGGCCACACGCAGCAGCTCTTGTCGATGGACGTGCGGTCGAAGTCAACGCGAGTATGTGGCCAGTAGCTTTCAAGCGAGACAGCCTCGCGGAGTTCCTTCGCTTCCCCACCAAGCCGCTATCGGTGAAGGCGACCCTCGGATTTCTGAACCGACTGCACAGAGGGCAACTCCGACTCCCACCAGGCTTTTTGGATGCCGTAGAGGATCATCTTCGATTTTTAGGTCACACGCCGCCAGCCAGACCCGATCGTGTAACTGCATCACAACGGGCAGAAGCGCAGCGAACGCGCAAGCGCCTCGCCGCAAAGAAATCCGCGCTGGGTAGGCGACAGGCTGCGTCGCTCGCTCAAACCGCCTTCCTGTTTGAATGATGAACAGAGAATTCTCCATCAGTGCAGCGCTTGAGAAAGCTGATCAGGCGGCCGTCGGCAAGACCGACCAAGCAAAGAAGAAGAACTTTGCAGAGCGACTTTCGCGAGAGTTGGCTCAGCTGTTTGCCGACATGCTTCGTCGTGATTTCCCCGGAATCACGCCTACGGAGAACGGCGAACAACACGAGCGGCGAACACGCACGGCGCGGGGCGTAAAGAAGCTCGATGTGAACTTCAGTACGCCTGATCTCGGTCTCGGGCTTGGACTTTCCATAAAGACCATTAACGCGGTCGATGAGAAGTCGCAGCGTTTCACGAAGAACTTCACTCGCATCGATAACGAACTTCGTGCCGAAGCGAAGGACTACCACGAGCGGCAGCCATTCGCCGTCATGATTGCGATCATCTTTCTGCCATCCGCCGCATGCGGTGATGGCAGTGCCGCCACCGCTTCGTCGTTTGGCTGCGCCGTACAGATCTTCAAGCATCGCGCGGGGCGAACTCATGCACGCGATGAAGAGGATTTGTTTGAGCGGATCTTCGTCGCTTGCTACGAGGAAACTGGCGTCAATCGCGGCCACACGTGGTTCTTCGACACATCGAAGGCTCCTCCGCGCACCGGCAGGCCTGTTGTTGCCTCACGACTCACCGCTGAACAACTCATCGCGGAGATCCTCGCCGCTTACAGAGGTCGCAACGATCCGCCTGAAGTCTGGGCTGACGCTTCAAAGTAGTTTCACACCCCGGGCACTTCGACCAAGCGGCACGGCTGCGGCTTCGTCTTGCCCTTCGGGTTGCGTGGATCGATCGGGATCAGCACGGGCTCGCCGTTCACCAGGTTCGCGGGGAACTCGCGCATCATGTCCTGCACCTCGGGCGCGAACAGCGTCGACTTGGTGTCGTAGGCGCGGCGATCGAAGTGACCGACCGACACGATGCTGGTCTCGGCGTCCTCGTCGTGCAGGAACCACGCCTCGTGCCCCTTCTTGCGAAGCTCGGCGCAGTAGCGCTCCGCCGCCGTGCGCATGCCCTCGTAGTCGGCGCCCTTCTCTCCGAAGGTCGACCACGCCGCGACCTGAAGGGTGAAGAGCGGGCGCACGCTCGGCAGCTTCGCGCGCAGCGATCGCAGGTCCCACTGCTTCGGCGGCCCGCCGGCATCGTCGCTCGTCGTGCGCATGAGCATCACGCCCGCGAACGGCTTCTGCTTGTTGCGCTCGATCCCCTTCACGCGCTTCAGTTCGGTCTGGGCGGCCGGATCATCCGGCGCCTCGAAGCGACCGATCACGATCGCAGAGCCCTTGCCCACGCGCCGCACCATCGCCTCTCGCAGCTCTGGGTACTGCGAGACGAGCTGCCCGCGGAACGCAGCCGCCTTCGCGGCGTGGTCGGCATCGGAGAAGGTGGCGAGGATGACCGACCACCTCCCCTTCGCAGCTGCGCCGGAGGCGGGCTTCGGCGAAGCGGGAGCGGGGCTCGCCGCAGGCGCCGTCGGCTTGGATCCCGCCGCGCTCGGCTTGGCGCCTCCCACGCGATCGTCACCCATCACGTCATCCTTCGGATCGACGAGATCAAGCCCGCTGCCATCGCCAGCGGGCGTGCGACCGACCGTGCTCTTCTTCGTCTGCGTCGGTCCATCGCCGCATGCAGCACTCGAAGCGAGCGCCACGCACAGGCCCAATTTGCCGACGCCGCGAAGAATCTGCCTGACTTTCTGCGCGAATTGCATGACACTCTTTATACCCGTCTCATAATGGAGCCTAGCATCGAGTCGCAAGGGCTCATTTACAGACCCTTCAAATTCATCGGGCGCGTGCCTGTTCATCATCTCGGACCTTCATTCGTAAGCGTTGTTGGGACAGAGACTTAGAGGAAACATGCCGAGCAAGCAACTCCTCAAGTTTTCGAAGCACTCCCGCCGATCTATTCGCGGGCAGGATGCAGGTCTCGACTTCGCGTGGTTCGAGACCAGGACCCACGGACAGAACCAGGATGGTTTGGCCTCGTGCGGGATCAGGCGCTAGCGGTGGACACGCTAGGGCTGTCCCAAGGAGTTTGGTAATGGCGGACATCACAAACATTGGCTCAACGGTCGGATCCTTCAACACTTCGGGCGTCCGCACCGCGGGCGAACTCGCCGCGCGACGTGCGGGCGAGCAGACCATCATCGAGACACGTCCGACGGGTTCCGACCGCGTCGAGGTGTCCGAGGTCGCACGCTGGCTGGAGCAGATGAACCAGCTGCCCGCCATCCGTGAAGACAAGGTCGCAGCCGCCCGTGCGGCGATCGCAAACGGCACGCTCGACACCGACGACAAGCTCGGCCTCGCGCTCAGCCGCATGATGGATGAGGTCGGCTGAATCACTGGTTGATTCGACCCACTTCACATCGCTCCTCTTGAAGCATCCCGCCCCGCGCGCCCGCGCGGGGCGGTTCTTTTTCCCCGTACGATCCGCACCATGCTTCCAGCACGAGCCGCGTTCGTCGCCGTTCTCGCAAACCTCGCATGGATCGGCACCGCCGTGGCGCAAGTCGCGCCCATCAACGGCATGCGACCGAGCGAACCCGCCCGCTACGCGCTGGTGGGCGCCAAGGTCATCGTCGCGCCCGGCAAGACGCTCGAGAAGGCGACGCTGCTCATCAAGGACGGTGTCGTCGAGTCGATTGGACCTGACATCGCCGTACCCGCGGGTTACCGCACATTCGACTTCGCGGGCAAGACCATCTTCCCCTCGTTCATCGAACCCGCGCTCGCGATCGAGAGCGCGACGCAAGCCGCAGCGGCGACTGCTGCCCCGGGCGCGCACTGGAACTCCAACGTCACTCCTGAAGTTCGCGCCGGCGAACTCACCCTGCCTGATGCCACGCTTGAGCAACTGCGCGCGCAGGGCTTCGCCGTCGCGCGCCTGATGCCAGCGAACGGCATCTTCCGCGGAACCACCGAGATGCGCATCCTGCTGAAGGGTTCGGAGCGCACGCTTGGCTTCCAGCTCGGCGGCGTGCCCGCGCAGGTGATGGGCCCGCGCAGCTTCGACTTCGCGGCGTTCTTCGCCCAGCAGCAGACGCCCGGCCCCGCGACGCCGGGGCAGACGCCGGGACAGCAGAATCCTGTCGGCAACCAGGAGCGACCACGCGGCGGCGACCGTATGGGTGGCTATCCGTCAAGCCTGATGGGTTCGTACGCGCTCATGCGCCAGACCCTGATGGACGCCAAGTGGCGGGCCGCATCGCTGTCCGTCGCCCGCTCGCCGAAGCCCGTGGACGACATGAACGCGCTCGACGCGCTCGTGCCGCTCGTGCTCAACCAGCACTGCCTCGTCGTCGATGCAGTCGACGAGCTCGACGCAGCGCGGCTCATCGGCCTCGTGCGCGACGAACTCCCCACCTGCAGCGTCAGCGTGCTCGGCGGTGGCAACGAGTTCCGCTCGCAGGCCGAGCTCATGCAGCTCCTGTCCAGCCGCCGCGCTGCCCTCATCCTCCCCATCGACTTCCCGCAGGCGCCCGACCTCGTCTCGCCGACCGCAGCCGACACCATCTCGCTGCGCGACCTGATGACCTGGCGCTATGCGCCGACGAATCCGAAGCGCTTCGTCGCAGCCGGCGCCACCGTCGCGCTCACCACCCACCGCATGCAGGACAAGGGCTCGTTCCGCAAGCGCGTCGCCGATGCGATCGCGCACGGGCTGACGAAGGACGAGGCGCTCGCTGCGCTGACCACGACGCCCGCCGTCATGCTTGGGATCGACGCCCGCGTCGGCACGCTCGATGCGGGCAAGCTTGCCAGCCTCGTCGTCGCCTCGGGCGACCCCTTCGACGCCGAGTCGAAGTTCGAGGCGATGTTCGTCGCCGGCATGCCTGTGCTGCTGCCTCCGGACGCACCGGTGCTCGCCGCCGGCTCCTTCAGCGTCACCGCGAATGCGGCGACGCCGAAGCCGATGGCGAAGGACCTCAAGCTCGCGCTCGATCCGAAGGATGGATCGCTCAAGGCGACATGGACGCCCGAGGAAGGCGAGAAGCCCGCCGAGGCGCCCGCAGTGGAAGCCAAGCCGGACGAAGTGAAGGCCGACGAAGCCAAGCCGGACGCCCAGAAGGCGGAGGCAACGAAGCCCGACGCGACGAAGCCTGCGGAGCCCGCGCGCGCGGGATCCGCGACCGCGCGCCGCGCGAGCGTGTCGACCGATGGCCGCGCGTCGGGCATCTTCGACGGCAAGCCCTTCGGCCTCGATGGCGAGATCCGCGTATCGATCGCTGGCACCGGTGACTCCGCGACGATGATCGCCGACGGCGCCGATGGCTCGCGCACGGTCTTCACCCTCGCGCGCGTGAAGGAAGAGAAGAAGCCAGAAGCTGCGGGCGCCAGCGACAAGCCCGCCGATGAGGCGAAGCCTGCCGACGCAGCCAAGAACGAGGCCACCAAGAACGAGGCCACCAAGAACGAGGCGACCAGGGAGGACGCGACCAAGGAGGACGCGGCTCCCGCGGAGGGCGAGCGCCCGCGCCGCGGACGACGCGGTGGCGATGGCGGCGGAGCAGGCGGCGAGCGACGCGCAGACGACGCGAAGCCGAACGACCGCGAGAACCTCTGGAAGGACGTGCTGCCGTATCCGCTCGGCGAGTACGGCCGCAGCGAGAAGCCTCTCGGCGGCACCGTCGTCATCAAGGACGCGACCATCTGGACGCTCGGTGCGCAGGGCACGATCAAGGACGGCGACATGCTTGTCCGCGACGGCAAGATCATCGAGGTCGCCGCAGACATCGCCGTTCCCGAAGGCGCAACCGTCATCGACGCCAAGGGCATGCACGTCACCCCGGGTCTCCTCGACTGCCACAGCCACACCGGCATCTCGGGCGGCGTGAACGAAGGATCGCAGGCGAACACCGCGGAGGTCTGGATCGGCGACTGCATCGATCCGACCGACATCGACTGGTACCGCCAGCTCGCTGGCGGCCTGACCGCGGTGAACCAGCTGCACGGCTCCGCGAATCCGATCGGCGGGCGCAACTCCGTCGTGAAGATCCGCTGGGGTGATGGCGCGGAGGCGTTCCGCTTCGAGGGCGCGCCGACAGGCATCAAGTTCGCGCTCGGCGAGAACGTCACCCGCTCGACCACGCGCTACCCGACCTCGCGCATGGGCGTGGCGACCTTCTACGACGACTCCTTCACCGCCGCGCGCGAGTACCGCGCGAAGCAGAAGGCCTACGCCGCGCTCGACGCCGAGGCGAAGGCGCGCACGCTGCCGCCGCGCACCGACATCGAGCTCGAGACGCTCGCCGAGATCATGGAGGGCACGCGCCTCGTCCATTGCCACAGCTATCGCCAGGACGAGATCGTGATGCTGCTCCGCACCGCCGAGCGCTTCGGCTTCCGCGTCGCCACGCTGCAGCACGTCCTCGAGGGCTACAAGGTCGCGCCTGAGATCGCAGCGCACGGCGCAGGCGCCTCGAGCTTCAGCGACTGGTGGGCGTACAAGATCGAGGTCATGGACGCGATCCCGTGGAACGGCGCCATGCTGCACCGCGCGGGCGTGCTCGTGAGCTTCAACAGCGACTCGGACGAGCTCGCGCGCCGCATGAACATGGAGGCCGCGAAGGCGGTCCGCTACGGCGGGCTCTCGCCCGAGGAGGCGCTCAAGCTCGTCACGCTGAATCCCGCGAAGCAGCTGCGCGTCGACCACCGCGTCGGCTCGCTCGAGGTGGGCAAGGACGCCGACTTCGCCATCTGGAACGGCGAGCCGCTCAGCGCCTTCACGCGCTGCGAGCAGACCTGGATCGACGGCGTGCGCCGCTACTCGCGCAGCGAGGAATCGGAACTCCACCCGAAGGTGGCCAAGGCACGCGCCGAGCTCATCGCCAAGGCGACCGCCGATACGGGCGGAGCCGGAGCGGGCGGTGGCCCGGGCGGCGGGATGGGCGCCGGCATGGGTGGTGGTCGCGGCGGCCGCGGCGGCCGCGGACGGCCACCGACCCTCCTCGAGCGCATGATCGAGGCGCGCGAGGACTACATCTGGCTGCGCATCGCGCGCGGACTCGACCCGATCCCATCCAAGCAGGGCGACTGCGGCTGCGGCGCCGTCAATGCACAGCAGGCCATGCCCGCCGAGAGCGAGACCGAGTGATGCACAGGAGAACGACCATGACGAACACCACCCGCATCGCCTCGCTCCTCACGCTCGCCGCCGCAGCCCCTGCGCTCGCGCAGAGCGACGTCGTTCCGGCGAAGCCGCAGTCGCGGCCGATCGCCGTGATCCACGCCGTCGTCCACACGGCAACCGCGGAGACCCCGGTCATCCAGGACGGCCATGTCATCTTCGACGGTGGTCGCATCACCTCGGTCGGTCCCGGCATGCCTGCGCTGCCTGCGAACTGCGAGGTCATCGATGCGAAGGGCATGCACCTCTCCCCGGGCTTCTGCGCGTTCCCGACCACGCTCGGCCTCGTCGAGACCCTGCAGGTCGACGCCACCGACGACCGCAACGAGGTCGGCGACCTCCGGCCGGAGGTGACGCCGTCCATCGCGATCAACCCCGACAGCGATCTGCTGACCGTCGCCCGCGCGGCGGGCATCCTCATCTCGATCAGCGTGCCCGAGGGCGGCATCGTCTCGGGCAGCGCATCGGCGATCCGACTCGACGGCTGGACGCCCGAGGAGCTCACCATCGATCCATCGGTCGGTCTCATGATGACCTGGCCGACGGTCGAGCCGGCGCGCACGCTCGCGTCGCGCCGCTCGCCCGAGGACCAGAAGCGCCGCGCGCTCGAGGACGTCGCGCGCATCGCGCGGTTCTTCGACGACATGAAGGCGATCCTCGCGGCGCGTGCCGCCGACGCCACCGTCGACCACGACGTGCGCGCCGAGGCGATGCGCGACGTCCTCTCGGGCAAGGACCCCGTCTACGTCCAGGTCGGAAGCGCCGCGCAGATCGAGAGCGCCGTCGCCTGGTTCAAGGCGCGCGGCATGCGCTGCGCGATCGTCGGCGGCGACGGCATCGAGACCGCGATCCCGTTCCTCGCCGCGCAGAGGGTGCCCGTCGTGATCAACGGCGTGCACAGGCTTCCGTCGAACCGCCACGCGCCGACCGATGCCGCGTACACGCTGCCGAAGAAGCTCGCCGACGCGGGCATCGAGTTCTCGATCGCAACCGGTGACGAGCCCGCGCACACGCGGAACCTGCCCCATCACGCCGCCACCGCCGCCGCGTTCGGGCTCGACGCCGAGGCGGCCCTGCGTGCGGTCACGGCAAGCCCCTGTCGCATCGCCGGGATCGCCGACCGCTACGGGACGATCGCGCCGCTCAAGAGCGCCACGATCATCCTCACCAGCGGGCATCCGCTCGAACTCACCAGCGACGTCGCCTACGCGTGGATCGATGGCAAGTCGATCGACCTCGACTCGCACCAGCGCCAGATGAAGGCGAAGTACGACGAGAAGCTCAACCGCAACGGCAAGTGACCGGGCTCACCAGATCAGGCGCAGCGTCGACTCGGTGACCTTCCCATCGAGCCCTGTCAGCGTCGCCGTGAGATGAAGGACTTCTCCAGGCGGCGGCTCCTGACGCCACATCGGCTCGAGTCGCACGACGACCTGCCCGAGGGTCGGATCGGTGCGCTGCTGCACCTGGCGCTTGGTCGCGAGCGGAGCGTCGAAGGCGAGGTAGCACGGATCGGCGTGCTCGATCTTGAGCACCACGCGCAGGTCGCCGGCGAACACCGCCGGGGCGCCGCTGGGATCGAAGGCATCGATCCGCAGCTCGATGATCGGCTGCGGGCCGGCCTCGCGGTCGATGCGTGAAAGACGCGAGATCTCGATGCGGGTCGCGGTGTGCGGGGCCCGCTCGTCCGGCGGAACGTCGCCGAGGGCCGGCGCCAGGGCTGCGGGTGGCTTCTCGCCACGACGCGCCGATTCGATCGGGCGAAGCGGCAGGTTTGCGGTCGGGTCGACCGGCGCAGACTTGCATCCCGCGAGGCTACTGCCCGCGAGGACGAGAACGGAGAACACGGTGTGGCGCACGCGCACTGGCATAGCCTACGCCCGCGGGCGCACCTTCGCAGCCCGCCCCCGCAGCCATCCGCGGCGCCTCGTTATACTCACCGCCCCATGCTAGAGACCGTCGCCATTGCACCCGGGACGCGCGTCCGTGTGACCCAGCAGTTGCCTCAGACCCACGCCGTCTGGACCACCACGGTCGAGGGCGTCGTCTGCCGCTACCGCCAGGCCAAGACGGGCTCGTGGTTCGCCCACGCCAAGGCCGACAAGCTCTGGCTCGACCGCCTCGAGCTCAAGAAGGACGACGGCGAGCTGGTGACGCTCAACCTTGACCGCTACAGCGTCATCGAGACGGCATGACGCGCAACGACGCGCGCCTCTCCCCATCGCAATGACTACCGACCCGCGTGCAGCGCGGCTTGTCCGACCGTGCAAAGCGTGAGTCGCTCGCGCCAGGCGGCGTTCATCGTCCGTGCGATCCAGTCGTTCAGGCGGTCCAGGCTCACCGCCTCGACCTCGGACGACAGTTCGCCGAGCGAGCGGCACCGCCCAAGGCGATACCAGTCGCTTCCGAGCGCGGCGGCACGTGCGGCGGTGCTCTCGCCCTGCATGACCAGGCGGCTCTTCATGCCGACGACCGCGCGGCGGAACTCGCCGGAATCGACGCCATGCTCGAATCGCTCGAGCTCCTCCATCATGGTGTCGAGCGTTTCCTGCGCGCGCTCGGGCGTGCTGCCCGCATAGAGCGCGACCATCCCGCGGTCTCGCCCGCCCGCGTAGCCCGCATTCACCGAGTAGCACAGCCCGCGCTTCTCGCGCACCTCCGTGAAGAGCCGGCTCGAGGTCTCTGCGCCGAGGATGTTGGTGGCAAGGCGGCAGAGCAGCGAGTCCGGCTCGCGCTCGCTCGGGGCGCGAAGCCCGACGGCGATATGGGTCTGATTGGACTCGTCCTGCTCGTGCAGCTCGCCGCCGACCGCGTCGCCCGTGGCGCGCGCGTCGACGGACTCGCCGTGCCAGCCACGCAGGAGCACATCGAGCTGCTTGGCGACCTCGTCCGCCTTGACAGCGCCTGCGATCGATAGGATCGAGCCGACAGGGCGCACGCGCCGCGACCAGTCGGCGCGAAGCGCGCCGATCTCTGCGCGCTCGAAGGCGGCGCGGTTGCCATAGCCCGAGCGATTGAAGGGCGGCGGCAGGTGCCGCTCGCGCAGGCGCAGCGTCACGCGGTGCTGCGGATCGTCCTGCAGGCTCTCGAGCGACTGGATGGCGAGGCTGCGAACGGCGTCGAGCGCGTCCCCGGGGAGATGCGGGCGGACGACCAGGTCCGCGAGCAGCGGCAGCGCCTGTGGGAGCAGCGCGCCCAGGGTGGTGCCGCTCACGACGGTATGGATCGCCGCCGGCGAGACCGCCCGCTGCACGCCCGCGCGGTCCAGCGCATCGCTGAACGCACGGCTATCGCGATCGCCAGCGCCGCGCTGGGCGAGCTCCGCGAGCATGCTCGACCAACCATCGCCCGCCTCGCCATCGGGATCCGTCGCGTTCCCGACGGGCAGCAGCCAGCTGACCGCCGCGGTTCGGACGCCCGCCATCTCCTCCACCAGAAGCGGCATACCGCACTCCAGGATGCGCACTCGGATGGGGGTCTGGGTTCGGACGGCGGTCTGCATTGGGCGGATGCTATCAGCCCTTTCCAAGCCTGCCGCGGCCCGCGGCGACCGAGCCGAACGGCATCCCCCGCACAGACCGCACAACCCCGACCAGATCAGGCGCAGCAAATGCCGAGACCGCGGCGGAGGCAAACTCGGCATGCCGATGCGCCGATGACCGCCCTGATCCGTCCTGTTTGCCTCAGTGTCCGCTGAGGAGTCTGGAAAGCCACCATGCGTGCACTCCATGCCTGTATCGACGTTGTTGTGATCGGGGCAGCCGCTGCTGCGCTCGTGACCGCACTCAACCTGTACGAGAACGAGCTCGAGGATCAGTCCACCGTGGACGCCACCCGCGCCGCGCTGTCGACCATTCGCTCGGAAGTCGGCATCCATTCCGCCGTGGGCGACGTCGAACTGAACGAGTTCGGCTACCCGCACCAGATCGACCCCTCGTGGTTCAACGGAACCGGCGCCCGCAACAAGCTCGCCAAGGACAACAGCCCGTGGATCGAGCTCGCCATGCCCGGCGAACTCGATCGCAACCACCCGAACGACCCGACCTTCCGCGGCGGTCGCGGCGCGATGTTCTGGTACAACCCGGTCCGCGGCATCGTCCGCGCCCGCGTGCCTGATCAGACGACCGACGAGGCGACCTACGCCCTCTACGAGTCGATCAACGGCGACGCCTGGCAGCCGTGATTGGAGCGCTCGAGGTTTGAGCGGTCGCGGCTGCGGCCGCTCCCTCTGGACGAGCGCCGCGCGAGTGAATCGCGCAGGCGCTCCTCACATGCCGGTCGAATGCGGTCGCCGCTGCCGCCGCTCCCTCTGGACGAGCGCCGCGCGAGTGAATCGCGCAGGCGCTCCTCACATGCCGGTCGAATGCGGTCGCCGCTGCGGCCGCTCCCTCTGGACGAGCGCCGCGCGAGTGAATCGCGCAGGCGCTCCTCACATGCCGGTCGAATGCGGTCGCCGCTGCGGCCGCTCCCGAGGTTTGAGCGCTCGCAACTGGCGTCGCGCTGAACCGAGCGAGCTCGGTTCAGGTGCGCCGCCTTTGCTCGCTTGATCGGGAGTCCGATGGCAATGAGTGCCCGCAGACGAAGTCTGCGGAACGGGTTGCGTGGGAGTCCTCGACCCCAAGCCCGCCGACCCTATACGTCACCCTCGGCCACCCCAGAAACACAACCGGCGCCCGTTGGACGCCGGTTGGAAAGACCGTTGGAAAGACCAGTGGAATGACCATGGACGCGACCCGCGGAGAGCCGCCTGCACCCGATCACTTCTTCTTGAAGTAGTCGATGTTGATCTGGATGTACTTCCGCCACTCGGCGGGGACGTCGTCCTGCGGAAAAATCGCCTGGACCGGGCACTCGTCCACGCACAGGCCGCAGTCGATGCAGGTGTCGGGGTCGATGTACAGCTGCTGCTGGGCGCCGTACTCGCCTTCCTTCTTGGTCGGATGGATGCAATCAACAGGGCACACCTCGACGCACGCGGTGTCCTTCGTTCCGATGCAGGGTTCAGTGATCACGTGCGCCATGGCGCGTTGCACTCCGGATGTAGATCTTCGACTCGACACTCAGCGCACGTGCGTTCACGCGCGCGAGCGCGAGATGATAGCGCAGTGATCTTCCCGCAAAAACAAGCCTAAAAATGCCGGAGGCCGCCTATTCGGCGGCCTCCAAGCATCGTTCAGAGCGAAGGGCTTACTTCGTCTTCTTGCCGGCCTTCTTGGCGGTCTTCTTGGCCTTCTTCGCAGACTTCTTGGCCTTCTTCGCGGCCTTCTTCTTTGCAGCCATTGTTGGCTCCCTTGCTGGAGTTACGCTCTTGGGGTCGGAGTGAGGCTGTTGCTGGCGTAACAGAGCAGCAGCCACGTGGTGTTATACACAGATCGGCCACAGAGGAAAAGTGACTTGACAGAAATATGCAACTCGGAGTGCATGAAGTGCCTGAGCACCCCTCGTCGAGCATGATCAAGGATCGACCGATGACGCAGACCGGAACCTCGCTTGCACGACTCGCACTGATCGGAGCAAGTGGCCGCATGGGATCCCGCATCGAGGCACTCACCGCGTCCGATGGCGCCGTCCGCATCGCATGCCGGGCGACGCGCAGCGGTCTTCAAGGGCATGCCGCTCGGGGTGAGATCGATGTGATCGTCGACTTCTCGAGCGAGGCGGGCACGCGGCAGGCGATCCAGATCGCCAAGACCAGCGGTGCAGCCCTTCTGGTGGGAACCACGGGACTGCCGACCGAGGTTCGGCTCGAACTCGAGGCGCTCGCATGCACCAACGCCGTCCTGGTTGCCCCGAACACCTCGCTCGGGGTCGCCGTCACTCGAAAGCTCGCCCGCCTGGCCGCGGAGCTGCTCGGTCCATCAGGATGGTCCGTCGACATCGTCGAGAGCCACCACGATCGGAAGAAGGATGCCCCGTCCGGTACGGCGATCGCCATCGCCCAGTCGCTGGGCGAGGGCGGAATGAGCGTGGATTCCCAGCGGATCCACGCGATTCGCGCCGGCGACACCATCGGCGAGCATGAGATCCGCTTCGCCGGTCCCTCCGAGCGCATCCACCTGATGCATCAAGCCGTCTCGCGCGACCTCTTCGCCGCCGGCGCGATCCGAGCCGCCAAGTGGCTGTCGGGTCAACCCGCTGGCCTCTACACGATGGACGACGTGCTCGGCTGAGCGCCACCAACCGCACCCAAAAATGAACCGCGGCCCCGAGAAGGCCCGGAGCCGCGGACGGGTGCTTGATTCGGTCGCTCAGGCGGCGCGGCGGCGATCGCCAGTGCCGTCTGTCTTGGGTTCCGCGGTGGTCTTGCTCGTGTTCGTCGGGGCATCC
Source organism: Planctomycetota bacterium (assembly GCA_041183345.1). Taxonomy (GTDB): domain Bacteria; phylum Planctomycetota; class Phycisphaerae; order Phycisphaerales; family SM1A02; genus QWPT01. The sequence goes on from JBEGLX010000004.1 coordinate 54,431, forward strand.
GCGCGCTCACGCCAGTCCTCCACGCGCCCACCGAGGTTCAGCTCGCTGGGCATGGTCTTCCGGTAGCCGAGCTTGCGGACGACCTCAAGGACGTCGGTCCAGGTCGGGAACGACTTGTTGTTCGAGCGCTTGAAGGCCTCGATGGCCATCAGGAACATGAACTGCTCCTTGTTCATCTCGCCTTCCTCGGCGTCGCGAACGAAGTCGCTGAGCCGGCGGCCAGGACCGCGGCGGCGCTCGAGATTGGTGGGCGAGGCGCCCTCGATGTTGCGGCGATCGAGGCCAACGCGCCGATCGACGACACTGCCCTCGCGCGGGTCGGTCGGCTTCGGGGCGTTGGCGGAGTTCGGATTGCTCTGATCGTTCATGGCGGTGCCCGTTTCGAACCTCTTCGGGTGCTCTGGCTGGACCTTCGCCCAACCGCAGCGGGCGCAAGACGGCGTCACCGCTACACTGCCTGCCTATCGACCGCACGGGGACCCCACTTCAGCCAAACCCCCGAACGGCGATCCCGAGCTCCAAACGCGGTTTCCTTCGTGCCAGCAGCGACTTCCGATACCCCCTTCCGCCCTGTCGGCGCCATCCTCGGATGGGTCTTCCCCGGCCTTGGGCACATCGTCGCCGGCAACGTCAAGCGCGGGCTTCTGGCCATGTCCGGCGTGCTCTTCCTCTTCCTGAGCGGCATCCTCGTCGGCGGAATCGACGCTGTCGATCGCAAGGAGGACTCGCTCTGGTTCATCGCCCAGGCTGGCTGCGGTCCGATCGCCTTTGCCACGAGCTACGCGAACGACACGCTGCTCAAGTCGGGCGAGGCTGCACCGCTCGTCGAGATGCCGAGCCTCCAGTCGCAGCCGAAGGTCTACGCAAGCTCCTTCAAGGGCCTCGCGCACGCCAATGAGTTCGGCACGCTGCTGGTCTTCCTCGCGGGCCTCCTGAATGTCTGCGTCCTGCTCGATGCCGGCGCGCGCGCACCCAACAGCGATGGCGCCACCGGTGGTCGCCGCTCGGGCGAAGGGGCGAAGTCGTGATGCCGTGCGTGGCCCAGGTCCTCGCGTGGACGCCATTCCTGCAGCCAGCGCCGGGCGCCCAGCACTGGTGGTGGTTGCTCGTGATCCCGACCGCGCTCGGGGTATCGATGGCCTACAAGGCGATCCGCGTGCAGAACCTCGCCGAATGGCCGAAGGCGGTCCTGAAGATGACCCTGCAGATCATCGCCGCGATGGTCGGGATCGCCGTCGGGCTCTACCTGCTCGTCATCGTGCTGCTGCCGATGCTTCCCGCCGAGTGAGCTTGCCACGGGCAAGCCCTTGGGCAAACCTTCGCGCGAGCGCGATCGGGCCGACCACGACCCCTGCGTAGAAGACGGTGTTGAAGACGGCGCCGAGCCAGAGGACGCGCACGTCCTCTGGTCCGCCCCCGCGGTTGCCAGTCATTGCGCTCTCGGCGGCGTAGACGATGCTCGTGTCCGCATCATCGAGCTCGGCGGGCACTGGGAAGCTGCGGTCCATGCGGGTGACTGTCCATCGCATCGAGAGCGCGGGGAGCGGCCAGCCCGCCGCGAGCGTGCCGATGCGCAGGAACTGGACGTCGGATGGGTACGGCGGCGGCGGCGGTTCCTCCCAGCCGTCGAGGTCGCCATCCCAGAGCGGCGTCGAGAGCGGCGGATCGATCAGCATGAGGTTCGACCACCGCAGCCCGAAGACGCGGTCGCGCGCCTGCCACCAGCCGTGGACGCCACGGTGGATGGTGCGTGCCTGCGCACCATTGCCGCGCTCGACCATGAACATGGGAAGCCATGTCGAAAGCGCGGTCGCCGCCACGCCGATGGCGAGGGCGACGACGATGCGGACGGGCGACGCGGACCACTTCAGCCTCAGCATGGCGCGCATTGTGCGATACTTCCCCCGTGACTGCATTTCCCGACACGCTTCATAAGCTCGTCCTGCGCGGCATCGCCGACATGGGCTTCACCAGCCCGACGCCGATCCAAGCCGAGTTCATTCCCGCAGCCGTGGCCGCAGCCGAGGACGGCGATCCGCTGCGGAGCCGCGATCTCGTCGGTCTCGCGCCGACAGGCACGGGAAAGACGCTCGCCTATGGCATTCCGCTGGCCGACCTCCTGCTCCGCCACAAGCCGGTGCAGACGGGCGGACGGCGGCCGGATCCGCGCACGCGCCTGCGCGCGCTGGTACTCGTGCCGACCCGCGAACTCGCGCAGCAGGTCGCGGAAGAGATCCGCAGGCTGACGCGCGGCTCGCTCCTTCGCGTCGCGGCGCTCTATGGCAAGGTCGCCATCGCGCCGCAGGCCGAGCAGCTCAAGAAGGGCGTGGACATCGCGGTGGCGACGCCGGGACGCGCGCGCGAGCTCATCGAGAACGACTCGATGACGCTCGCCCACCTCGTCTACGTGGTGTGCGATGAGGCGGACCGCATGCTCGACATGGGCTTTCTGCCGCAGGTCGAGTGGGTGCTGTCGCGCGCGCCCGAGGGCCGCGCGAAGTGGCTCCTGTCGGCGACGCTTCCGCGGCAGGTCGAGGACCTGATCCACAAGCGCCTGGCGACGCCGCAGAAGATCGTCGTCGGCACGCGCAACGCTGCGGCGGAGCACCTGGCCCACAAGCGCATGTTCGTCGAGGAGGAGCTGAAGACGCCCGCCTTGCTGGCGCTCCTGGCGAAGGAAAACCTGCGCCGCGGCATCGTCATCTACTGCGCGAGCCGCCGCAGGACGGGATGGGTCGCAGGCGCGCTCCGCAAGCATGAGATCTCGACAGCGGTCGTCCACGGCGACCGCTCGCAGCTCCAGCGCGAGAAGGCGCTCGAGAGCTTCGCCCACGGGCGCTGCCGCGTGCTGGTCGCGACCGATGTCGCAGCCCGCGGACTGCACGTGCCCGGCATCAAGCTGGTGGTCAATTACGACGTGCCCGTCTCCCCCGAGGAGTGGATCCATCGCGTCGGCCGCGCCGGCCACGGCGGCGGCGAGGGCAGCAGCATCACCTTCGTGTCGCCCGAGGAGCGCGTGCGCTGGGACTCGGTGATCATGCTCGCGCAGCCGAAGTGGGAGACGGTGGAGGTTCCGGAGGACGTCGGCAGCTTCATGCGCGACCGCGACAAGGCGCTCCATGAGCGGGCGCAGGCCGAGCAGGCGGAGATCCTCAAGGCGCTCGAGCTCAAGGAGAAGGCCGAGAAGGAGAAGGCGAAGCGGCTCAAGGATGCCGCGCGCAAGCGCCGCGCGAAGGCGGCGCGGTATGACTCGAAGCAGCTCCGCGGCACCCGCGCGAACACGCCCATCGAGAAGGGTACGAAGCGCGGCGCCGGCGTGAAGAAGCTGGGTTGAGCGTGAGTGCCCGCAGACGAAGTCTGCGGAACCGCGTGCGCGGGAGTCGGCCGTGGATCGAGTCGACTGATCCAACGAGCACGACCCGTCGCTTCGTGACTTTGTCACTCCGCTTCGGGATCGTGGCACCCGACGGACTGTGGCCGTCGGTTTCGTGCTCGACCAGCACCAAAGCGAGCAAAGGCGACGCACCTTCATCCGTCATTCAAGCACCAAAGCGAGCGAGCCGCGCACGCGGATGCTCCGCATCCGCCAGCGCGGCAAGTCGCGAGCGCTCTATTTCGGCTCCCTCAGCACCATGCGGAACCGCAGCGAGCGGATCTCGCGACCCTGTCGGAGCTGCATGCGGCGGCGGACCGCCCGCATGCCGGGAACGGTCATCGAGTTCTGCTGGATGCTGGCAAAAAGCGCGAAGTCAAGCATCGCCGAGCGCACCCAGTCGATGTCCTGCTCGTAGCCGCTGACGGCGAGCGCGCCGGTCTCTTCGATGAATCGGCGCAGGCGGCGCTGGCTCACGCCGAGCGTGGCGCAGCTGCCGAAGTGGATCACGCGTCCCGCGCACTTCCCGCGCAGCATCTCCTCGAGATGATCAAGCGAGACCCGAGCCGCGCGGCGGCGTAGGTCGCCGAACTGGACCTCGCCCTCGACGCCGTGGAACGCCATGTAGAGGATCGGGTGATCGGCATGGGCGCGCTGCGTCCACTTCTTCATGTAGTAGTCGAGACCGTCCTTGGTGGCGACGCGGCGATGGATGAAGGGAATCGCGAGCGGCGAGCTCTTGAGGAGCGCGAGCATGGGCTCGACGCTCATGGGGCGGCGCACCTCGGACCAGTCGGTCTCGAGGCAGAAGATGCCGCGGACCTTGGTTCGCGCGTGGGCAAGTGTGTAGTCTCGAAGGAGCATGACGATCGCACCTCGCCTTCGTGGGGCTTCTGTATTCCCTTCGGTCGAGCGTGCGTGGACCGCACGCGGACCGGCCTGAGCTGAACGGGCCTGCGGGTCATTCCGCAGGTGCTTCCATTGTTCCCTCCCCGCGGTGCGCGGGCTTGGAATCCCGCGGTTTTCCCGCGGTTTTGCGGGAGGAGCTCGCCCCAGCCCAGGGCAGGTCCGAAGCGCAAGCCTGTTTGGAGCGAGAGAACGCGGGTTGGTCACTTCCGGAATCTCGGACGGCGCGATCGCCCGTCCGAAAAGCCGACTCCGTCCCCATCCGATCCACATTTTGTGATTCACGTATGGTTGTGTTGACTTCTGCTCGGAGGACGGCGCCGCGAGACGGCGACCTCGCGCGTGCACGCGCGTTCGCCGCGAGAAACGCAGCGCCCGCATGCTTGGCACGAAACCGTATCATCGGGGCATGAACGGTTCAGCGGTCCTCAACCGCCCATCGGCGGCTTCGTTTGCTCCCGACGCCACGCAGGCCTTCGACGTGGTCGCGACCACGGTCGTGTTCCGCGTGGTTCGTGGCGAGCTCTGCATCGGACTGCCGTTCGCGCCGGGCAACGCTGGCGAACTCACGCGCACCGTCCCCACCGCCGCGCCGGATGCGCGCGAGGCGGATGGCGGGCTTTCGAACGCGGCGCGGAACGCGGCCACCCGCGCCGTCGCCGCGCGCGAGCTCGTGCGGATCGATTCCGCCGGCGTGCGCGCGATTCCGTCGACCACCACCGCCGTCCGCGCGCGCATGGCCGTCATCTCATGGGCGATTGCGCGCCCGGTCCTCGCTGGCGGCGACGCCGCGACCACGCTCGAGGCCGATGAGGCGTTCGTGCCGCTTTCGAACCTGCCCGAGCTCGACGAAGCGACCCGCGGGATCCTGTCCTGCGCGTTCGATGCGTTCCTCGACGCGACGCTTGCCGATGCGCTCACGCGGCGGCTTCTGCCGAGGCACATCCTGTTCCGCAAGACCGACGGATTCACCCATCGGAGCCCGTTCGAGTCGGCGCTCGACAGCGCCAAGGACCGCGGCGAGCCCGAGATCCCGATCTTCGTCGGCCTGCTGCCCGACCCATTCCCGCTTTCGTCGCTGCGCGAGCTCTACGAGCGCCTGCTCGATGCGCCGCTCGACCGCGGCAACTTCCGCCGCCAGTTCCACGAGATCATCGCGCTCGGGCCGATCCAGGCGCTTCCGATCTTCGAGCGCGGCGTGCCCCACCGCGCGGGCCAGCTCTTCACCTTCGACAAGGCTGCTTGGACGAAGTTCGCGCAGGGCTGAGCGCGCATGAACAGGCTTGACGGGAAGAAGCTCTGAAGAAAAACGGAGCTCGGTGGCCGCGCGCTGAGGAGTACCGCGCTGGAGCAACCCTCCTGCCCCGACGCGATGCGCCGGGGCAGCGTCCCGAGGTCCTTCAGAAAGGGCGCGCGGAGGATGGTCCGCGCGCTGTGCTCCACGGCCGAGAGGCCGGGCCACCGAGTTCCTGCTGGTGGAGCTGACTTGGTTGTGCGATGCGCGGGGGCGCGCATCTACATGGTTCTACGCAGCGTGCTCGGGGCGGTTCAGGGCGAGTTCTGCAAAACCCTTTTTTTGAAGCGCCTGTCTTGAAGCGCTTGTTTTCATGGGCAAATGCGGCACGGCATGGGGAACTCGCCTGCCGTAACCTTCCATCCATGCTTCCGGATCTACGGATCGAGGCGCGGGTTGCCCGCATCACGCTGCGCGATGCAGCGCGTCGAAACGCGCTGGATGTGCAGGCGCTCACGCGCCTCCGCGAGCACGTCGCGCATGTCGCCGCGCACGCGCATGCAGACGTTCTCGTGCTCGCTGGAGATGGCGCGAGCTTCTGCTCTGGATTCGACCTCTCGCTCTGCGCGGAGGAGCCTGCACGCGCCGCTGATCTCCTTGAGGGGCTCGGCGCGTGCGTTGCAGCCCTGCGCGAACTCGACATCCCCGCGGTCGCGCGCGTGCAGGGCGCTGCGCTTGCGGGCGGATGCGCGCTGCTCACCGGCTGCGACTTCGTCGTCGCTGCCACGGACGCGCAGCTTGGATACCCCGTGCATCGGATCGGCATCTCCCCGGTCGTCAGTGCGCCATCGCTGTTCTCCCGCATGGGTCCGAACGCGCGCGCGCTCATGGTCTCGGGCGAAATCCTCGACGGCACGACAGCGCTCGCGCGCGGGCTTGCCACCCACTGCGTCGAGCCAGCTGCACTCGACGCAGAGGTCGAGCAGCTCGTCGCCCGGCTTCTTGCCAAGGGTCCGCAGGCGATGCGGGCGACCAAGCGGCTCATCCGTGAGATCGAGCGCCGCGGCGCGGGCGACATCGGACCAGCGCCCGCGCGCGACTCGGCCGCGACCGCCACGGCGTGCAGCGGCAGCGTCGAGCTCGTTGCGGGAGAGGAGTTCGCCACCATGCTGCGGTCGTTCTGGGCCGCGCGGAGCCCGGGACAGAGGCACGGACGGTAGATGCGCTCGCCGCTTGCCATCCTGCGGGAGATCCAGCGCAATTCGCGCCGCGTCGAGCGCAATCGCTTCGACCGGGTGCAGGGCGCGGGCTTCGTGCTCTTCGCCTTCCTTGCGCCGTTCCTCGTCTGGAAGATGCAGTCATGGCACGCGACCGAGAGCTCCGAGGTGCTGATGATCGTGCGCGTCTACGAGGCGCTCGACGGGCAGGGTCGTGGCGGCAAGATGGTCGCGACCGAGATCAAGGCGTCCGAGCGCAGCTCGTCATGGAAGGCGTCGCTTCCGCTGGCGGACGTCGATCTCGTCCAGCGCTCGCAGTGGCGCGGCTGGCCGCTTTCGACGCTGCATACGGATTTCGCGACCGAGCTTGCGGTGACGCGCATGGCGACCTGTCCGCCGGCGCGCGAGGGCGAGGTGCGCGAGACGGCGATGCAGGTGATCGAGCGGACGGGAAAGTTCGTCGGCGCCGCTCGGACCCGCTCGCACGTCGCGGCCTGGGTCTTCTCCTCGGGCGCGTGGTGGATCATGCTGTCATTCGCGCTCGCCGCGTTGCTTGCGCCGATGCGCCTCGGTTGGTGGCTGTATCGGCGCACCCGCACGGTGGTGCGCCAGTCACGCATCGATCGCTGCCACTGCCCGAACTGCGGCTACAACGCGAAGCACTCGATCCTTCGCGGGCGCTGCCCCGAGTGCGGCAGCGAGCTCTACGAACGCCCCGACGTGTATTGAGTTCAGACACTCCCGATCTCGCCAGAAGGAGCCGCAGCAGCCGCGACCGCCTACGACACGCGTGTCAGGAGCGCCGTCGCGATTCACTCGCACGGCGCTCGTCCAGAGGGAGCGGCCGCAGCCGCGACCGCCTACGACACGCGTGTCAGGAGCGCCGTCGCGATTCACTCGCACGGCGCTCGTCCAGAGGGAGCGGCCGCAGCCGCGACCGCTCGATGTTCACGCCTTTGCCCACGCAGCGCGCAGCCGTGTCTGCGCTTCCTCGCCCGCGATGATGCGTGCGCTGATCTCGGCTGCTTCCTCTGCGATCGCATCGTCCATGGAGCCGTCGAGCTCATTCAGCCACTTCTTGGTGGCGGCGAGCGCCTTCGGACCACCCTTCACGAGCCGCTCGGCGAGTTGCTGCGCGGTTGATTCGAGTTCCGATTCGGCGACGAGATGCGTCGCGAGCCCGCGGCGGAATCCCTCCTGGCCCGACATCGTGCCGCCCGCGAGAAGCATCGCACGCGCGGCGCCAGCTCCGATGCGCTTCACGAGCCACGGCGCCACCACGGCCGGGCAGATGCCGAGGTCGACCTCGGGATAGCCAAGCTTCGCCTCTGGGTGGGTGACGGCGAAGTCGGTCACGACCATGAGTCCGCAGCCGCCGCCGATCGCAGCGCCCTGGACACGCGCGATGGTGGGGATCGAAAGCCGGCGGATCGCCCGCGAGGTGCGCGAAAGTGCGCGGAGCATGTCGCCCATCGCGATGGGATCATCGGCGACCGCACGAAGATCCATCCCAGCGCAGAACGACTTGCCCGCACCACACAGGATGAGGACGCGCGCGGAGGCGTCGCGCGCGACCGCGTCGACGGCTGCGCCGAGCTCCGCGATGAGCTCGCGGGAGAGCGCGTTGCGCGCCTCGGGGCGCGCGAGTTCGATGGTGACGATGCCGTTTGCGTTCGACGTCCGGACAAGCATGCGCGGGAGCGTAGCACGGTATCTTTCCGCCATGCTCCCTTACGAAATCCGCGATGGCGTGCATGTGCTCTTCCTCCAGCCGAATCCCGAGAAGCCGCGCGGCGGCGTGGTCGTGCTCGATGCATGGCTGATCGGTGAGATCAAGGCGACGCTCGCGAAGATCGCGACGGAGAAACCGAAGGGCTTCGTGCTCGCGAGCGCGTCGCAGCGTGTGTTCGTGGCCGGCGCGGATCTTGCAGAGATCGACGCGCTCGATGATGCGGGGCTCCATGCGTATCTCAAGGCGGGCGCAGAGGCGTTCGCCATGATTCCCGCGCTCGGTTGCCCAAGCGCGGCCGCGATCCACGGCGCGACGCTCGGAGGCGGGCTCGAGATCGCGATGCACTGCGATGCGCTCGTCGCGGCGCTGCCCGCGGAAGGCGGCAAGCCGTGGCAGGTCGGACTCCCGGAGGCTGGGCTCTGCATCTGCCCGGGCTGGGGTGGCACGCAGATGCTGCCCGCGCGCATTCTCCCCGCGCTTGCGATCGAGCGCACGGCGACCGGGCAGACGTGGGCGTGCGGGGAGGCTCCGCAGTGTTTGTTCGACGTGCGCGCGGACGCCGGTAGCGGCGCCGACGGCGCTGTCGCGGCGGCGATCAAGTGGGTGAAGGCGCAGGATGCGTCGACGGGCTGCTTCGTGTCGATGCACGCGCCGCGCCGCGCGATCTCGCCAAAGAGTGCTGCGGCGATCGGGCCGGTGTGCGACGAGCTCGCCGCGAAGGTCGGCGACACGAAGCATGGCGCCGCGTGCCTCGACGCGGTGCGCGTCGGTATCGCGAAGGGCTGGGACGCTGCGATCGCGTGCGAGCGCGACCATCTCGTGAAGCTGCGCCACACGCCAGAGGCGCGCGCGAAGCTGGATGGATTTCTGAAGAAGTGAGCGAATGGGCACCGCTCGACGCCTAGCGCGCGCGGCACGCCTACCACCCTGCTCGGCGCGGTCGATGGATCAGTCCATCGGCATCGCGCAGTACATCAGGAAGAGTATTGCGTAGAAGGTCGCTCCGGCGAATCGTTCTCTGGAACGATGAAACCCGAGCCAGTTCACGGCTTTGCCGCCCTTGGTGTGGATTCAGCGTCCCAATCCGATACCCAAGGTCGAATCGCGCGACCTCGATCGCCCTTCGGAGATCGCTGTCGTTGCTGACCACCAACGCTGCCTCGAACTCCCCGCGATGAGCGAGATCGACAAGATCGACAGCGAGGCTCACATCCGAGCCCTTCTCGCTCATGAGTTCGACCTCCACCGCGCTGCCTGCAATCTGCGGAGGCCATGTCGCGATGCACCTTCGTCTTGATGGAACGAGTTTGCCAAGATGAATGTCGCATCTGCCAGCGGCACGAAGCGCGCGGAGGTGCGCATGCTGCGCGATGGGGAGCCCGGGATCAACCCTCCCATCGAGGAGCGATGTATAGAGATGGATGCACGTGATCTCGAACAGCCGTTCGGGTAGCACCGATCTGGCGACGCCGGCGATATCGATCCGGTGACACGCAAAGCTCCTGCATGCACCATGCATGAGATTGAGCCCGTCGACGAAGACATGGGTACTGAGCCTGTGCATGGCTCGTCATCCTTTCCAAAGTTGAGTGTAAAAAGTGCGGAGCCGCCTTTCGGCGGCTCGCTGCCTGCACGGTTAGCGCAGGGGGGGTGCAGATGTGATGAGTGAACTATATCGCTCGAAAGGGAAGCTCGGCGAGAATCCGCTCTGATTCGTAAAAATCGCGGGGCGATCGAACTGCATTCACGCCTGCACTAAGGACACACGCCCCACGAGCCGAGCACGATCGAGAGATCGGATCCATCGATCACGCCGTCACGATTGCAGTCGGCGTTGGGGAACTGCGTCGCAGACTGCGCCCAGCGCGTGAGAATCGTCGCAAGGTCGATGCCGTCGACGAAGCCGTCGTTGTTGGTGTCGCCGGGACAATCGCACGGCGGACCGCTCTCGCAGCAGTCGGGGATGTTGTTCGCGTTCGCGTCGGCGAGCTGACCTGACATGATCTGCCCAAAATCGACAACCCCGTCGCCGTTACAGTCGGCGGACCATTCCTCGACGGAGCTGATCAGCCGTTCAAGCTCGGGAAGACACTGCCCGGTCTCTGTCACATCGCCCCATCCTCGCTCCGGTAGGCAATCCACGCCGAGTTTGATGTGCAGGCAGAGTTCCGGCAGGGAACAGGCGGTGCCGCTCGGCTGATTCAGACAGAACGCCGTGAAGGACCATGCTTCGCCGGTGATCCAGGACCAGTTTGACTTGAGGTTCGCGCGGCGTCCGCCAAGCCATGGTCCGTGTAGCACGTCTGGGTAAATGCCTGGCGCGAACCACGGTCCACTCGAGCCGACGAGTGACATGACGAAGGCGTTCTCAGCCTGCGAAGTCAATGATGCAAGGTACGCGCCTGCCTCGCTTGCTCGAATCCTCGACTCATTCCAGGACACGCCTTGCGGATAGAGCCTCACGCGATACCAGTGCCCATTCCCGCCATCCTCCACGCGCCACTGGACCGCGTTCTGAGCGCTTGCGCCCGCCGTCACGACCGCCGCTGCGCTGATTGCCATCAACCGATTCATCTGAGCTGACTCCCGTGCATGGATCCCGGCACCCGCGGAGGACACCGCCGCGGCTTGCGCCGACCTGGGGAATCCGCCCGCGAGCGCCGCATGCGCGGCGAAGAGCAGGATCAGCGCAAATCCCATGAGCGCGCTGCTCCGAGAACCGCGCGATTCCGCAAGGTCGAGTATTCGCGCAGCGCTGCGTTGGTCGAGTGACTGCGTCACGGCGAAGGGAATCCGCAGGCGCGCCTCGTATGCGCGGGCATCACAGCAACCCGCGGACGCGCGCGATCTCGTCGTCGACCTCGCGATCGGGAACGCCTTCCTCGGCAAGGAGTTCGGCGAGCTTCGCGCGCACGCGCTGCGCCACGAGGCGCGTCGCGCCCGCGCACTGCTGCTCGCTGCGACCAAGCTCGTGCGCGAACGCCGCGTACGGCTGTCCGTCGATCGCGTGTCGACGGAAGATGTCGAAGTCGACCGACCGCCCTTCATCGAGCAACTCGATCTCAGCGCGCGCCGTCGCCTCGCGCACGACGGCCAGTGCCCACGCGCGCTCGAAGTCGGTTTCACCCGTCGCGGTGGCGCCCGCCCGTCGGTCGAGCTCGTCAGGCGCCATCGAGCCGCCGCGATCCTGCGCCCGCGCGCGATCCCGCGCCAGACCTTGGCCATAAAACAAGATCCCATTCATCAGCCAGCGCCGGAGGCGCATGCCACTGGCGACCCATTTCGTCAGGAACTCGACGATCGCTGCCTCGTCCGAGAGCCTCGTGGCGAAGTACCCGTTCACGATCTCCGCAGGCTCGCCGAGCCGTGCAAGGCTTGAGCCGCGCACGAGGACCGTCAACGGATCCGCATAACGCCGCATGAGCGCAATTCCCGCTGCCTTCGCCTGTTCCGCACCTGCACCGCCGTCCGTGACGAGCGTCAGCAGCGTGGTCGCATGCGTGGTTGGGAATGCACTCCGATCGGGCATCGATTTCCTGCGTTCGGAAGGCGCGGAAGGTCGGTCCCGCGGCGGCGTTCAACCTATCATGTTCCCCTTCCCCGAAGGAAACCAACGATGTCGAACACGAACCTCGCCAAGGACCTGAAGAACGTCTCCGAGAAGGATCGCAAGCAGATCGAGCAAGCCCAGGAGATGCTCGGCCCGGATCCGTCCACCATGGGCGTCATCAAGAACGTCTTCTGGGGGAACTTCCGCGAGGACCTCGTCTTCCCCTATCCCACGGTTTCGGCGGAGGAAACGGCCAAGTGCGACCAGCTGCTGGCCGCGCTCGACGGATACCTGAAGAACGAGCACCCCTCGATCGAGATCGACCAGAAGCAGGAGATCCCGCAGTGGGTCATCAAGAAGCTGTTCGACCTCGGCGTGCTGGGCATGACCATCCCCGCGCAGTACGGCGGGCTTGGCCTCGGCATCACCAGCTACAACCGCGTGCTTGAGCGGCTCGGCCGCTCCTGCGGCTCGACCGCCGTGCTCGTGTCGGCGCACCAGTCGATCGGCTGCAAGGCGGTCATGCTCTTCGGCAACGACGAGCAGAAGAAGCGCTTCCTGCCGCTCATGGCGAAGTCCACCCTGAGCGCGTTCTGCCTCTCCGAGCCGAACGTCGGCTGCGACGCCGGCGGCCAGGAGACGCGCTGCGAGCTCAGCGCCGACGGCACCCACTACATCCTGAACGGCGAGAAGAAGTGGGCGACCTCGGGCGCGCTCTCGGGCCTGTTCACGGTGATGGCGAAGCAGAAGATCACCGACCCGAAGACCGGGCAGGCGAAGGACGCGGTCACCGCGCTCATCTGCACGCCCGACATGGAGGGCGTCGACATCTTCAGCCGCAATCGCTCGAAGTGCGGCATCCGCGGCACGTGGCAGGCGCGCATCCGCCTGAAGAACGTGAAGGTCCCCCGCGAGAACCTGCTCTTCAAGGAGGGCAAGGGCCTCAACGTCGCGCTCACCTGCCTGAACTACGGCCGCTGCACGCTGTCGGCGGGCATGCTCGGCGCCGCGCGCTACTCGATGGAGCAGGCGACCAAGTGGGCCAAGTCGCGCCACCAGTTCGACCGCGCAATCGGCGAATTCGATCTCATGCAGGAGAAGGTCGCGCGCATGGCTGCGTACGTGTACGCGGCCGATGCGATGCTCTACATGACCACCGGCTTCCTCGACCGCCACGACGAGGACATCATGCTCGAGACCGCGATGTGCAAGGTCTTCTGCAGCGAGTTCGGCTATCGCGTCGTGAACGATGCCATCCAGATCATGGGCGGCGAGAGCTACATGACGGAGAACCACGTCGAGCGCATGTGGCGCGACTCGCGCATCAACATCATCGTCGAGGGCGCGAACGAGGTCATGCACTCGTTCATCTTCGCCTACGGCTCGAAGCAGCTCGGCGAGTACCTGCTGAAGGTGAAGGCGAACCCGTTCGCGCACATCGGCACGGCGATGCAGGTCGGCGCGGAGCTCTTCCTCGGCGTCCGCCGCGGCGCGCCGAGCTCGTCGCGCGCGCATCCGCGCCTGCGCCACCTCGTCGACGACCTGATGGTGCGGATCCAGGAGCACAGCCACCACGTCAAGCTCATGTTCAAGGAGCACGAGGAGCGGCTGATCTCGAACCAGACCATCCAGGCGCGGCTCTCGATGAGCGCGCTCTGGATCCACGCGATGACCTGCACGCTCTCGCGCTGCGACGCGAACCTGCGCGCGGGCCTCGACGGCACCGCCGCCGAACGCGAGCTGGCGATCGTCGAGCACCTCTGCGCGATCGCGCGCAGCGAGCAGGCGGCGGAGCTCCGCTCGCTCTTCCACAACATCGATGGTTCGATGAAGAAGGCCGCAGCGGCGGCGTTCGCCGCCAACGACCTCCTGCCCAACGCGCACTACTCGATCCCCGAGAAGACGCCCGACCAGAAGTACTTCGGCACGGGCCGCAGCGTCGCGGCTCAGCAGGCCGGCATCCCGCAGTTCGGATCCGGCTCGGTGTACGCGGGCGACATGGAAGCCCTCAAGTCGCACTGAACCCACTCACGTTGTCCATCACGCCGTCCGGAAGCAGCGGCTATCTTTCCCCCCCGTTCGGAATCGCCCGAATACCCGACCCCCATTCACGGAGTTGCCAGTCGTGATGAACGTCCTCGAAGAGATGCAGTCCTACGGCCACGAGCGCGTGGCATTCCACCACGATGCGAAGACCGGCCTGAAGGCCATCATCGCCATCCACTCGACCGTGCTCGGCAACGCGCTCGGCGGCACGCGCCGCTGGGCCTACGCCACGGAGAACGACGCGCTGTACGACGTGCTGCGCCTCTCCGAGGGCATGACCTACAAGGCCGCAGCGTCGGGTCTGCCGATGGGCGGCGCGAAGAGCGTCATCATCATGCCGAACTCGGGCCACCAGCCGACCGAGGCCGAGGCGCGCGCGATGGGTCGCTTCGTCGACACCTTCGCGGGCAAGTACATCGCGGCCGAGGACGTGGGCGTGAGCCCGCAGTTCTGCGACTGGATGGCGCTCGAGACCAAGCATGTCATGGGCGGCAACACCGTGAGCCACGGCGGCGATCCGTCGCCGTACACGGCGCTCGGCTGCTTCAACTCGATGAAGGCGTGCCTCGCGCACACCGGCCGCAAGGTCGACTTCTCGAACCTGACCGTGGCCATCCAGGGCTGCGGCGCGACCGGATACAAGCTGGCGAAGCTGCTCCGCAAGGCGGGCGCGGCCGTGCTCGTGACCGACGTGCACGTCCCGACGATGAAGCGCGCCGTCGAGGAACTCGGCTGCGTGGCGCTCGGCAACGACAAGAACCTGCTTGAGGAGAAGGTCGACATCCTCGCGCCGTGCGCCCTCGGTGGCGTGCTCGATGCGAAGACGATCGCGAACCTCAAGTGTTCGATCGTGTGCGGCACCGCGAACAACCAGCTGCGCGACCCGCAGGCGGACGGCGAGCTGCTCGCCAAGCGCGGCATCTGCTACTCGCCCGACTTCGTGGCCAACGCGGGCGGCCTGATCCGCCTCGCCGGCCTCTACCTCGGCATGACCGAGGGCGAGATCGACCACAAGATCGTCGAGATCGAGGAGACGACGCTGCAGGTCCTCACGCAGGCCGGCAACACGTCGACCGGCGCCGCAGCGATCGCCTTCGCCAAGGCGAAGATCGCAGCGGGCGCCGCCAAGAAGCAGATGGTGGGCGCGGGCTGCGGCTCTGGCTGCGGCTGCAAGGCCTGACCCGGGCTTCACGCATCCGAAGAAGGACTCTTCGGATGCTGCAAGGCAACTGACCGAACCCCCCACTGGCTCCGCCTCGCGCGGAGCCGGTGTCTTTTTGCGTAGGCTGCGCGCATGCCTGCGACGTCCGAACGCTGCTGGTGGTGCGGGACCGATCCCGTCTATGTCGCCTACCACGACACCGAGTGGGGCGTGCCGATCGTCGATGACCGCGCGCTCTACGAGAAGCTTGTCCTCGATGGGTTCCAGGCGGGGCTGTCGTGGATCACGATCCTGAAGAAGCGCGCGGCGTTCCAGCGGGCGTTCAGGGACTTCGATCCGCAGAAGGTCGCCCGGTTCGGCGAGCGCGATGTGCAGCGGCTGCTGAAGGACGATGGGATCGTCCGCTCGCGCCTGAAGATCGAGGGCGCGGTGAAGAACGCGCGCGCGTGGCTCGAGATCATGGAGGCGGGCGATGGCGCGTTCCGCGACTTCCTGTGGAGGCATGTCGGCGACCGCACGATCGACGTGAAGCTGCGCCGCCGCGGGGACATCCGTGCAGAGAGCGCGGAGAGCGTCGCCCTCGCGAAGGCGCTCAAGAAGCGCGGCTTCACCTTTTGCGGACCGGTGATCGTCTATGCCTTCATGCAGGCGGTCGGGATGTACAACGAGCATCTCGTGACCTGTCCGCGACACAAGGCGTGCGCGCGGCTGGCGCGGAAGTAGGATGAAACCATGTCATCGCGCGACGTCCTCGCAGAGTTTCCCTCGACGCACGCGACCTGGCTCGCGACGCGCATCGAGGACGGCGGAGAGGGCGCCCTGCGCGAGGCGCGCGTGCATCTCATGCAGCGCTACCGCGACGCGCTGGTCGCATACGCCGCGAGCTCTCGGCTGGCCAACATCGACGAACCCGAGGAGATCGTGCATGGGTACTTCGCGGCGAAATCAGGCGATTCTCGCTTTCTCGCCGAGTGGCGCCAGAGCGGGCTGCCACTGCGACGCTGGATGCTGAATGGGCTGATCTTCCACGCGCGCGGCGTCGTGCGTGACCGCGCGCGGGAGTCGGCGCGGCGCGAGCACGCATCGACCGAGTTGCTTGCGGCACCGACTCCTGATGCGGAGCGAGCCTTCGAGCGCGCCTGGGCGCTGGCGCTGGTCGAGGCGGCCTGCCGAGCCGCGCATGCGGCTCTGGCCGCCGATGGTCGGGAGCGCGCCTACGACCTCTTCCATCGCCACTTCTTCGATTCGATTGGGTACGAACAACTTGCCGCCGAGCATCGGATCGACGGGCGGACTGTCGCCTCCGAGATTCGCCTCGCCACCCGGCGCGCCCGCGCAGAGGCCGAAGCGCTCCTTCGTGATGAACTCGGGACTGCCGATGGGGCTGCGATTGCGGTGGAGCTCAACCGAGTCCGCGAGCTGACGGGATGGTCGGTGTGAAGGCGTATCGGTATGAGCGGAAGGGACTTGAGCGCGTAGCGCGAGCCATCGCGCCCCGCGGCACCGGTCGCGCGCGCTGGCCCGGGCTCATCGTTCTCGCCGTTTCCATCGGGATTTTCTGTCGCGCCGGGTCGCTTCATGGCTCTGCAACCGCCGCGCACAACCCCGCGGCGAGGAGCACAGAGATGAATCGCGAGTTGGCTGGCGTGGTGGCGGCGATGGCGATTACGGGCGGCGCGATGGCGCAGGACGCCGTGCAGTGGCGCATCGAGGACGGCGGGAACGGGCATTGGTATATGGTGGAGATCAACCCCGATCTCACCTGGAACCTCGCGCGCACCACCGCTCTCGCGCGCGGTGGCTCTCTTGCGACGGTGACCGCACCCACCGAGAATCAATTCATTCTGAATCTCGCGCTCGCGACGACGGGCGCCTTCGTTGCAACGGACTTCGGGCCGTTCCTCGGAGGATTTCAGACCGCTGACTCGAGTGGAACTATCCACGAACCTGGTGGGTCATGGACCTGGGTTTCTGGCGAGGCATGGGCATTCACCAACTGGCTCTCGACGGAGCCGAACGACTTCGACTGCATCTCGAACGCCGCACCCGAGAATCACCTGCAACTCTACAGAAATGGCCGTTGGAACGATGCTGCGGACTCCCCGACCGAGTGCGGAAGCAGACTTTGCGTCTCCTACGTGATCGAATGGTCCGCCGACTGTAACTCCGATGGGATCGTCGACTTTGGGCAGATTCTCGACGGCACGTTGCTTGACATAGACCAGGACAACATTCCCGACTGTTGCGAGCAAGGCCTCGTCTGTGGCTGTCCATCCGACATCGTCAAGGATGGTGCAGTCAACGGCGTCGATCTCGCTGCGGTCATCAACGCCTGGGGCACGGATGGCGGCAAGCTGCCGCGCAGCGATGTCGACGGCAACGGCGTCGTCGATGGCGCCGATCTCGCGCAGGTCCTCGGTGCCTGGGGTCCGTGCAACTGAACGATCCCGTCGATTGAAGCGAAGCGGGCCGCCCTTTCGGGCGGCCCGCTTGCTTCTCTCAGTCGTCCTCGGTGATCAGTGCGAGCGGATGTAGAGCTGCATGAAGCACCAGTGCTCGAACCGATTCACCGGTTGGGTCGACAAGTAGATGGTGAAGGCTGCGAGCGAGTCCTCGCCCGAGCCGTCGCCGTTGCCAAGCCAGCGCAGGTAGCTAGGGTGGACCTGCGAGAGGTAGGCGCGGATCATCTCCTTGGGGATGGTGAGCTGGTCGTCGCCGAAGCCTGGTGGCGGCGGTGCGCCGCCCTCAGCGCGCGCGGCGCGATCGGTCACGGCGAGATGCGCCGCAAAGACAAGCAGCGCAAGCGTGGTCAGGAGCCTCTTCATGGACGGCCCCCTTCCCGTGCTCCATAGAGCGCCAGGAACTCGCCGGCATCCTGTCGCGCGGCGGGAATCTGGCCGAGCACACCCGCGACCAGCTTTGCCTCGACCGCGTCGAGCGCGCGGGACGCCACGCCGTTGCCCGCGAGTTGTCGGCGGCGCGCGGCGTCGAGCTCGAGGTGCTGGTGCGCGAAGTACCAGTTCGAGGTCGCGACGGCATGCGCGCGAAGCGTCGCCGAGGCGATCTCGAGCACGCCGCGGCGCTGCATCTCGTCATTGATGAACCGCTTGGCGGAGTTCGCGAGTCCGACCGCCGCCCATGCCTTGCGCTCACCGATTGACGGCGTCAGGTCGCCATGCTCGCGCACGATCTCGAGCTGGGCCTTGATGCAGTCGCTGGCGCGCTCGGGATCGCAAAGCGCGTCGAGCTCGAGCAGCACCGCGCCGGCGGATGCCCTCATCGAGCCGTAGTGGATCTGCGATCCCCCCGCTGCGGCCAGCAGCTCGCTCGTGACGTCAACCACGCGGCGGATGTCCTCGCGCGCGTTCTCGGCAAGCGGGCGCCATGCCGCGCAGTGCTCGGTGGGGATCGACGCGCGGATCGCGTGCCCGCGCGCCCAGGAAGCCTGCGCCTTCGCCCATTCGATCACGGGCGTCGGCTTCATGGTTGCGACGTAGTCGAGCACGGTCGCGGCGATGCCGAGCGCGTGCGTCCCCTGCCCTTGCATGAAGAGCATGTTGGCAAGGTTTGCGTCGCAGACGAGCCGCCAATCGAGCGCGATGCCCTGGATGCGCGACGCCTCGCGCAGGCAGCGGACGGCCTCGACGTAGGAGCCACCCGCCTCATGCGCCTGCGCCTCGACGACGAGCGCTGCGGCGCGCCGTGTCGGCGTATCGGCGATCGCGCCCGCGCGAACCGCGAGCCGCACGGCCTCGGTCAGGTCGCGTTCGAGGCGCTTCGCGAGGCTCTCGTTGTAGAGCCGGGCGTAGTCGGCGGGCGCGTCCTGCTGCACCACCGCGCGCCGAGTTCCCGCTGCGGGCTTCATCAGGTGATCGACCACGGCTTCAACGGGCCAGTCGAGCGCCTTCGCCAAGCCGACCACGAGGTCGATCTTGGGCATGCCGCTGTCGGGCACGAGGCGCCCAGGCTGGCGTCCAAGCGCGTGCGCGAGTTCCTTGACCGACCAATTGCGGTACGTGCGTGCGAGCGCCTGCAGCTCCTCGAGTCTCTCTCGAGCGAGCGCCTCGCGTGCCTCTTCCAAACCACCAACCTCGTCCGTCAGCATGGATCCTCCGATCTGCTTGCCTGCCTCCGCCCCCGTGGCGTGCAGGAATGGACTTGCTCCACCATCCGACAATGGCTTGAACACGCGTCAAGCCTGTACATCGGAGATGACTTGAAAACGGGGTATGTGCTCTATGGCGAGCGCGCGCAGCTCTGGAGACTCCTGTGCGGTCGGGAACCAAAGGAGCGCGCGCGAGAGTTCGTCCTCGTCGACACGATCAATCGTCTGCCCATCGATCTCGCCAAGCGTCCCGCGCGCGATCCACTCCGCGAGCGCAACCCGAGTCCTGCGAACGAGAAGCAAGCGATCGCCAGACTCGGAGCACGCTTCATCGAGCGCGAGCTCGGCCCGCACGATGAGCCCGAGGAGCGGCGCCGAGTGCCCGTCGCCGACATGAGTCTGGGTTTCGAGTGCGGAGAGCGCTGCGATGGACGCGACCCAACCGAGCGCGTGCGGATCAGCCGCGGCATCGAGCAGATCCTGCATCCGTGCAAGCGCGGAGAGCCCGCGCGTGCCGCCGCTGCGAAGCTCCGCGCCGGCGTGCCAGGCGGCGTGGCGAAGCGCGCGGATTCCACGGTCATCGTCGAGCGGGTCCACGCCGACGGTCACCTCGAGAAGCCGGTCGAACGCCCACGCTGCAGCGGTTGGTGCCGCCCAGGGCGTCGCGAGGATCGACTCGAACCGGATGCACTCCGCAAGGCTGCGGATGAGCGCCCCGTCGGTCCGCGCAAATCCAAGTTCGAGAGCGAGCACGGCGGAGGCGCCAGCCTGGGCAACATCGCCGCGCGCGATCGCTGCGCGCGCGCGGACGGCATGCGCGAGCCCGAGATCGGCGGGATGCGTGGGCCGCCGCTGGAGTTCGGCGGCGAGACGCTCAAGGCGTGCGGAGTCATCGGCGAGATCGGCGTCGGCGATGGCTGCGCGGATCTCCTCGGATGTCGCGCAGCCGCGCGGCTCGGTCGCGAGCACCTCTGCAGCCTGCGAGGCGTTGAGCCCGAGCGCAGCGCCCATCCGATCAATCAGGCGGAGGGACGGCACGCTGCGGAGTTCGTCGATCGTGCGAAGGTCGGTCTCCATGCACCTGCTCGCGCGAAATCGGGAGCCATCGCACGTGCACACGAGAAGTGCGAACAACCCACGGGTCCGCTCGAGCAGCTGTTCGGGCGGCGACTGAAAGCTGGCGGCGGTCGGGTGCATGGGGCGAAGACTCCGCGACTTCAGCCCTGATTCAAGAGCGCTTTGCTCCGATTCACGCTTGTTCAGTCGATCGGCGGTGAGTCGGCGCCGACGCGGAATCGCAGCTCGCCGACCTTTCCGTCATGCGGCGGTCGCTTCTGCACCGACCAAGCGAAAGCGCCCCCTGTTCGGGGGCGCTTCTCGATTCGGGAGTTCGGCTCAGTACGCCAGGCAGTCGTGGATCGCCCGCGTCACGCGATGGGCGTCGGGCAGGTAGTCGAGCTCGAGCTTGTAGTACGGCATGGTGGTGTCGAAGCCGGCCACGCGCTGGACCGGCGCCTCGAGCTGGAGGAAGCACTTCTCCATGATGCGCGCGGCGATCTCGCTGCCGAAGCCGCAGGTGAGCGGCGCCTCGTGCACGACCACGCAGCGGCCGGTCTTGCGGACGCTGGCCTCGATGGCGTCCATGTCGAGCGGATAGATCGTGCGAAGGTCGATCAGCTCGATGGAGCGGTTCGACTTCTCGATCGCCTGCATGCACTGCACGACGCTCGCGCCCCAGCTCACGATGGTGAGGTCGGTGCCCTCGCAGACGGTGCGCGCCTTGCCGATCGGCAGGGTGTACTCGTCCTCGGGAACTTCCTCGCGGAACGCGCGGTAGATGCGCTTCGGCTCGAAGAAGAGGACGGGGTCGGGATCGCGGAGCGCCGAGACGAGAAGGCCCTTCGCGTCGTACGGCGAGCTCGGCATCACGACCTTGAGGC